>CAZEUV010000122.1:0-8733 GCA_964515285.1 uncultured Maribacter sp. | reverse complement strand
CCGCAACCTTGGACGAGCATTATGCCTACTGGCGGAGTTTCGCCTACCCATGAAAATCTAAAGGCATGGTTTGATGCCGGGGTCACCTGTGTGGGTATGGGGTCTCAATTGATTGGGAAGGATCTTCTGGCGAACCAAGATTTTAAAACCCTGGAAGCACGGGTAAAAGAAGCTTTGGCTATAATAAAAAGAGTGAGATAATATATTTGAACTATGAAACAAACATTTTTACAGATCCATCTGAAAGACAATATTCTTGCGGCCTTACAAGACATAAAGAAGGGCTTTACCGTTGATTTTAATGGTGATTCGTTTGAAACCATTGACGTAATTCAGGCCAAACATAAGTTTGCCATTCGAGATTTCGAAAAAGATGATGAAATCATCATGTACGGTGCTTTGATTGGTCGGGCGACCAAACCAATTGCCCAAGGGGAGTCAATTACAATAGAGAATGTGGTGCATGCCACTTCAGACTATAGCGTTTCGCGGAATAAGCTGACCTGGCAGGCTCCTGATGTGAGTAAATGGAAAGACACGACTTTTAACGGATACCATCGTGCCGATGGTAGTGTTGGTACAGCAAATTATTGGCTGGTAATTCCCCTGGTTTTTTGTGAAAACCGTAATGTCGATGTCATGAAATCCGCCCTGTTGAAATCTTTGGGCTACCATACCACAACTGATTTTATCGTTGATACCGAAACCTTGGTCAATAAATATAAAAATGGCGCTTCTACCGATGAATTATTGAATTCGGAGATTATCAGAACTCCCGAGGAGATAAAACAAAACAGAACCTTCCCCAATGTTGACGGGATCAAGTTCTTGAACCATGAAGGGGGCTGCGGTGGCATTCGGCAAGACGCAGAGACCCTTTGCAATCTTTTGGCGGGCTATGTTACCAACCCCAATGTCGCAGGAGCTACCATTTTAAGCCTTGGCTGCCAACATGCACAGTTTAAATTGCTTGATGCGGCCATAAAAAAACAGAGTCCCAATTTTTCAAAACCCTTGTATATTCTAGAACAACAAGAGAGCAAGAGCGAACGGCATTTTATTGAGGAAGCCGTCAAAAAAACATTTTTGGGTCTGATCGAAGCGAACAAAACAAAACGAAGACCAGCAGCCTTAAGCCATTTGGTCTTGGGCTTGGAGTGCGGTGGCTCAGATGGTTTTTCAGGTATTTCGGCCAACCCCGCTCTGGGCTATGCATCTGATTTACTGGTTGCATTGGGCGGTGCGACCGTCTTATCTGAATTTCCTGAATTGAACGGGGTAGAGCAAGAGCTTGTCAATCGATGTGATTCTGAAGAGAATGCGGAAAAATTCGCTAGGCTGATGCATTCCTATTCTGAAAGGGCCGTGGCCTTAGGCTCGGGGTTTGAAAATAACCCATCTCCGGGAAATATAAAAGATGGACTCATAACCGACGCCATGAAGTCGGCCGGTGCTGCAAAAAAGGGAGGAACATCACCAGTGACCGATGTGTTGGATTATGCTGAAAAGGTGACCAAAAAAGGTCTGAACTTGTTGTGTACGCCAGGAAACGATGTAGAAAGCACGACCGGTCTTGCGGGATCCGGGTGTACTATTATCGCCTTTACCACAGGTTTGGGCACACCTACGGGCAACCCCATTGCCCCTGTTATAAAAATAGCTAGCAACAATACACTAAAGGACCGCATGAAAGATATTATAGATTTCAATACCGGTACCATAATTACAGGAGAAGACACCATTGAAAGCAAGGGTGAAGAACTTTTGGCTTATATCATAAAAGTAGCAAGTGGTGAGAAGGTTACAGCCGCGGTACGTTTGGGCCAAGAAGATTTTATTCCTTGGAAACGGGGTATTTCGTTGTAAAACCACATGTCTTTTCGAGGAGTATATGAGAGATTGTTTTGGTTTATGTGCTAAAGCGACGAAGTAAAATGTAGATAGGGTATTTCAAAGCAACAAATCACTTTGCCGCGCTCACAATGACGAAAAAACAAATATGCAACCACTGAACAGAACAACTGCCAACAAGCCCAAAACATTGCCTTTAAAGGTAATGCAGTTCGGTGGCGGAAATTTTCTACGGGCATTTGTCGATTTGATGGTTCATATCATGAACGAAAAAACCGATTTTAATGGTGGGGTTGCGATTATAAAACCTACAAATCAAGGTGATTACGCTGCGTTAAAATCTCAAGGCGGACTGTTTTATGTAGTTTTGGATGGAGTGGTCAATGGAGCGTTGGTCTCTGAAAAAACATTGGTTTCGGCGGTTCAGACGATTATAAACCCGTATACGGACTGGAGGGGTTATTTGGAATTGGCAAAAATCGAAAGTCTTCGTTTTATAGTCTCGAACACTACCGAAGCGGGAATCAAATTCGACCCTGAGGATAAATTCGATGATTCGCCACCTAAAGAATTTCCTGCGAAACTTACCGTCTGGTTGTATCATAGATTCCAATATTTTAGAAATGACACTGCTAAAGGCTGCATTCTATTGCCTTGCGAACTGATTGCGAACAATGGCACTGTTTTGAAAGAAACCATTTTGCAATACGCAGATCATTGGAAATTGGGCAACGACTTTAAAAAGTGGATACATACTGCCAATGATTTTTGCAGTACCTTAGTTGACCGAATCGTATCGGGTTACGATGGCGATCGGGCACTTGAAATCAAGAATGAATTTGATTTTGAAGACAAGCTTTTGGTGGTTGGTGAACACTACCATAGTTGGATCGTTCAAGGGGCTGGTTCACTAGCAGATGAATTGCCTTTTCGTCAAGCTGGCCTCAATGTTGACTTTGTAGATGACCTTGCTCCTTACCGTGAGATGAAGGTACGTATTTTGAACGGTGCGCACACGTCAATGGTTCCCGTCGGTTATCTAGTGGGAATGCGTACGGTAAAAGAAGCTATTGATGATGGGGTTGTGGGTGGTTTTGTAAAATCCCTTTTGATGGAAGAAGTGATACCTACATTGAATTTTTCCGAAGAAAAAAAGAAAAAATTTGTCAATGATGTTTTGGATCGTTTTAGAAATCCGTTCTTAAAACACCAATTGATAAGTATTTCACTCAATAGCACCGCTAAGTTTGTAGCTCGTTTGCTGCCGACGCTTAAAGAGTATGTCGCAGTTCATAAAAAGCTACCTAAAAGAATCGTTTTTGGCCTAGCGGCCTTGATTCGGTTTTATAAGGGGGAATATAATGGCGAGAAGATTCAGCTAAAAGATGACAACAATGTATTGGACTTTTTCAAGGTCAGTTGGGAAAAGTACGGAAAACATGATGGTACATCGGAAAAGCTGGCGGAGCATATTTTAGGAAATGATCATATTTGGGGAGAAGATCTAAATGCCATACCAGAATTAACACAATTGGTATCGACCTATCTTGTCGCTATTGAAACCAACGAAATCGTAGAAACCTTAAAGGCTATAGAGAACCATTCGTAACCGCAGTAACCAGACAAAAGAATTTATATGACAATAGATTCACATCAACATTTTTGGAAATACGAGCCGAAAGAACACGCTTGGATCAACGATTCAATGTCAATCATTCGGCGTGATTTCTTGCCTTCTGACCTGAGAGACGTCTATCAAGAGAATGAAATAGACGGTTGTGTGGCCGTGCAGGCGGCCCAAAGTATGGCAGAGACCGATTTTCTATTGGATCTGGCAAACGATAACGAATTTGTAAAAGGCGTTGTTGGATGGGTAGATCTTCGAGCCGAAGAGATTGATTTGGTACTTGAGAAGTGTCAAAGGGAAAAAAAATTAAAAGGATTTAGGCATATCGTTCAAGCTGAGGCCGATGACGATTTCTTACTGGGGCCCGATTTCTTAAGGGGAATTTTCCATTTAGAAAAATACGGGTATGTATACGATATCTTGATTCTTCCGCATCAGTTGAATGCGACCCTTGAGTTTGTAAAACGTTTTCCCAATCAAAGATTTGTTATAGATCATATCGCCAAACCACATATCAAAGAGGGTCTTTTCGATGATTGGGCCACTTTGATGTCAGAAATCGCCAAGCATGAAAATGTATATTGCAAATGGTCGGGCATGATTACAGAAGCGGATTACACTACATGGAAACCAGAACAGATACACCCGTACATGAATTTGACCTTGAACAGCTTTGGCCCTGATCGCATCATGTACGGATCTGATTGGCCTGTTTGTTTGGTAGCTGGCAACTATGGTCAAGTGAAAAAGTTGGTAACTGATTTCATAGCGCAACTCAGTTCAACAGAGCGGGCCGGAATCATGGGACAAAATGCAATAGAATTTTA
Source organism: uncultured Maribacter sp. (assembly GCA_964515285.1). Taxonomy (GTDB): domain Bacteria; phylum Bacteroidota; class Bacteroidia; order Flavobacteriales; family Flavobacteriaceae; genus Maribacter_C. The sequence goes on along the minus strand of CAZEUV010000122.1, from coordinate 4,428 downwards.
TAACTTATAATATGGATCTACAATTAAAAGATAAGGTGGTGGTAGTAACTGGGGCAGCCGGTCTAAAGGGTAGTATTGGCGAAACCATTGTTCGGACTTTGGCCGACGAAGGCGCCATACCCGTAATCGTTTGTCGTAATGACCGTGGTTATGGCTACGAAAAGGAACTGCAAGAAGGTGGAATTGATTCCATTTTTATAAAGACCGATCTATGTGATGTAGCCCAAATTGAAGCAGCGGTAAAAAAAATAGGTGCGAAGTACGGTCGTATTGATGCACTCATAAATAATATTGGTGTGAACGACGGGGTTGGTCTTGATGCTTCGGTAGAGGATTTTAAGAAATCTCTCGAACTGAACTTAATAAGCTTTTTTGCCATGACCAAATATTGTCTTCCCTATATCAAAAAAACAAAAGGGAATATACTGAATATCGGCTCTAAAGTCGCATTGACAGGGCAAGGCGGTACTTCTGGCTATGCCGCATCAAAAGGGGGCGTTTTAGGCTTGACAAGAGAATGGGCGGTAGATCTGATAAAGGAAGGAATTCGTTGTAACGCCTTGATTATTGCCGAAAGTTGGACGCCAGCGTACGATACTTGGATAAAAACCTTGGAAGGTGGTGAAGAAAAATTAAAATCCATTGTAGCGAAAATTCCCTTGGAAAACCGCATGACAACACCTCAGGAAATCGCCGATATATGTCTTTTTACTATTTCTGAAAGATCATCACATACCACAGGGCAGTTTATCACAGTTGATGGGGGCTATATACATTTAGATAGGGCCTTATTGACCGAAATCGACCAGTGATAAATTTCTAAACAATTTCTAAGAAAAACCAGACTTAATACAGTTCGCCATGAAAAACACCGATAATGTACCCGTAGTATCAAAAAAGGTATTGCTCCCCTTCATCTTGATAACATCTTTATTCGCACTTTGGGGGTTTGCAAATGATATAACCAACCCTATGGTATCGGCCTTTAAAAAAATATTGGAATTGAATAATACACAGGCATCATGGGTGCAAATGGCCTTTTACGGAGGATATTTCACTATGGCTTTTCCAGCAGCCATGTTCGTAAAAAAGTATACCTATAAAAAAGGAATCATTGTTGGGTTGATCTTGTATGCCGTAGGGGCATTGTTGTTTTATCCTGCCGCTGCCTATGAGGAATTCGCGTTTTTTCTTGCTGCCCTGTACATTCTAACCTTCGGATTGGCTTTCTTGGAAACTACCGCCAATCCGTTTATTTTGTCAATGGGCGATGAAAGAACGGCCACACGACGGTTGAATCTTGCCCAGGCATTCAATCCCATTGGTGCTTTAACCGGCTTATATATTGCACAAACCTTTATTTTGGGTTCGCTACAATCTGACGACCTTGATGCTCAAGGAAATGTTTTGTACGACACACTTTCTGAAACCGCCAAAACAGCGGTAAGGGCTTCTGATCTTATGGTCATACGAAACCCCTATGTAATACTCGGCCTGTTCGTATTGTTTATGCTTTTGCTTATTATGTTCGTTAAAATGCCAGAAAATAAAAGCAAGACAGGGGGCTCGGTGCAGGATGCCGTTAAACGTTTGTTCAAAAACAGAAAGTTTGTTGAGGGTGTTATTGCCCAAATGTTCTATGTAGGTGCACAAATTATGTGTTGGACCTATATTTATCAGTATGCCGAAACGCTGGGTATTGATAACAGAAGTGCCGTAACGTATGCATATTGGGCCTTGATATTGTTTTTGATAGGACGTTGGATCGGCACGTACTTGTTAAAATATGTAAGTTCGGGCAAATTGCTGTTGTACTTTGCTTTGGGTGCGGCCGCTTTTACAATGGGCGCTATTTTTATTCAAGGCACTATGGGTTTATATGCCTTGGTCGGAATTTCTTTTTGTATGTCTTTAATGTTTCCCACCATATATGGCATTGCGTTGGAAGGAGTGGGTGAAGATGCAAAATTCGGAGCGGCGTTTTTGGTTATGGCGATTGTTGGTGGGGCGGTAATGCCCGTACTTCAAGGATCTATTTTAGACTTTGGTGGCCCAGGCTATACCGATATTGAAATTCTTGGAGTACCCGAGGTTAATTTTTCGTTTATTCTGCCCTTACTCTGTTTTTTAGTGGTTGCAGCTTTCGGTTATAGAACGTTTAAAGTACACGGTAAATAAACAAGACAAGGGTTTTTTATGTTTTAAAAAGATTGACTGTACGCTTCGATAAAATAATGACCGACACAAAATGGGCTAGAAAAAAACCTCTTGGTGAGGCTTGCCTGCCCGTGCCGGTCGGTCGGGTCTCGATTAAAAACGATTTTCCCCTAGTTGTTTATTTTATCGTTTGAAAATTCTTATGATTACCAATCACTTCGGTATTCATCAATGGTCTGTTGTAGATCCGCAGATTTGTCATATTACCCTGAGGCCTGAGAGTTCCCTGAACCAAATCTCCAACTTCTATCTGTTGGAAAGTGATATTGCTCAAGTTTGACCTGAAACGTGTCCATCCATACTGCCTGAAATCTCTTCCATTGCATACAGTCCCGTCAACCACAAACTGGATGATCTTAGGCCCCTTATCCACAGAAACCGCCACACAATGTTCACCGTATGCGTTGATTAAACCAGGGTCTGAACTCCATTTTTCCGTGTTTTCCCCATCTGAAATAACTATTTCTATTGAACCATATTCAGCAGTCTGAATGATAATTTCTGTGCCCTGATCTGTTTTTGCCGTAAATAATCTTTGACCAGCCCTGATATCAGTAAGTTTTATCCTGAAATCAAATGTAAAGCCCAATCGGTACTGGTCATTATTGCCCTGGGGTATATCAAGTAGGAATTTTGATTGCAACTCATCAGCCCCCCATTCAGTTATCAGATTATCGTGTGTTATTGTATTTCTTTCAAATTGAGACCAGATAATATCAAAGAAATCATCGGGTATAGAATGGCATCGTGCATTTTCTTTATTTGTTTCGGTAATCCAGTATTTGCCATTCTGCTCTATCAAATCTGGATAACTCATTCTTACTTTCGAATCAATTTCGTAAAGCAAGATCTCAGGTTGGCTCCAAATAATTTTACCCTCTTTTTCAATCCCTCCACTTACCCATGCAGGGTTCCGCGAATTAAAATCTTTTCCTCCGTTATTGTGATACCAAAATAAGTATTTACCGTTCTTACACTTCCATATTCTTGGACATGCCCTTGGGTTTTTGAGTTCTATACCATTTGTATATTTTGGAGGAACAGGTACCGACCATGATTTTCCGCCGTCGTAAGAGTATGATTCAGCAGGGTGACCCGAAACAGTTCTGTGCATACAATAAATAGAGCCGTTATTCATCTGAAAAATGTTCTGCTCAGAATTGATAGATCCCAATGCTTCATTTTTTACACCATTATCAGATTCCGGCAGATTAACCCATTTCAATTTTGAGACATCTTTTTCGGTATTAATATTGTCGCACCTAAAAAACCAGCCCTCGCTGTAATCTAGCATATATTTACCAATTTTTGTGAAAGCGAACATCATACCTTCATCGACATCTACAGGCTTACCAATACCCCACATAATTTGAACTTTCCCTGCCCAATCATTAATTAAGTCCACATTTGTTAAGCGAACATCCAACCTATGCCTTTCTGACCATGTTTTGCCTTCGTCATCGGAATATTTGAAGCAGTACCAACCAATCATATCTTCTCTTATATTTTTTTCGTCGCCAAGGTCATGTATTTTATCGCCATTGTAATCGTAAAAAACATAAACCCTTCCATAATCGGTAAGGTATGGCATTGCCCATGAAGCGGATTCTTTTGTGGGTTCCTCAATCCTTACAGGCTTCGACCAAGTTTTTCCATGGTCTGTGCTAACAGAACTTACTATGTGCTGCCCACCGCTTCCTTCATGCCCAGCATTTGTGGTAAAAACACATAACCATTTCCGATTTTCAAGAGCAACAACATAAGGTTGATCACAATAAGCATTTGTGTAGATCGATGTGCCGTTTTTTACATCTCTCCAGTCGTTATTTTGCGCAAAAACTGAAACTACCAATATTGTCTGTATTGCAATTGTTGTAATAAATGTTCTTGTTGAATGTTTCATTCTTTTATTTTTTTCAAAAAGTTAATTTAAGTTTACGGCATTCTGATAAGGTTTTTTCAAGAACTTCAACCAGCTACAAAATAAGGTCATTGGCAAAAGTACACTGCCCTTTTTCGGTTGGCCGTACGCAGGGTCTGCGCTATGTAACGGACTTGTCTTGAAAGAGCCCCGACCTAGGTTTGTGCACCAACCTTGATCTCGGCCGGCCATATGCCTTAGAAGTTGTAGCAACGCGGCCTTTGGCAATTCTCCGCAACGCAGCGCTATGTGTAGTCCGCGCATTTTTATGGAAATATAGTGAAAAACTT
>CAZEUV010000121.1:6209-8825 GCA_964515285.1 uncultured Maribacter sp. | reverse complement strand
GTTGCGGCCAATTTTTTATTGAACAGTTTCATTCCCAAAAAGCTAAAGACCGATGTCATTGTTCGGCCCAACTTTGAGAGCAAGAATTACCTTTACGATGTGGTCGATGAGATAGCGTCGAACATCAAGGCCGGTAACGAAGCCTTTTTCAGCAATATGGGCATTCAAGTTGCCGATTTAAAGGGCTTTGATATTGAGATAGAAGCTATTGAGGATGCTGAAGAAAAAAATGGAGACGCCTTGATAGAAGAGATGAAGTATTTAGAAGTACTTCAGAATTTCAAAGACGAGAGCTTTGTAATCGATATTTTAAAATCAGAGCTCTTTCAGAAGAGCATTGTTGAACACAAGATCACATTTTCTTATAAAGACCCCAAGAAGGGTTCTGTGGCCGTTGAAAAAATGCTCGAGTATATTAACGGGAATCCTTATTTTGATGATTTGAAAAAAGTACATACTGAAAATGCGAAATCCCGTATTGAAAAGAATACTGTATTGATCGACCAGATAGACAAATTAGTAGCTAATTACACAAAGGCGATTTTATCGGAAAAAAACAAGTCAGATGGTAGTATGGTGTATTTAGAAAAAGAAAATACCCTGAACGTGACGGGTCTTTTGAATTTGAAGAACAACCTGATTAAGGAAAGCGAAGAGAAAAAATTGGAAATCGCAGATCAAGCCAAAGTTTTGAGCATTATCAACTTGGGGAAAACACAAAATATTGAAAAACCTTTTTTCAATAAGAGAATCGTAGCGATACCAACCTATTTGGTATTGGCTTTTTTCCTATTTTCCATTTTTAGGTATATAAATGAAAAAGCGAAAGAAATCGAGTAGAAATGGGCAATTCGACTTTAGGGAATCGTGTTTTAGTGACAGGCGGCGCTGGCTTTATCGGCAGTAATTTCATTCCCTATTTCTTGGGGAAGAACATTTTGACAGAGGTCGTAAATCTTGATAAATTGACCTATGCCGGTAATTTGGATAATTTATTGGAAACAAAAAATAACAATCGGTATCACTTTGTCAAGGGTGATATTTGTGATTCCGTTTTGGTCAAGGATATTTTTGAAAAACACAACATTGACACCGTCGTTCATTTTGCCGCCGAATCACACGTTGATAATTCAATTGAAAAACCCGATAGTTTTATAAAAACGAATATAGAAGGTACATTCGTACTTTTAGAAGCAGCTAAAAAGCATTGGTTGCAAGCCCCTAACCAGCCGAGAAAAGGTTTTGAAAACGCACGCTTTCACCATGTATCTACAGATGAGGTATATGGTAGCTTGGGCAGTACAGGATTTTTCAATGAAGAAACGCCCTATGCGCCCAATAGTCCGTACAGTGCATCAAAGGCTTCATCAGACTTTTTGGCCCGTAGTTATTTTCACACATATGGCCTCAATGTGGTAACGAGCAATTGCTCGAACAATTTCGGCCCCAAACAACACGATGAAAAGCTTATTCCCACAATAGTTCGAAAGGCTTTGAAAGGAGCCGACATTCCCATTTACGGAGACGGCACCAACATACGTGATTGGCTTTATGTTTTGGATCATTGCAATGGAATAGAGCTGGTTTTGAAAAAGGGTAAAGCGGGTGAAACCTATGCTATTGGAGGAAACAACGAATACGATAATTTGCACATTGCCAAAAAGATCTGTAGCTTATTGGATGATATCCATCCGAAGAAAAAAGGAAGCTACCAAGAACAGATTGTTTTTGTGAAAGACAGATTGGGGCATGATCAAAGGTATGCCATAGATGCTTCTAAAATCAAAAAAGAACTGGGCTGGATGGCAAAAGAGGATTTTGAATCCGGTATTCGAAAAACCTTGGAATGGTACCTTACAAAACATCAAATAGCACAAAAATGAAGGGAATTATTTTAGCAGGTGGTTCGGGTACAAGATTGCACCCCATTACTATAGCTGTGAGCAAGCAGCTGATGCCCATTTATGACAAGCCGATGATTTATTATCCCTTGGCCACTTTGATGGGCGCGGGAATTCAAGAAATATTGATAATCACCACCCCCCAAGATGCTCCTTTATTTAAGAAATTGTTAGGTGACGGCACGCAATTGGGCTGTAGTTTCGAGTATGCCGAACAAGAGAGTCCCAATGGTTTGGCAGAGGCCTTTATTATTGGTGAGCGGTTTATTGGCAAAGACAAAGTAGCCCTAATTCTAGGAGATAATATCTTTTACGGCTCTGGCCTCGCAAAACTATTACAGGCGAACAACGATCCCGTTGGAGGCATTATCTACGGCTATCATGTACAAGACCCTGAAAGATATGGTGTAGTGGAATTTGATACGATGGGCAAGGCACTATCAATAGAAGAGAAGCCTGAGCACCCGAAATCGAACTATGCCGTACCGGGCATTTATTTTTATGATAATGAGGTAATCAAAATCGCGAAAAGGATTAAACCCAGTAAAAGAGGGGAATTGGAAATTACCGATATCAATAGGGTGTATCTAGAAAAAGGAAAGTTGAAAGTTAGTATATTAGATCGGGGTACGGCCTGGTTAGATACAGGTACGTTCGGTTCGTTGATGCAGGCCTCGCAATTGGTAGAGGTCATTCAAGAACGGCAAGGGCTAAA
>CAZEUV010000121.1:3104-6109 GCA_964515285.1 uncultured Maribacter sp. | reverse complement strand
GCTAAAGGTGAAGTATTGGATGTTGCTGTTGATCTACGAAAAGACAGCGATACATTTGGGCAGTATTATAAGGTCAGATTATCTGATAGCAATAGAAAGAGCCTTTTTATACCAAAAGGTATGGCTCATGGCTTTTTGGCTTTAAGCGATGAGGCCGTTTTCGTCTATAAATGCGATACCTATTATCGTGAAGACGCTGAAAGGGGGTTGATTTTTAATGATAATACCCTTGCAATTGATTGGGAGTATCCCCTTGACGAACTAATGCTTTCGGAAAAAGACCGTGAACTCCCCAGTTTTAAAGATATGTATCCATGAAGCGTGTTTTAGTTACAGGAGCCAATGGGCAGTTGGGGTTGAGCATCCAAAAAATCGCAAAGAACTACCCAAAAGTTGAGTTCGTTTTCCATACTTCAAAGACACTTGATATTACGAACTCCAAAGAAATAAATACAGCCTTCGCTTCAGAACAATTTGATTTTTGTATTAATTGCGCCGCTTACACCAATGTTGAACAAGCCGAGAAAACGCCCGAGCTGGCCTTTGCCGTAAATGCCGAAGGGGTTCAACTACTTGCGAAAGCCTGTGCAGAAAACAACGTGGTTTTGATCCATATTTCTACGGATTATGTTTTTGACGGGGAAAAGAAATCACCTTACACCACCGATGATCGACCGAACCCCATCAATGTATATGGAGCATCAAAACTAAAGGGGGAAGGATATATTCAAGAAGTTTTGATCACCTATTTTGTGGTTAGAACCTCATGGTTGTATTCCGAGTTCGGAAAAAATTTCTATAAAACCATTTTAGAAAAGGCAAAAGCTGGGGAAACCATGAAGATTTCAGAGGAACAAATGGGTTGCCCTACCAACGCCAACAATTTGGCGAAGTATGTTTTAGATCTGATGGCCGAGAATAACAAGAACTATGGTATTCATCATTTTACCGATGGCGAAGCAATGACCTGGTATGGTTTTGCCTTGAAAATTCTGCAAGAAAATGGCCTAGAGAACAGCGCAAGGCTTGACAAGATTAAGAATTATCGTACTTTTGCGAAGAGACCCGTTAATAGTGTTTTGAGGTGAAAATGAAGCTAAAAAAGATTGTTTTTATTGTTTTGGTATTGGCTGTAGTATCCTGTAAAACAAAAAAAGAGGAAAATACCGATTTTAAAATAGGGCTTACCGAGGTAGAGGATATCTCAAAGAGCCTGAAGTTTATTTTTACCAACGGTTTTGATTTTACCGAGTTTGTACGGGTCGATAAAATAGGCGTTCAGCGAATCGGGAAGAATACATTTAAGGTCTTTTATTTTTTTAAAGATTCAAGAAATATTCAGACTATTGAAGACTTGAGTATTGCTTTTAGGGTATATCCTGAAAATCCAGAGGAGTTTAAAAGTAAGTCAGATGAGGAGAACATGGCTAAAACGATTGCGGTGAAATGCAAGGTGAAGAAAATGGGGAACGAGATAATCGTTAGCACCGATGAATTTGTCATTTTGCCAAAAAACTTCAAAGAGACCAAGGTTTATCTATATAAACCTGATACGGGCGTAGTCGGAAATACGATGACCATTTTGGATTTGAATTTAAATTTTTAAACGGGTTTTTATAACTAGACCCAATAAACGTCATTACTAGAAATAACAGAGATAAAGAATGTTACAAGCAATCATAAAAAAAGGGAAGGTATTGGCCGAGGAAGTTCCTTCCCCAATATTGTCAGAGGGTGAAGTGTTGATTGCGGTCTCCTATAGTTGTATATCAGCAGGTACCGAACTAAAAAGCGTTGGTAATAGCGGTGAGAACCTATTGGTAAGGGCGATGAAACAACCCGAAAACCTAAAGAAGGTCATTGATTTGGCAAAAGCCCAAGGTATTGCAAAGGCCTTTTCGAAAGTACAGCAAAAAGTAAAGTACGGCACCCCTACCGGCTATTCAAATGCGGGTATTGTGATAGCAATTGGTAATGGGGTCAAGAATTTTCAGGTTGGCGATAAGGTTGCCGCCGCAGGTGCAGGCATAGCAAACCATGCCGAATATGCCGTAGTGCCACAGAATTTGGTTATGAAAGTTCCAGAGGGGCTTGATCTGCAATTGGCTTCGACGGTTACACTTGGCGGTATAGCTTTGCAAGGTATACGAAGGGCCGATTTAAGAATGGGGGAATATGGCGTTGTTATCGGCGCAGGAATATTGGGGTTACTTACCATACAATTTCTTAAGAATTCAGGCGTGCGCACCATCGTGAGCGATATCAATGACGATCGCTTGGCCATTGCAAAAGAACTGGGTGCCGATGTGGTCATCAATCCATCCAAAACTGATTTGGTAAAAACTGTGACTGACTTTACAGGAGGATACGGAGCAGATGCCATTATTTTTACGGCTGCTACCTCAAGCAGCGAACCTTTGTCAGATGCGTTTAAAGCCTGTAAGAAAAAAGGACGTGTGATTCTTGTTGGCGTATCGGGAATGGAAATCAATCGAGCGGATATCTACCAAAAAGAGCTCGATTTTAAAATATCGACTTCCTATGGCCCGGGCAGGTACGATCGTCAGTATGAAGATATGGGCAATGACTACCCTTACGCCTATGTACGATGGACCGAAAACAGAAACATGACCGAGTATCTTCGTATGCTCGATGAGGGTAAGGTAAAATTGAATCGCTTGATTGACAAAGTATACCCCATTGAAGAGGCCGAAGAAGCGTACGCCTCACTTCAGAGTCCTGAAAAACCGATTATTGTCCTGTTGAGTTATGACCATAAAACAGAAGACAAGCCACAGGCCAAGGTAATGGTCAATTCAGGATATAACAAAAAAGGACCATTGAACGTGGCTCTTGTTGGCGCAGGAAGTTTTGCCACGGCCATGCACTTGCCCAATATGGAGAAGATGAAGGACAAATATGCCCTCTATGCCGTGGTCAATAGAACTGGACATAAAGGCAAATCTGTCGCCACCCATTTTAATGCGAAATACGCCACCTCTGAT
>CAZEUV010000121.1:0-3004 GCA_964515285.1 uncultured Maribacter sp. | reverse complement strand
GGAAAAACTCCTGAAAAAGGTCAATATGAAGAATTGCTGTATATGCACGAAGCCATAGCAAGTGGCAAATGGGCCATAGATTTTGAGGATATGGTACAGACTACTCAAGCGACCTTTCTCATACAGAACGATTAACAAAATTCAAGTCGAGTGAACATCAAGACTATTTTATCAAAGCCCTTGCCCGTAGTTTGGTATCGGTTGGTTCAGCTCGTTCGGTTGAAATTCTATCATAAGACCAACTTTTGGGCCAAAATAGAGGCCAAGATTTCACAAAAAATCAAGAGTTCAAAAGAATGTTGGAAACAAAAGAGCTCACTCTTTGCTGATGAACCCAATTTGTATAAAGACCCTTTCTCGGAGGGCATTCATCAGCATATAAAAAGTAGTGCTGATACCATTTTAAAAGGAAATATTTCCATTTTTGATACCGATTATCATTTTGAATATCCGTTTCAATGGAATGCCGATTGGAGGTCGGGCCATGTTTGGGAAAACAACTATTTCAAAACCTATTCTTTCTATGAGGAGAATAAGGCTATTGAATATGATGTGAAATTTCCATGGGAATTGTCACGATTGAGTTTTCTGATTCCCATTTCAAGGGCGTATTTGATGACTGGGGAAGCTAAGTATATCGATTACATTCATAACGTACTAGCTGATTGGAAGCAAAAGAATCCTATCGCACATTCGGTAAATTGGTATCCTATGGAAGTATCTGTACGCAGTCTAAATCTCGTGCAATTACGCGAACTAATGCTTTTAGCACCAAGCAGTGAAAAAACTATTGACCTGCTCACTGAAATTTTAATACTACACGGTATTTTTTTATGGAAAACCATAGAGTATACTGATGTTAGGGGAAATCACTACACGGCCAACCTAACGGCTTTATTGCTTTTGAGTACTAGTTTTAAAGGGTTTTATAAAGAGGCGGAAAAGTGGCAAAGCTATGCCCTATCCAAAATTGAAAATGAGTTTCACCTACAGTTTATCGTTGATGGCGTGAACTTTGAAAAATCTATTGCCTATCATCGCTTAGTGGTCGAGTTTTATTTGATATGCTTTTTGGTAATGCAGCGTTTGGGTCTTGAAATACAGCCAAAAACCAAACAGACATTCAAAAACGCTTGTTTTTTTATAAAAGATTATACCAAACCCAATTCATTAACGCCCATTATTGGTGACAATGACAGCGCTTCGGTATTTCAAAACGATGAATTGCCATTGAACGACCATACCAATATAGTACAACTGGCAAGTCTTTTTCTTCATGATCAAGACTTGAACAATACCACAAAAACATACAGCTCTTCCCTAGAACTATTTGGTCTTGAAAGGGCAAAAACCTTGAAGTATGACCCTACAGATGGGATTAAGGTTTTATCCTATCCCATAGGAGGGTTTACCGTAGTTAAGGATCACAGCAATTATTTTATAACCGATGTTGGTGAAGTAGGAATGAACGGAAGGGGCGGTCACGGGCATAATGATCTGTTTGCTTTTGAACTTATGTTGAATGGCCAAGACCTTATCGTCGACGCTGGATGCTATACCTATACGGGTGATTTAAAACTAAAGCAACAAATGAAAGCATCGGCCTATCACAACGTGTTGACCGTTGATGATGAAGAGATTGCCCCTTTGATTGGCAATTGGGGCATTGCCAATAGCGCGATGCCCTATGACGTTACCATTGAAGAAGAACACGATGAGGTAAAAATCTCTGGAAAACACGGTGGTTATAAACGATTAGTGGATGCTGTGAGACACGAAAGAACTTTACTCTTGAACAAGACCGATTTTAAACTGTCTTGTTCAGATACAATTTCATGCGAAGCTGGGCATACGGTAAGTCGCCATTTGCATTTTTCTGAAAAAGTCGATTTAACGATTATGGGTGATACGGTGGTCGCCGTTCTAGGCGATGATCGATATACGATTGTCTACGATAAAGAGTCGCAACCTAGATTAGGGGAATATCACCTTAGTTATAATTATGGTCATAAAACAAGCGCAAAAAAGCTGATCTTTGAGACGCAGATCACAAAGACGGGCAAACTGTATTTTGCAATAGAAAAACTAAGGGATAATGAATAAGATCAGTTCAGATGTTATAGTTAGCACCCTATTTGCCGTATTGGCGGTACTTTTTAATTTTTGGTTGATAAAAGAAGCCGAGTTTTATTTGTCGACCGCCCTTTTAGGAACCTTTATGTTGATCAGAAGATTGGCGCCAACCTTTTCTAACCTGAGTCAATTGGGCTGTTCGCAGGCCTTGATTCGGTTTACCAGTCTGAACAAAGACGATACCCCCAAAATAAAGACCTACTTCTTTATATCGTTTGGCTTTTGGGTCATAGGGGCAATTGTTTTATGGCTGCTCTACACGTTTTTCAGCAATGCCATTGGTACACTTTTATTGCCCAATATTGAGGACCGAGATGATTATTTAGCGTTGACCTTTGTGTATATTTCAATTTTACATTTGAGCTATCTCATTCTTCCGTATTTTCTTAACCTAAGGCGTATTTTACTTTATAATATCATCAATGTACTCAACGCTAGCCTCATTCTATTAGTGGTTTTTTTGGTAATTGGCAAGGCAGAAAACTTGTTCGAAATATTAAGGATCTCTTTGACCCTAATGGCTGTTTTTCAGTTGTTACTGTTGGGGTACATTGTTATCGGTTTGCGGTTGTATAGGCCTCCCACAAAAGAGCTGCTTACAAAAGAAGGCAAGTCTTTTTTCAAGTATGGCCTACCTCGATCGGCGATGACCTTTTTAGAGCTATTTATGTTGACGGTGGGATCCCTGTTGGTAAAAGAGGATCATGAAATAGTAGGTTCGTTCTTAATAGCGATCACACTGGCAAGGGTTGTTCTTATAATTCTTCAGCCTATATCATTGTTGTCTTCGGTGATTGTTGGCCACAATAACGACACCGATAAACCCAAAAAAACCTTGAATTTGTTGTTTGGGGGTATTATCTATTCAAGT
>CAZEUV010000120.1:0-8832 GCA_964515285.1 uncultured Maribacter sp. | reverse complement strand
TTAGTCAGGAGGCCCCGCTGAGAAGCGGGGCTTTTGTTTTGTTTAAAACCGATAGATCTAAAAGCTTCCATTTTTAAGAACACTATGGTATGAACAAGCACCTTTTCAGGCTAAATATTTTCCACAATTTTTGTTGATAACTTAGATGCCCGTAAGCACTACAAAAGTCATATTCCATAGGGTATTGCGTATATTTGTCGGATTGTCATTTTTAGACAGAACACAACCATATAGTATATGAGCGAAGAAGCAGAGAACAAAGACGAATTGAATAGCGAAAACGAAGCCAACAAGGCAGAGGAATCAAAGCAAAACGAAGCACCAAAGAAAGGTGAATATTCTGCCGATAGTATTCAGGCATTGGAAGGTATGGAGCATGTGCGCATGCGCCCTTCAATGTACATAGGTGATGTTGGTGTACGAGGCTTACACCACTTGGTGTACGAGGTCGTAGATAACTCTATCGATGAGGCAATGGGAGGATATTGTGATACCATCAGTGTGGTCATTAACGAGGATAATTCGATAACAACAAAAGATAACGGTAGGGGCATACCCGTGGGCCTGCACAAAAAAGAGGGTGTTTCGGCCCTTGAAGTGGTCATGACAAAGATCGGTGCCGGTGGTAAATTCGATAAGGATTCGTATAAGGTCTCTGGAGGGTTGCACGGTGTGGGCGTTTCGGTGGTCAATGCACTTTCAGATCATTTAACGGCTACCGTTTATAGAGATGGTAAAATATGGGAACAGGAATACGAAAGAGGTAAGGCCTTATACCCTGTAAAAAGTGTTGGGGAGACTGAAGAAAGAGGTACCATGGTTACTTTTCACCCTGATACGGCCATCTTTACCCAAACAATAGAATACAGTTATGAAACACTGTCCAACCGTATGCGTGAACTTTCCTTTTTGAACAAAGGGGTGACCATATCGATTATGGACAAACGCCAGAAAGATAAGGATAGCGAAACAGGCTATCTTGGTGAAACCTTTTATTCTGATGAGGGCTTGAAAGAATTCATCCGATTTTTAGATGGCAGCCGAGAGCAGTTGATCCAAAATATTATTTCGATGGAAGGCGAGAAAAACGGAATTCCCGTTGAGGTTGCCATGGTGTACAACACCTCCTATACCGAAAACCTGCATTCGTATGTGAACAATATAAATACCCATGAAGGTGGTACGCATTTATCGGGCTTTAGAAGAGGACTGACCAGTACCCTTAAAAAGTATGCCGATGCTTCGGGAATGTTGGATAAACTCAAATTTGAAGTACAGGGAGACGATTTTAGGGAAGGTTTGACGGCAATCATCTCGGTCAAGGTGGCTGAACCGCAATTTGAAGGACAGACCAAGACAAAATTGGGAAATAGGGAAGTATCCTCGGCGGTTAGCCAATCGGTATCAGAGATGCTGACCAACTATTTGGAAGAAAATCCCGATGATGCCAAGGTTATTGTACAAAAGGTGATATTGGCCGCACAAGCAAGACATGCCGCTACCAAAGCGCGTGAAATGGTACAGCGAAAAACGGTGATGAGTATCGGAGGCCTACCCGGAAAATTATCGGATTGTTCTGAGCAAGATCCTACCCTATGTGAAGTATTTCTAGTAGAGGGAGATTCGGCAGGGGGTACTGCCAAACAAGGCAGGGATCGTAATTTTCAAGCCATTTTGCCTTTACGTGGTAAGATTTTGAATGTTGAAAAGGCCATGCCGCACCGTGTTTTTGAGAATGAAGAGATAAAAAACATCTACACGGCCCTTGGGGTCACCATTGGTACTGAAGAGGACAGTAAGGCGCTGAACATTGATAAACTGCGTTATCATAAGGTCGTCATCATGTGTGATGCCGATGTTGACGGTAGCCATATTGAAACCCTGATCCTGACTTTCTTTTTCCGTTATATGCGTGAATTGATAGAGAACGGTCATATTTATATAGCGACCCCGCCCTTATATTTGGTAAAAAAGGGTGCAAAAAAACGCTATGCATGGAATGATGAAGAGCGAGATGCCATAGTAGATAGCTATAGTAGTGGAGGTGTAAGTATACAACGTTACAAAGGCCTTGGTGAGATGAACGCAGTACAGTTGTGGGATACCACAATGGACCCTTCTTTTAGGACTCTAAGGCGGATTACTATCGAAAATGCGACCGAAGCCGATCGTATCTTCTCTATGCTCATGGGTGATGAGGTACCACCAAGAAGAGAGTTTATTGAGAAAAATGCCATTTATGCGAATATTGATGCGTAGGTATTGAGAGCCTGTTTAGGAATTCTAATCACAAATTCCTAGACAGGCTCTGGCATTAATTTATAGAAAAAAAACCGTCATTGACGGTTTTTTTATTTTTGACCATCGTGAGAAAGTCTATGAACTCAAGACGAGTTCTATATGATAAAGTTGTGAATTATTGCTTTATTCCCTAGTAGCCAGAATATTTCCTTGGGCATCTTTAAGAGTGCTGGCTGTTTCAGATTCGATCATGATAACGATGTCATCCGTTTTGTTTTCAAGACCGGGGTATGATATAGTATAGGTGCCGTTGTCTTCCGCCCATTTGAAATCGGTCAATACGGCGATAGAGTTGTTTTGGTATTCATGAAAACGACCTAGGTAGGCATCGTTGAAAATCCATTCTTTACGTGTGGTTTGTTTTTCGGCCTTATTGGTCGATTCAATTTTGGTATTTGACCAAATACCGATTACGGGGTCGTTGTTTTCTGGTATTCTTGAGCAATTGCTGGCAAGTATGATTCCTATGATCGCAAGAAATGAAAATAATCTTTTCATTGTAGTAGGTATTTTTGATTTGGGGGTTTTACTGATATCGAGAACGTTGATTATTCTCTTGGTATTGCTAAAATTCGACGTATGGCACGTTATTACGTTTTTCTTCGTTGAAGTGTTCTTTTTTTTAACAATCAGTGTATTTCATCGAGTGTTTTAAAAGGCTTTTAGAGAATATTAAAGTGCATTTCATCGAGATTTTTCTTTACGGAATTCGTATTTTTGCAATACACTGAAATCAACTTATAAAATTTATATATATGAAAGTTACCGTAGTAGGTGCAGGAGCCGTTGGCGCAAGTTGCGCAGAATACATTGCCATTAAAAATTTTGCATCCGAAGTCGTTTTATTGGATATCAAAGAGGGCTATGCCGAAGGCAAGGCAATGGATCTGATGCAGACCGCCTCTTTAAATGGTTTTGATACTAAGATCACGGGAATCACGAATGACTATTCAAAAACCGCAGGAAGCGATATTGCCGTGATAACTTCCGGTATTCCGAGAAAACCGGGCATGACCCGAGAAGAATTGATTGGTATCAATGCCGGTATCGTGAAAACGGTTTCTTCGAGTTTGATCGAACATTCGCCGAACGTCATCTTGATCGTGGTCAGTAACCCTATGGATACTATGGCTTATTTGGTACACAAAACAACAAACCTGCCCAAGAACAGAATTATAGGCATGGGCGGTGCCCTTGACAGCGCACGCTTTAAATACCGATTGGCGGAAGCCATGAAAGCCCCTATTTCAGATGTAGATGGTATGGTCATTGGTGGCCAT
This sequence comes from uncultured Maribacter sp., assembly GCA_964515285.1. GTDB lineage: Bacteria > Bacteroidota > Bacteroidia > Flavobacteriales > Flavobacteriaceae > Maribacter_C. The sequence continues at coordinate 5,251 of CAZEUV010000120.1, read as the reverse complement.
AGTGATAAAGGCATGGTACCACTTATTTCACATGCAACAAGAAATAGCATTCGGGTTTCTGAATTCTTGTCTGCTGAAAGGTTAGCACAGGTCTCGGCCGATACCAAGGTCGGTGGTGCGACATTGACCGGTCTTTTGGGCACCAGTGCATGGTACGCGCCCGGAGCCGCTGTTTCGGCTTTGGTACAGGCAATAGCATGTGATCAAAAGAAAATGTTTCCCTGTTCCACACTTTTAGAAGGGGAGTATGATTTGAACGATATCTGCATTGGTGTTCCCGTGATTTTGGGCAAGAACGGTATTGAGAAGATCGTAGATATTCCGTTAAGCGATGCCGAGAAGACCAAAATGCAAGAAAGTGCGGCGGGTGTAACCAAGACCAATGGTTTGTTGGAGTTGTAATTTACTACGTTAAATAAAAAATTAATCCGTCTCATAGGAATATCTGGTGACGGATTTTTTTATGGGATAATCCATCCTAAATACCGATTTGCCTTATTATGATCTATATGGGCAATAGTTTTTCGCTCTCCCTCTAAAAGACCGATTTTCTTTGAGGCATGATATCGTTTTTGCAATTCCCATAAATATTATTGTCAAATCCTGTAGGAAAATCATATATTTGCAGGCTGTTACAAAAACCATCGAAAAATATCATAATCAATGCAAAATAAAGGACTTATAAAGCTTTTTGCTTTCTTGTTTGGGTTAGTGAGTATCTATCAACTATCCTATACTTTTATCACCAATAATGTTGAGAGCAAGGCGAAAGTTTATGCCGAAGATTTAATATCAACATCAGAAGACGGTTACCTTGCCAAAAGAGAGGTGTTGGAGGCCAGTTATTTAGACTCCATCGGATCCAACACTATTTTAGGGTTTACTAATTACGATGAGGCCAAGAAAAAAGAACTCAATAAGGGGCTTGACCTTAAAGGGGGCATCAACGTTACCCTGCAAATATCGGTAAAGGATATTCTAAAAGGTTTGGCTAACAATACCAAGAGCCCTGTATTCAATAAGGCCTTGGCAGATGCCGATGTAGCTTCTAAAAATAGTGATGGTACTTATATAGATTTGTTTTTTGAAGCTTTTGATAAGATAAAAGGAGATACAAAATTGGCATCACCTGATATTTTCGCCAACAAAGGTTTGAGCGATCAGATTAATTTTGAAATGAGCGATGATGAGGTAAAGCCCATTATCAGAACAAAAATCGATGAATCGATTATTTCTGCTTTTGAAGTACTTCGCGAACGTATTGATGGTTTTGGGGTGACCCAACCAAACATTCAAAGAGAGGGCAATTCAGGTCGTATTTTGGTAGAGTTGCCGGGTGCACGAGATATAGCTCGAGCTCAAGATCTGTTATCGAGCACAGCGCAATTGGAGTTTTGGGAGACCTACGAGCAAAACAATCCTGATTTGAATACATTTTTGATTGCTGCCAACGAGAAATTAAAGACACTTATCGATTCACCTGAAGTTGAAGAAGAGGTAAAGCAAGAATCAGAAATAGATTCGTTGTTGTCAGATGTAAAGGCCGATTCGTTGGATATTGCCGCTCAGGTAAACCCCTTGTTCGATTTGCTTATTCCTGCGAATCGCGGTAGTTATGCCATGATCAGTGTTGCTGTCAAAGATACGGCAACCATGGGCCAATACCTTAGAATGCCCGAAATTCGTCGCTTGCTTCCGGCCAGTGTTCAGTTTGTGAAATTTGTTTGGGAACGTCCGTCTACTGAAGATGCCGAGATTGTAGAGCTGTACGCCTTAAAATCAAATCGAGATGGCATACCGCGAATCAGTGGTGATGTGGTCAGTGATGCACGAGATACCTTTGATCAGTTCAGTAAACCGGCCATCAGCATGAGTATGAACTCTAGGGGTGCTAAAGATTGGCAAAAACTCACTAGTGATGCGAATGTGAACAATACGGGTATTGCCGTGGTTTTAGATAATAAGGTATATACGGCACCGGGCTGTTCAGTAGTTGGCGGTATCTCAGGTGGTGGAACAGAAATTACGGGTACCTTCACGGTTACCGAAACGAAGGATATTTCGAATGTACTACGGGCAGGTAAATTGCCTGCCAGAGCTGAAATCATACATTCAAACGTAGTTGGGCCTTCTTTGGGTCAAGAAGCGATTGACAGTGGTTTTATGTCTTTTGCGATTGCCATGGCCATAGTATTGCTTTGGATGGTCTTCTATTACGGTAAGGCAGGTATTTTTGCTGACATTGCCCTGCTGTTGAACATTCTTTTGATCTTTGGGGTATTGACCAGTTTGAACGCTGTTTTGACCTTGCCAGGTATCGCAGGTATCGTATTGACCATTGGTATGTCGGTCGATGCCAACGTGCTTATTTTTGAACGTATAAAAGAAGAACTTGCAAAAGGAAAAGGAAAAAGCCAAGCCGTCGCCGATGGGTTTAGCAATGCGCTATCCTCTATTTTAGATGCCAATATTACCACCGGTCTTACGGCACTGATTTTATTCTTATTTGGGTCAGGGCCGATCAAAGGTTTTGCAACCACACTTTTAATAGGTATTCTAACCTCATTGTTCACAGCGATATTCATTACACGATTATTGGTTGATTGGTATATTAGTGGTAAGAACAGACGATTGGACTTCTCTACGGCCATGACCAAAAATCTATTTCAGAACATCAACATCAATTTCTTGTCAAAAAGAAAAATAGCCTATGTATTATCGGCTATTTTAGTGGGTGTAGGACTGTTCTCTTTGTTAATGGGGCCAGGGTTGCAACAGGGTGTCGATTTTGTGGGCGGACGTTCATACCAAGTGCGTTTTGACAAAGAGGTGAATCCTTCTGAAATAGCCTCAGAACTCAATACTGTTTTTGGTAGCGGTACCAAGGTGAAGACCTTTGGTGAGGCAAATCAAATCAAGATCACTACTCCCTATAAGGTAGATGTAGAGGGTATTGAAGTAGACCAAGAGATTCAAGACAAGCTGTATACCTCGCTACAGAAATATTTACCTTCAGACACCAGTAAGGCTGATTTTCTTGTGGGAAGCGATGAGAAATCGATTGGTATTATGAAGTCTGTGAAAGTTGGCCCTACCATCGCCGATGATATCAAGAAGAATGCTTTTTTAGCCATAATTGGATCCTTGTTTGTGGTATTCCTGTATATTCTTTTGCGTTTTCGTAAATGGCAGTTTTCTTTGGGTGCTGTAATAGCAGTGTTCCACGATGTATTGATCGTATTGGGTATTTTCTCTATTTTCGGAACGATCATGCCTTTTAACATGGAAATTGATCAGGCTTTCATAGCCGCCATTCTTACCGTAATCGGGTATTCATTGAACGATACTGTGGTGGTATTCGACCGTATTCGTGAGATTGTTGATAATAAAGGGTGGCGATCAGGTGAAAACGTAGATCTTGCCTTGAACAGTACATTGAGCAGAACCTTGAACACTTCGCTTACCACCTTGGTGGTGTTATTGGCCATCTTCGTTTTCGGGGGTGATTCATTGAGGGGCTTTATGTTCGCCATGATCGTAGGTGTTATGGTAGGTACCTATTCATCTTTGTTCATTGCAACACCGATTATGTTCGATTTTTTGAAGAAGAGCTTGAAAAGCGGTAATGAAGAAGTAGAATAAAATTCTATCAAAATGTAGATTATAAAAAAGGGCCGCACGATTGCGGCTCTTTTATTTTATGGCCCCTACAGCGCCCTCTTCGCTCATTTGAAGCTCGTATATATAATCAGGGGTCAGACCTGGTTCTTTTCTGTGCGATACAAAGATGATTGCCGTACTACTTTCTTTTGAGATTTTATTGACCAAGGTTACCAGTAACTGTGCCGATGCATCATCGAGTCCGGCAGTAGGTTCATCCAAAATAAGCAATAAAGGATGTTTGATCATGGCACGAACGGTCATAACAAGACGTTTTTGTCCCATTGACAGATCATGAAAACAGGCATTTTTAATCTTCCACATACCAATGACGATCAACCACGCTTTCGCTAAACGTAACTGGGCTTCAGTAGGTCGTACATAAAGCCCGATAGAATCGTTGAGACCTGATATGAGCATATTCTCAATACTGTGGTACCCTATGAACTTATCGGTCATTGATGGGGTGGAGTAGCCTATTTTCTTTTTGATATCCCAAATGCTCTCGCCACTGCCTTTCTTTTTTCCGAACAAAAAGAGCTCTTGTCCGTATCCCTTGGGGTTTTCTCCCGTAAGCATAGAGAGCAAGGTGGTTTTTCCGCTTCCGTTTTTACCGATAAGTTGCCAAAATTCCCCTTTTTTGATTTTCCAATGGATATTTTGAAGTACTGCTTTATTTCCAAAACGGACATTTATACTATTTAGATGGATCAAGATATCGTCATTATATTCACTGACGTGCAATGGTAAGGGAATCTCTCCCGTAAAAAGAAGTTTATCTTTTAAACCGAAAATCTCTTTCAGGTCATTGTGTACTAACAACTTTTCTTTTTCAAGCCGAGCATAATGGGTTATAAAAGGTAGAAGATCGGTCTTTCGACCAACGAGTTGTACGAATAGTATATGTTTGGCTTTATTTTTCAAAGTCTCGATCAACCTCTTTTGCGAAGCGGTATCTAAATTATCAAAAGGATTATCGAGTATTATATAATCAAGATTACCATTCAGTAAATGCCGTAGGAGTGCTTTTTTTTGCTCACCGCTAGACATAGACCGCAGTGATTGTTCGTGATTTGGGGCAATGATTTTTATATCATGGCGGTCTTCCTCGTCGGCCAAGCGTTCTAGCGCCGATTTAGAGAACAAAGCCCCTTTAAGACCTGTAAGGTTTTCAAAACCTCGGGGGGGCATGCCCTTTAAAAGCGCATTGATAAAACCGCTTTTATTCGAATTGTTGTCAATGAAAATCGCCCAATGCCCGCTCATAGTTTTATACTAAAAATATCAACAGGGTTATTGTGATAGGAGGTAGTTTTCGATACTTGCATACCTATATTATCGGCGACCTTTTGTGAGGCGCTATTATCTATATGAATAATAGAGATTACTGATTCTGCCAAGCGGTTTTTGAAGGCATGGGCCTTGCATTTGGTAGCGGCCTCGGTGGCAAATCCCTTTTTCCAATATTGGGGAAGGATCGAATATCCTATTTCCAATTCCTCGATTCCGTCTACGGTTTGAATTAAAAGACCGCACTGGCCGATGAGTTTACCCGTTTTCTTTTCGATCAGTACGTTCATACCCCCTAGAT
>CAZEUV010000119.1:0-8846 GCA_964515285.1 uncultured Maribacter sp. | reverse complement strand
CCTCTTAAAGGTACAGCAAATACCTAGCCCGAACCTTTTTAAATTTATCCAAATCATCTTGCCAAGTTGCTTTGATATCCCCTTCCGTAAGTCCTGATTCGATTTGTTGTTGCAGCTTTTTGGTGCCCGCATGTTTTGTAAACCCTTTTGTATTGAAGACCAAAGTGCTATCATTGGCATTTTTATAGGCATCAATAAGCCAACTCAGAGAGACCTCGTTCATTTTTGCAATTTCCGATAAGGCTTTTCCATAGCATAGTTTCCCTTTTTCCTTGGGGGTTTTAGAGCCAAAATTTGGTTTGGGTGTATAGTTGAAATTATACTGGGTACTGTCTAAAAAAGAGGCGCCGTACCGTTGAAACTGAAACTCGGTGCCCCTACCTGCATTGATGTTCGTTCCTTCAAATAAACCGAGACTTGGGTACAGGTTTATAGAGACATCGGTAGGAAGATTGGGGGAAGGCCGTATAGGTAGGTTATATTCAGTTTTATGTGTCCAATTTTCTAGAGTGATAACGGTCAAATCGGCTTTTTTTCCGTCTTTCAGCCATTGTTCACCATTGATCATTTTGGCGTATTCGCCAATGGTCATGCCATAAACCAAGGGTATTTGCGTCATACCCAGAAAACCTGTGTGTTTTGCTTCCATTGTTGGGCCATCAATATAATGTCCGTTAGGGTTTGGCCGGTCCAAAACAATGATGGGTATGTTATTTTCGGCACAGGCCTCCATGACCAATTGCAGGGTGGCGATATAGGTGTAAAAGCGTACGCCTACATCTTGAATATCAAAGAGCACGACATCCAAACCGCTCAACTGTTCTTTTGAGGGCTTTCTATTTTTTCCATAGAGCGAAATCAAGGGGAGTCCTGTTTTGGTATCGCTGCCATCTTTTACTTTTTCCCCGGCATCTGCCCGGCCGCGAAAACCGTGTTCGGGTGCGAATACTTTTTTTACGTTTACTTTTAAGGAAATAAGTGTATCGACAAGGTGGGTATAATGGGTGGCGGTAAAAACAACACTCGTTTGATTGGCTACGATACCAACGGTTTTTTCTTGAAGAAGTGGCAGGTACACTTTGGTACGGTTAGCAGCTACTATTGTTGGTTTTACATAAACACTATCTTTTGCCACGTCAATTTTATCATCTGCTTTTTTCTCGATTTTAGGTTGGTTTCCACAGGCTGATACAATAAAAAACCAAATGAAAACAGTATTTTTGAAGTTAAGTAAAAACGTCATAGGTTGAATTTAGAATATTTTTTGGCCAAGAGGCTCATTGTTGGTGCGGAGCATAAAATTAGCATTTCTGCGCCAATAATAAAAATAGCAATTTCCGCTATCGCATTGGGTATTTTTATGATGCTCATCGCCATTGCCACTGGTCAGGGTCTAAAGCATAAAATACGTGAAAAAGTTACCGCTTTTAACGGTCACATTCAAATTTACAACTACGACAATAATAATTCAGAGGTTTCTGTTGTACCTGTTTCCCTAAATCAAGATTTTTATCCTGAATTCAAGTCCGTAGAAGGCATATCACATATACAGGCGGTTGCCACAAAGGCCGGTGTAATACGAACCGAAGAAACTTTTGAGGGCGTCATTGCCAAAGGTGTGGGTGCTGATTTCAATTGGCAGGTTTTCAAAGAATATATAGTAGGTGGGCAATTACCCAACTATAAGGCAGACCTGAACGATGAGGTACTTATGTCACGGCTTATGGCCAATAGGTTGCAATTGAAGATCGGTGATTCTTTTTTCGTCTTTTTCTTTAAGGATGACAGTCCCGATCAAAAACCCAATCAGCGCAAGTTCAAAATCGTAGGTATTTACGATAGTGGTTTTGAGGAGCTTGATGAAAAATATGTTTTTGTAAACATTCGCCATATTCAGCGAATGAACAAATGGGAGGAAGATCAGGTAGGCAATTTTGAAGTGTTCTTGAACAACTTTGATGATATCAACCAAAAGAGTAAAGAAATTTACGGGCAAACCCTGTCTACCCTTGATACGCAGACTATCATAAGCAAATATGGCAAGATATTCGAATGGATCGGCCTTTTCGATTTTAACATCGCACTTATCATTGGTATTATGGTGATCGTTGGTGGTATCAACATGATTACGGCGCTCTTGGTCCTTATTTTAGAGCGTACCCAAATGATCGGTATTTTGAAAGCCTTGGGTGCTGCCAATTGGAGCATACGAAAGGTTTTTCTCTACAATGCTGTTTACTTGATCGGTATTGGCCTTTTTTGGGGCAACCTCATTGGTTTGGGTACGATATGGGTACAAAACAGGTTCAAGGTCTTTAAGTTTCCGAACCCCAAAGAGTATTACATTGATTATATACCGGTGCAGATCGATGTGCCCACGATTCTTATATTGAATATAGGTGTATTGATTCTTTGCTTGTTGATGTTATTACTTCCTTCGTATATCATTACTAAGATTACCCCTGTAAAGGCCATCAAGTTTGAGTGACACTTAAGTTTGATAAAAGTGACCCTTCGTTTAAATTAACGGGAATATGTATTACAGAGAACCTATCCCCTTACTATCTTCCAAAGCAGCAATGTAAATACTATCTTTACTCACCTATGAAATACGCAAATAATATACTGGAAACAATTGGTAATACGCCCTTGGTAAAGTTGAATAAACTCACTGCGGATCTGCCCTGTTTGGTGCTCGCCAAATACGAGACTTTTAACCCGGGCAACTCGGTGAAGGACCGAATGGCACTGCAGATGGTCGAAGATGCCGAGGCCTCAGGTGTTTTAAAACCAGGGGGTACGATTATAGAAGGTACATCGGGCAATACAGGTATGGGTCTAGCATTGGTTGCCGTTATAAAAGGCTATAAGCTTATTTGCGTAATCAGCGACAAGCAGTCAAAAGAAAAGGCCGATATACTACGTGCTATGGGCAGTAAAGTACATATTTGCCCAACCGATGTAGCCCCTGAAGACCCTAGAAGTTATTATTCGACCGCGAGACGCTTGGCCGCCGAAATACCGAATTCTTGGTATGTGAACCAGTATGACAACCCCTCAAATGCCAAGGCCCACTATTTGAGTACCGGCCCTGAAATTTGGGAGAAGACCGAGGGAAAAATCACTCATTTCGTGGTTGGTGTAGGTACGGGTGGTACAATTTCGGGCGTGGGATCCTATCTGAAAGAGAAAAACCCCGATATCAAAATTTGGGGAGTGGACACCTATGGATCGGTTTTCAAAAAGTACCATGAAACAGGAATTTTTGATGAAGATGAAATATACCCCTATCTCACCGAGGGCATTGGCGAGGATATCTTGCCCGAGAATGTCAATTTTAAGGTCATCGATGGTTTTACCAAGGTAACCGATAAAGATGCTGCGGTATACACACAGCGATTGGCCAAAGAAGAAGCGATGTTCTTGGGCAATTCGGCTGGGGCGGCTATAAAAGGCGTGCTGCAACTAAAAGAACATTTCACGAAAGACGATGTGGTAGTGGTGCTCTTTCATGATCATGGTAGTCGCTATGTAGGTAAAATGTTCAATGACGATTGGATGCGCGAAAAGGGCTTTTTAGAATAATTTCAGTATCTTGAAAAAAAATTGAATTATGTCAAAAAAGAAATCCCCGTTTCGAATTTTGGTCTATAAAGGCCTGTTTTTCATTGTTTTGCTGATAGCCATCAGCGCCTGTAGTAGTGACGATAATGTTGTGCCGATACCTGAAGAAGAGCAACAAGAAGAACAGGAAATAGCAGCGGAAGACAAACTCCCGTTATTTTCGATAACTACCGAAAACGGTTCCGAAATTGTTGACGAACCCAAAGTCAATGCCCAAATGATCATTAATGAGAAAGGTACGGTTTCATTTGATGGTAAAATAGGCATTGAGATTAGAGGATCTTCCTCACAGTCTTTTCCTAAAAAATCTTTTGGCTTTGAAACACGTGATGCCGATAATAATGATACCGATGTTTCCCTTTTAGGACTTCCTGAAGAAGAAGATTGGATTCTACATGGGCCTTATAGCGATAAATCGCTGGTAAGAAATTTGTTGATTTATGACCTATCCAGAGAAATGAACAGGTATGCCAGTCGCAGTCATTTAGTTGAATTGGATATCAATGGTAGTTTCGGCGGTGTCTATGTTTTTATGGAAAAATTAAAACGTGACAAAGAACGTATAGATATTAATAAATTAAAAGATGATGAGAACAGCGGTGAAGACCTTACCGGTGGTTATATTTTAAAGATAGATAAGGGGTATGATGATCAGAATTCTTTTATATCAACGTATGGTTCTTCGATCGGCACTGAAAGTCAAGAGGTGCGTTTCATATACACCTACCCTAAAGCGAATAAAATAACCCCCGAGCAAAAAGATTATATCGCTACCTATATCAATGATTTTGAAACTGCTTTGGCATCTGATGATTTTACGGATCCAGTCAGTGGTTATACCGCTTATGCTGATATGGATAGTTTTATCGATTTCTTCATTTTGAACGAATTGTCAAACAACGTTGACGGATACCGTATCAGTACCTATATGCACAAGGATAAAAATGAAAAACTGAAAATGGGCCCAATTTGGGATTTTAACCTCGCCTTCGGCAACGCAGACTATTGCAGTGGTGGCGAAACCAACGTATGGGCCTATAAATTCAATGAAAGATGCCCTGAAGACAATTTTAGTGTGCCTTTTTGGTGGGATCGTTTGTTGACCGATCCTGCATTTGTTTCTCGTTTACAAGAAAGATGGTCCGCATTGCGGGGCGGTACGCTATCAGATTCGGCGATTCTTAGTAAGATCGATGGGTATGTTGCCGTCATGGACAAGGCCGGAGCGAGCAAAACAAATTATGAGACTTGGAGTGTTTTGGGCATCTATGTTTGGCCCAATAATTTTGTAGGCGATAGCTATGGCGATGAAATAGGGTATTTAAAGAGCTGGATCTCTGACCGCACCATTTGGATGGACAATGCCATAGACGGACTATAATTGTAGCAAGGCTTTTTATGCCAATAGTTAAAATAATTGAATTTATGTCAAAAAAGAAAACCCCGTTTCGAATTTTGGTCTATAAAGGCCTGTTTTTCGTTGTTTTACTGATAACCATCAGCACCTGTAGTAGTGACGATAATGTTGTACGAACATCAGAAGAAGAGCAACAAGAAGAACAGGAAATAGCTGCGGAAGACAAACTCCCGTTGTTTTCGATAACTACCGATAACGGGGCGGAAATAATCAATGAGCCCAAGATCGATGCCCAAATGATATTGACCGAGAAAGGTACGGTTACATATGAGGGTAGAATAGGCATTGAGATCAGGGGGTCTACTTCGCAGATGTTTCCCAAAAAATCATTCAGCCTTGAAACAAGAGATGCCGATGGTAATGACACTGATGTTTCCCTATTAGGGTTTCCGGAAGAAGAAGATTGGATCCTGCATGGGCCTTATAGTGATAAATCCCTTATCCGAAATATGTTGAATTACGACCTGTCTCGTGATATGGGTATGTATGCGAGTCGCACTCAATTGGTCGAATTGAACATCAATGAAGCCTATAGTGGCGTGTATGTTTTTATGGAGAAGTTGAAACGTGATAAAAATCGAATTGATATCAACAAATTGAAAGACGACGAGAACAGTGGTGAAGACCTTACAGGTGGGTATATTCTAAAGATCGACAAAGGCGTCGATGAGCAAAATTCCTTTGCTTCTCAGTATGCTCCATTAGGTGGCTCCAAGGGTCAAGAGATTCGGTTTATTTACAATTACCCAAAATTAAGTAAAATAACCCCTGAGCAAAAAGATTATATCGCTACCTATATTAATAATTTCGAAACTGCTTTGGCATCTGATAATTTTACGGATCCTGTCAACGGTTATGCCGCCTATATGGATGTGGACAGTTTTATAGACTTTTTTATTTTGAACGAGTTGTCGAACAACGTAGACGGATATCGTATCAGCACCTATATGCACAAGGATAAAAACGATAAATTGAAAATGGGTCCTATCTGGGATTTTAACTTGGCTTTCGGTAATGTAGACTTTTGCAGTGGTGCAGACACCAATGTATGGGCTTATAAATTCAACGAAAGATGCGAATCGTATAACACCCTTATCATACCCTTTTGGTGGGAGAGATTGCTTGAAGATTCCGCTTTCGTTTCACGCTTGCAAGAACGATGGGCTACATTAAGGGCCAGTACTCTTTCAGATGCTTCGATTCTTGGTAAGATCGATGGGTATACCGATTTAATGAACAAGGCAGGAGCAATCGAAACAAATTTTGAGACTTGGAGTGTTTTGGGTGTTCATGTTTGGCCCAATATTTTTGTGGGCGATAGCTATGATGACGAAATAGGGTATATAAAAAACTGGATCTCTGATCGTACCAGTTGGTTGGATGATGGCATAAACGGGCTTTAGTTTTTTTATTTTTCAGATACTATTTTTTAAAGGATGATAGAATTAAAACGGTCAAACCAAATCTTAAAAATTGAAGCAGGTGAATTGGTGGGCTATCAAGTAGAGAGTCACCAGTATATTCATCAAAAGGGAAGTCAGGGATGGTGCAATTCAGATACTGAAATGTTTCCGATTATTGGGCCTACGGCCGAGGCGGATTTTCAAGTTCAAACACCAAGGGATATAGCCGTTCAAGACCAACATGGATTATTACGCGAATTGGAGTACGAATTGATTGCCCAAACCGATACCGCTGCTGTATATAAAAAGACCTATGTGGCGCGAACCTCGATCGAGAATTCAAAATATCCCAAAAAATCAAATAAACAGTTTTTGTATTGGACCTACGATTTTGAATTTGAAAAGAAGTTCGAACTGACTCCTGACCATCTTGAGATTACGTTTACCGTATCAGGTGATATTGATATGCCTTTTATGTTGGGTTACCACCCCGCATTTAGTTTGGTCACCAAAAACCCGATCGTCATTGCCGGTCAAAAGGCCATCGTACTTAGTGATATTCTTACCGTAGGTAGCAAGGCATATCAATTAGCTGATTGTGAAGAAATTGTTTTAAAAGATAAAAATGAACTTCGTATAAAAACCAAGGGTTTTGAAAATTTCATGTTATGGACGGAAGTGAACAACATGCTGTGTATCGAACCTATTACGTTTTACCCCTATGCCGTGAAACCAAAAAATCTGCATGATGGGTTTCAATACCTACGGAAAAAAGAAAAAGTATTTACCGTTCAAATTTCAGTGAACGATTAAGCGTTTGATTTCCGAAGTTCTTTCTTCAAGATTTTACCTGTGGCACTCATAGGCAGGGCACTCATAAATTCAATTATTCGGGGGTATTTATAAGCAGCAATACGTTCTTTTGTCCATTTCATAAGTTCGTCATCGGTTAATGTTTTTCCTTCTTTTAAAACAACATGGGCTTTTATTTCTTCCCCACTTTTTTCATCGGGTACACCTACTACGGCAACTAGCGAAACGGCCTCATGGTTCATCATCACCTCTTCGACTTCTTTGGGGTAAATATTCAAGCCGCCCCTGATAATCATATCTTTCGTTCGGTCAACGATAAAGAAAAAGCCTTCTTCGTCTTGTATGGCGACATCGCCAGAGTGCATCCATCCTCCTTTTAGGGTCTTTTGGTTTGCTTCGGGGTTTTTATAATACCCTTTCATTACATTGTGGCCGCGGTAGAGCAATTCCCCTTTTTCTCCTGTAGGAACTTCCTTGTCGTTTTCATCTATCAGCTTCACTTCCACACCCCATACCGGTTTGCCAATGCTTCCCGGTTTTCTGCCTAGATCCAATTGATTGAAGGTTACTACTGGCGAGCCTTCTGACATGCCATAACCCTCTAAAACGAGAACTTTGAGCTTTTCCTCAAAACCTTCCAGAACTTTTATGGGCAATGAGGCCCCACCAGAGAGGCAGATTCTGAGGGTATCGATAATCGATTCTAAATGGGGTATTTCTTTCTTATAGGCCAATAGGCCCCAATACATGGTAGGCACACCGGCAAAGACAGTGATTTTATGCTTGTGCATCAGTCCGAAAACAGCTTCTGCGTCAAATTTTGGCAATAAAATTTGAGTTGCCCCCTTGTAAATACCAGCATTCATTTGGCAGGTCATCGCGAAAATATGAAACAAGGGCAGTACGGTCAATAGTTTGTCTTCTTTCACCAGATTAAAAAGATCATGTGATAGAATGGCATTTTGTAAAAGATTTGAATGTGTGAGTTCTGCGCCCTTTGGTTGCCCTGTTGTACCTGAGGTATATATAATGACAGCCGTGTCTTCGGCATTCGTAGGTGCCGTAGTAAAGTCGGTAGACTGCCCTGTCATTAAAGTAGCTAGGGTTTTTGTTTCAGAAATAGGTGAAGGATCTGAAGGTTTGGGGGTAATCATAAAAAAATTTTCGCAAAGATCTGCTTTTTGAAAACCGGCATAGCCTTCTTCGCCCATGGGTAGTTCTGGCGTACCCGTAAAACAAAAATAAGCCTTGGCATCAGAGTTGGTTAAATGGTACTCGACCTCATTTCTCTTTAAAAGTACACTTAGGGGAACTATACTTGCCCCTGCCTTTAAAATTCCGAAATAGACCATGGGGAAATAGGGCAGGTTCAAACAGCTCAAAGCCACTTTATCGCCAGCTATTATTCCTATGGATTGTAGTCCGTTTGCTATTTGATTGGCAGCTGAATCAAGCTGGGCAAAAGTTATTCCATTATCCATAAAGATAAACGCATCTTTTTCAGGATGTTTTTTGGCACTGGCTTCTAGAATTACAGAAAGGTTGAGCATTAATGGTTTTTAAAGGGTTGATTATCCAAAGCGTATATC
>CAZEUV010000118.1:0-8959 GCA_964515285.1 uncultured Maribacter sp. | reverse complement strand
AACAATAATACCGAATTTACGGCTAAGGACAATAGGTTCTACAAGAACTCGTTTATATTTGCAAAAACTTTTCGAATACTATGACACTGATCAAATCAATTTCAGGAATACGAGGAACCATTGGCGGACGACCAGGCGATAACTTAACACCGCTGGATGCAGTAAAATTCGCAGCTGCCTATGGCATTTGGCTAAAAGAATATTCGAAGAAAGATAAATTGACCGTGGTCATTGGCCGTGATGCCCGTTTGTCAGGTGAAATGATCCAGAATCTAGTGGTTTTCACTTTAATGGGACTCGGTATCGATATCATCGACTTGGATCTTTCTACCACCCCTACGGTTGAAATAGCCGTGCCTATGGAGAAGGCCGATGGAGGAATTATTATAACCGCCAGTCATAACCCAAAACAATGGAACGCCTTGAAACTGTTGAACGAAAAGGGCGAGTTCTTGAATGCCGCCGAGGGAGCTCTGATTTTAGAAATTGCTGAAAAGGAAGATTTCACGTTCTGTGAAGTTGATGATTTAGGAAGTATTACAAAAAACGATACTTATATCGATATTCATATTGATGAGGTTTTGAATTTATCACTTGTAGATGCCGATACCATTCGAAAGGCCAAGTTCAAAGTGGTCGTTGACGGTGTGAATTCCACTGGGGGCATAGCCATTCCGAAATTATTGAAGGAACTGGGTGTCGAAGTAATCGAGTTGTATTGTGACCCTACGGGGCATTTTCCGCATAACCCCGAGCCCTTAAAAGAACATTTGGGCGACATCTGTGAATTGGTCATCAAAGAGAAGGCCGATTTCGGTATTGTAGTAGATCCTGATGTGGATCGTTTGGCCTTTATCAGTGACGATGGTGAAATGTTCGGTGAAGAGTATACCTTGGTAGCCTGTGCCGATTATGTTTTGGGGAAAACAAAGGGGAGTACGGTCTCGAACCTATCTTCTTCACGGGCGTTGCGCGATATTACCGAAAAACACGGTGGTACTTACGAAGCTTCAGCGGTAGGCGAAGTGAACGTGGTCACGAAAATGAAGGCCAACAATGCGATTATTGGTGGTGAGGGCAATGGGGGCATTATTTATCCTGAAAGCCATTACGGCCGTGATTCTTTGGTGGGTACGGCCCTGTTCTTGATGTTGATGGCCGAAAAAGGCGGTACGGTTGCCGAACTTAGGGCAAGTTACCCTTCATATTACATGAGCAAAAAGAAGATACAATTGACACCGGGTCTTGATGTGGATGGAATTTTAAAAGCCATGGCAGAAAAATACCAAAATGAAGATATTTCTACGATAGACGGAGTGAAAATCGATTTTGCAGAGAATTGGGTACATTTGAGAAAATCAAATACAGAGCCTATCATTCGTATCTATACCGAGGCGAAAAGCCAATCGGAAGCAGATGGCTTGGCCGAAAATGTTATTGATGAGATCAAAGAAGTAGCTAAGCTATAATCATTGAACACTAGGCGATTAGGTGTTAGTTTTTATATAAGCATCTCGAACGATTTTTGCAGTCTGGTGCTCACCAGTATGGCTCCAACCCGGGGGCATTACTAAATATAGCAATTTGTCCTTGATACCAGGGGCGTTAAAAACATCTTTAGCAAGAACTATAATTTCTCCAAAATAAACATCTATAAAGCTGCCGGAGTCTATTTTTCGGGTGATGCCATATTCGATGTCAATGTCATATTGCTCGTCTTGAAAAGTACCAAAAACCTTGTCCCAAATGTTTAGAAGGTTGCAAAAATTGGTATCAATATACAAAGGGTTTCGGGCGTGGTGTACACGATGATGTGAAGGGGTGAGAATAATCTTGTTCAAGAATCCTAATCTGGCATCTTTCAACAGGTTTTCCCCTATATGTATAAAGGCCCCGTAAGTACCGTCTATAAACATGATCAAGAACAAGAGTTCAGGTTTTACTCCAAGCATGATACAGATAGTAGTGCGAATGGTATCGGCATATGGTCCTTCAAGAAAAAAATGGGCATGGGTTACCGAAAGGTTCATGTCTTCCGGCGCATGGTGTGTTGAATGCAAGCACCAGAACAAACGTACTTTATGCGCTAGATAATGGTAGATAAAGTGCCCGAATTCCCATATAATATAGCCATAGATGAGACCATACCAGGTAATGCCAACCTGAAAGGGCGCATAAGGTTGTAGTGCACCAATTATATAAGTGACCATGGCAATGGCTATGAACCTGCCTAGAATACGGTTAAAGAGATAAATCAAAAAATTCACCTTATAGACCTTGGCATGTGGTTTTTTGTAGATAAGCCCCAATATCAGTTCAAGAATAAGAAGTAAGGGTATAATGGGGTAAATCAACGAAACAATACCATCAAAGGTTTTAAAGGCACTATAGTCACTGGTTTTTAATATTTCCCATACTTGGGTGATTCCTAGAAAGCCGACTATTTCATTATAAATTGTATCAAGAATTTCCATCGAAGCTTATTTGTTTCTCATTAAACCAATTAAAATATTGTTTCGTAAAACCTTAAATATAGGTTTTTACAAAACAACATCAAACATGGAACTAGTTTTGAGGCTGAAAATGGCTACAAAAACTCTTCAGGAACACTATTGCGATGCTTCCATCGCTTATGTGTCCATAAATAATGCTCTGGTTTTTCTCGTATTTGTTGCTCGGTCAACCGTAGAAACCGATCGGTGATTTCATTTTTTTCCGTGTTCTTGCCAGAAGTAGTGATGGGTAAGAATTCTGCCTTGTAATATCCTCTTTTTACTTTAGAGACTTTCAAAAAAACGACGGCTAGATCTAATTTTCGGGCCATAAGTTCTGCGCCATCGAATACGGGTACTTTAATGCCCATGAACTCCGTCCAATATTTTGCACGACGGGCTTGGGGCGATTGGTCGCTAACCATTCCGAACATACCAATGACTCCTTTTTGTTTGTTACTGATTACCGTTTTTACTGTTTCTTGTTGGGTAATAAGGGTGGTGTTCCACCTTGCCCTTACTTTCTTGATCCATGCATCAAAGTACGCATTTCCGATTTTTTGGTAAACGGCATATCCCTTTGATTGTACATAATTGTTGATGCTGACGTTCCATTCCCAATTGGCAAAGTGCGAACATACGATCAAGATGCTTTTTTCTTTTTCAATTTCTTGCACCACTTCAATATTGGTCACCCGATAGCGCTTTTTGACCTCTTCTTTACTGAGGTTCATTGTTTTGACCATCTCCATGAACATATCGCACATATGCTCAAAGAAGTCATGGCGTATGCGCAATATTTCTTGTTCGCTCTTTTCAGGGAATACTAATTTCAGATTATCGTAGACCACTTTTTTACGATAGCCTATAACATGGTAGACCAGAAAGAAAAAGAAATCCGATAACAGATAGAACAATCGATGTGGAAGTATTGAAACCAACCAAAGCGCAGGATACACCAAAATAAATACAAGTAGTTGCATGCAAAAGACTATAGGGCAAATATAACTATATTTGAAACCAAAATAACTGATCGATCTATGGGTAATATTCACTTTGCAACAATGGCCATAATGGCCATCAATGTCTTGGTTTCTTTAAAAGGTTTTAGCGACACTTCTTTTTTTGAACGATACAAATTTGGTGTAGGGGCAATAAATGCAGGACAAAAAGAGCGTATGCTGACCTCTGGTTTTTTGCATGTTGACCTGTCGCATTTGTTCTTCAATATGTTCACCTTGTACTTTTTTGCCGATGTGGTCATCACTTGGTTTGGTCCTGGTAAATTTATCGGCATCTATTTTGTCAGTTTGATTGCAGGTAGTCTACTTGCCTTGTTGTTTCACAAAGACGAACCCTACTATAGTGCCGTAGGGGCGAGTGGGGCGGTTACGGGTATTTTGTATGCTGCGATTCTTTTGCGACCTGAAATGCAATTGGGCATTATGTTCATTCCTATCCCATTGCCTGCCTATGTTATTGGTATTGGTTATTTAATGTATTCCATTTACGGAATGAAAAAAAGACTTGGTAATATAGGACATACCGCACACTTCGGAGGAGCGATCGGAGGTTATGTGACCACCCTACTCCTTAAGCCCGATTTGTTTTTTAGCGATACCTTAATCGTTATTTTGCTAGCCGTACCCATTCTTATACTATTTGCATTGGAAAAAATGGGGAAAATTTAACCTATTTCACCGATAAAGACCTGAAAACCTCCCTTTCATCGAATTTTTTGCAGTTCAACGAATAAAGAGATCTGCAACATATACTTTATTTTAATTTTGTCGTTACGTTAGAACCCAAATCTAATTATTAAAAACCTACTTACGATGAAAAAAGTTTCCCTATTATGTATTGCTACTGCATTTTTTGTATCATGTAGTGACGAAACCACGGTATTTGAAGATACACTTCAAGATAATATTATCCTTGAAGAGAATGAGGCAAAACTGGAAAGCAGCATCAACTATGATACGGCTGGTGTGCTTGATATCTTCGGTGAAGGTAGTGCCTCGGGCAAATCTTCAAAAAATTCTTTAGAAGAACAAGCTGGTGACTACCCATTGACGTTGGTCGCCCAAATCGACCCTCCATCACGTAGAGGTTCGAACGACCTGACGGCTTCTCATGTGCATGTCGTTGACAATTATGCCTATGTTGCCTATAATACGGTAGCGGATACTTATGCGGGTGCAATTGACATTATAAACGTTGCAAATCCGAATAGACCACGAATCATTTCAAGATTGTTCTATACGAATGCAGATATCAATTCGATAAAATATGAAAATGGTTACGTATATGCCGTAGGAGGTGTTGATTCCGAAACATCGGTACGTGCAACTTCAAATTCATTTATCGCTAAGATTCCCGTTCCGGGCGGAAGGTTTGATATCAATAATATCACCTACGGTTTTCAAGAAGGGTATAATGCGACCGATATCGTATTGTCTTCTGATAAAATAATGGTGACCAGTGGTAGAAATGGTTATTTGACTTCTTATGATAAGAA
Organism: uncultured Maribacter sp.; assembly: GCA_964515285.1. GTDB lineage: Bacteria > Bacteroidota > Bacteroidia > Flavobacteriales > Flavobacteriaceae > Maribacter_C. Next base: position 3,949 of record CAZEUV010000118.1, on the reverse strand, counting down.
TACCGTTACTATGATCAGTGATGTTTCTTTTGACGATTTGCGCTCTGTAGCCGTATTGAACGATAAGATTGCTGTATTGGACGCCAGTAGCGGAGTGAAAGTCTTAAATCAAAATTTTGAGGTCACCAAAGAGATTGCCATTGATTCTGATTTTGGGGTCAATACAAAACGTACACTTGATTTTGTTGGTGAGAACATCATTGTAGCAGAAGGCTCAAATGGAGCTGGCGTATATGATGCCAACACTGGTAATCTGATAGAGTATATTCCAATATTCGTGAATCCTCAGGGGGTAGACAGTCAAGATGTCGTAACCAATGCTGTTGCAATAAATGACAATGTCATTCTTATGGCCAATGGTGGTGCCGGACTCTGTTTGTCTGAGGAGCAAGGTGACAATACCGATTTAGTGGGTATTATCGAATTAGATGCTTCTGTGAATTATGTAGCTTCTAAAGGAGATTATATTTTTGCGGCCTCTGGTAGTAAAGGCTTGCAAATAATCAAATTGAACAGACCAAGTGAGAGCTTGGCAACAAAATGTGCAAATAGCCCTGTCTACTCAGGTCGCGCACGTCTAGTTGTTGATTCAGGCGAAGTACTTGCTTACAAAGGCTCAAAAAGATTCAACAGAATTGATGTTAGTGGCGAGTTGTTGCTATGTGGTTCTTGGACAGTAGCGAATCGCATAAACATTAATGAAAACGCTTTGTTTGAAATGAACGGTATTCTTGTTGTTGGTAGAAACCATAAAAGAAAAAATATCGTTGTCAAGCAAGGTGCTACTTTCAGGGTAGAGGGCAATCTAACGATTTATGGTGATTTAATCTTAGAAGATGGTGCTACCATTGAGTTTGTGGGTAGTGACTCGGTCGTTAATATTTTTGGTAGGGTCAATAGGTCAGAGACCGCAGTGGTCAAAGGTGATTTTGAAGACGTAAGAAGCCGATTCTAAAAAGACAATAGTATTGAAAAGGCCCTACTGGAAAACTAGTAGGGCCTTTTTTGTTTCTAACTTGGTAAACGCTTTTGGGCCTATACCTCAAGGTATTGTTTCAAAAAATTTTATATTTTGAATCACCTCTTTTTTTAGCGATTATCTAGAGACTTAATTAATTTAAAAGTTCAGCTATTTTTTCTTCCAACTCGGCTCCTCTGAGGTTTTTAGCAACGATTATACCATTTTCATCTAACAGGAACGCTGCCGGTATAGCATCAACATTGTACAATTTTGCGATGGGGTCGTTAAAGTACTGAACATGTGAAACATGATTCCAGGTTAGTCCGTCGTCCTTAATGGCTTTTTTCCAATCCTCAGCTTTTTTATCTAGAGAAACCCCTACAACATTTAGTCCCTTGTCATGATATTTTTTATATACAGCGACCACGTTGGGGTTTTCCGCACGACAAGGTCTACACCAAGCTGCCCAAAAGTCAACGAGGGTAACTTTCCCCATCATATCGGCCAAGGTCAATGGTTGCCCATCTACCCCAGGTGCCGTAAAATCAGGGGCCTTTACGCCGACCTCGGTGCTTTTTCCTTTCTCCTCTCGTTCTTTTAGTCCCTTCAACTGTTCAGACACTTTCTTTGCAACACCCGTTTCTTTCATTTCAGGAGAAATGGCTTCGTACATGCCTTGCACTTCTTCGTAGGGCACCTGTCGCGAGGCAATCGCCTTGTCTAAAAGAAGAACTGATATCAAGGCGTTTGGATGCTCTTTAATATAGCTCAGTTCAAAGTTTTTATGTTCTTCTTGTAAATCTTTCATCTCATCGCCTAAAGATGCAATGGTAGCTTCATCTTTAGCGATATTGGCTTTTTGCAGATCTTCTTGAATTGACATGGCTCTTTTTGAAACCGCCTGAGATTGTTTAATATAATCCGCGAAAAAATCATTTTGGGGCGTACCTGCGATTTCTGCAAGACCCAAACTATCTTTTTGGGCGTTTAGTTCAATTTCACCGTTTTCGAGTACAATAGCCGTATAGCCCTGAAGTTTATCAACAAAAATGTAATGTAATTCGGGAATGCTGGCTTCCCCCTTAAATGTGAACAGACCGTTTTCCACGGTTACCGTGTCAACGTCGACCGGCTGCCTGTTTTCACCCTGTTTTCTTAAGTAGACTTTTGTGCCATTTTCAACATCTCCCCTTAGATGACCCTGAATCGTATAGCCCTCCGGCTTTTGATCACATGCAATAAGAGTGAGTATAATAGATAGCGATAAAATAATTTTTTTCATTGTGCGGTTTTTGAGTTCGCAAATGTAGGTATATATAGAAGATAAAAAAAGTCCTTAACATTTGAATGTCAAGGACTTTTTTCAGAATTCTTTTTCATTGCCATAAAGAAATCAAAACTGATAACGAATGCCAAGGGCTACGTCAAAATCGAATATATCATCAAAATTTTTATAGCCATATAGACCTATTTCCGGTCTGATATCCAATGATATGAGTATAGGCATATCAAAATTTAATTCCACACCTATATCCGCCGCGGCAAAAACGAAAAGCCCCCCGTCAAGTTCTACAGCAACATTTGGGTTGTCAAGGCCAGGTACCCGTTCAAAATCAACACTGCCTGCGCCTGCGCCAAAACCGTAATACCAATTGAAAATATCACCAATCGCAAAGACGTTTTGATATAAGCCCGTGAGTTTGACGGCATCATACTCCCTACTGTCACGGTAACCAAGATCTAATTCAGCCCGACCATAACGGCCAATAGATTTTTGATAAGAAATTTCAGCGCCAAAACCATCGCTGTCTCCTAATCTAAGGCCTAGAGCGTGGTTTGCGATTTCTTGACCTTGCACCAATGAGGTAACCGCAATAAACGCGATAAACACTATCAATTTCAAGATTTTCATAAGTTCTTTAGTTTGAATTGTCATTAACAAAAGGGCGTTTGCATATCTTTGCCCATGCAATGAAAACTTGATTTGCCGCTTAAAAATTGTTCCGACTTGGATAAAAATTTACTGTTAGCCTTGAAAACAACCCTAGAAGGGGAGCTCAAAGTGGATTCACTTACGAAAACACTGTACGCTACAGATGCCTCGGTATATCGAAAAATACCCCTTGCAGTGGCGTACCCTAAAGGAGTTGAGGATGTCAAAAAACTGATCAGGTTTGCAACAAGGAACAAGGTGGGGCTAATTCCTAGAGCTGCAGGAACTTCTTTGGCAGGGCAATGTGTTGGAGAAGGAATAGTCGTAGACGTTTCAAAACACTTTACTGAGATCGTTAAATTAAACGAGGCAAAAAAACAAGTAACGGTTCAACCTGGTGTTATTCGTGATGAGCTGAACCAGTACCTTGAACCCTTCGGACTCTTTTTAGGCCCCAATACCTCAACTTCGAACCGATGTATGATCGGGGGTATGGTCGGCAATAATTCTTCGGGAACCACATCAATACAGTATGGTGTTACCCGTGACAAGGTAGTTTCTCTTAAAACTGTACTTTCAGATGGCAACGAAGTGGAATTCAAGGCTCTTACGGCCAAAGAATTTGATATCAAGCGTTATGGAAATTCTCTTGAAGCGTTCATTTATAAAAATTTAGATAAAGAACTATCAAACAGTGATATACAAAATGAAATAAATAAGGAGTTTCCTAAAGAGAGCATCCATAGGAGAAATACGGGCTATGCCGTTGATGAATTGCTCAAAAATGATGTATTCGGAGACGTTCAAAAGGATATCAACCTATGTAAATTGCTTAGCGGAAGTGAAGGCACGCTCGCTTTCACCACCGAGATTACCCTTCAGTTAGAAGACTTGCCTCCCAAGTTTTCTGCGATGGTGGTCACACACTACAAGACCCTTGAAGATTGTTTGGGCGATGTCGCCCCGGTAATGAAAAATTCATTGTATACCTGTGAAATGATGGACAAGGTGATTCTTGACTGCACCAAAAGCAACAAGCAACAATTGGCGAACCG
>CAZEUV010000117.1:4454-8978 GCA_964515285.1 uncultured Maribacter sp. | reverse complement strand
CTCAGTCTGACACCTAACAGTTTACTACTCTCTTTTTTATTACTTTACTTTTGACTGACAACTGTTTACTGTTTACCCTCCCTTAACAAAACACATCTTCATCGGTTTTCACGGTCAATACTTCAGGGTTCATCATTGTTTCGGCCAAAGCTGTTGTTTTTGGCAGTTCATATTTGAAGTAGAATTTCATTGCATGAATTTTGCTTTTATAAAATTCTTCCGAATAATTACCATTTCCCTTTGTTATACTTGCTTTTGCCTGCGTGGCCATATCTAACCACAACCAACCTAATATTATGTGGGATAGGAATTCCATAAACAAATTAGCATCCGATAGATACCTTTCATAATTCCCCGTTTGGGCATAAGGCATCAAGAAGGCTATTACCTCTTGGGTGCGTTTTAGCTTGCTTCCTAATTTGGCTGCGTATGGGCCAAGCTCATCATCCGTAGAAGCAACTCCGATAACTTTCATGATTTCTGCAGATAAAAGTTCTACGCCCTTACCATTTGCCATGGGTACTTTTCGCCCTAATAAATCTTGCGATTGAATACCCGTTGTACCTTCATAAAGGGCAAAAATGCGAATATCCCTATAATATTGTTGGAGAATAAAATCAGAACAAAAACCGTAACCACCGAGTACTTGCACACCATTATTAACTGCTACGGCACCTGCCTCAGAGGGATAGGTTTTCGCAATGGGCGTAAGCATTTCTAAGAGCAAATGATACTTTTCTTTTTCGGTAGGGTCTTTAGAAGATTCAACCAAGTCATGGTATTTAGACGCTAATAAAACCAAACTCAAAGAGCCTTCTACAATCGTTTTTTGTAGTAATAACATTCGCCTCACATCAGGATGTTCAATAATAAGACACTGACTATCATCAGGGTTCTTTTTACCTGTACTCGTCAGTTTACGCCCCTGCGGACGCTCATTGGCATATTCTAAAGAGGCCATATAGGCCGCCATAGCAATAGCTGCGGCACCACGCCCAACACCGATACGGGCGCCGTTCATCATCAGAAACATATATTTCAAACCTTGGTGAGGTTCGCCTACAAGCCAACCATGACAATCATCGGCATCACCAAAACCTAAGTGTGTGGTACAATAACCTCGCTGCCCCATTTTCTGAAAATCGGCGACTGTGGTCACATCGTTTTTTGTCAAATTTCCGTCAGCATCAGGCCTGTTTTTTGGCACTACAAATAAAGAAATGCCTTTGGTGCCTGAAGGGGCTCCTTCAATACGCGCTAACACCAGATGAATAATATTTTCAGAAAACTGATTATCACCCCCTGAAATAAATATTTTTTGTCCGTTTATCTTATGGTAATCCTGATCCGTTGGCGTTGCCTTTGTAGTAATATCAGATAACGAGCTACCTGCCTGTGGCTCAGTTAGGCACATAGTACCCCCCCATTCGCCCGAAAGCATTTTGGGCACATAAGTGGAATTTAATTTTTCATTGGCGAATTGCACAATCAGTTCTGCCGAGCCTTGGGTGAGTCCACCATAACCAGGCAATTGGTTGTTTGCGGTTTCTTGAATATAGGTAGAGGCTGTGTGTACCATAAAGGGAATTTGCATGCCACCCACTTCAAAATCAAAGGGTGCGGCGATGAGTCCCATTTCACCTCCTTTTTTCATATACGTTTCTACCTGTTTATGAACGAAGACCGTACCGTCTTTGTGGTGTGCAGGATTTTCATCCATCTCTTTAAGGTACGGAAACAATTCACGATCTGAAAATTCTTTGACTGAGTCTAAAAATAGGTTTAAAGACTCTTGATCGTGTTCTTGAAAACGTTCTTTTTTAAGAATACTATCCAAATCATGAATGTCATTTAACAGGAATTTCACGGTGTCAATATCCACATATTCTTTTGCCATAACTCAGGAAGTTTTGATGATTTTTTTATTGCTAACAAGATAAAGGATTATTTGTCGAATTCTGATTAAACTGGTTTAATAAATGGAGTTCTCCCCCAGCCCCTCCGAAGGAGGGGAGTTAAAATAGTGTTGAAATTCTCTTTTTGAAAGACCACCCTTGTCACTCTGTCCTCCCCCGACCCCTCCGAAGGAGGGGAGGGTAAACAAGGTTGGATGATGTATCGCCAAAAATTAAGAGCTTGCTAATCGTTTTCTGATTTTTGATAGGCCTACTGGGGTCAGACCTAAATAAGAGGCTATCAAATATTGGGGCACTCGTTGAAATAGGTCAGGTCTTTTTTGGAGGAGCCTCAGGTATCGCTCTTGATTTGAGAGTACTCTCAGGTGGTTATTTCTTCGAAACATTTCGGTGAAGGAAGCTTGCATTGATAAACGGCCGAAACGCTCTAAATCATGAGAATGTTCAAAAGACTTTTGAACATCTTCTTTGGAAATGGCATACACCACACATTCTTCTGTGGCATTCAGATAACTGGCTGCGGGAATTTCTTCAATATAGGCATACAGATCTGTGAAAAATTCACCTTCTGTGAAAAATTCCATCACCTTCACACCAGATTGGTCTTCGGTATAGTAACATACACACCCTTTTTCGAGAAAGTAAAACTGTTTTACGTACTGATCAGGCCGCACTAAAAAATCACCTTTAGAAAAAACCACCTCTTTATAAAACTGAAGTGAGAAATCTAAATCAGCATCGCTGACCTTGGTATAGGATCGTATTTTATTCTTGAGGTTTTTCAAAGAAATGTGTTTCACTACAAATGTAAACACTTTTTTGAATTTGCCGACTACTGTACGTTAATGACTATTCGTAATTCAAAAATAGTCTTACCTGAAACTGTCCTCACCCGGAACTGCCAAAAAGCAGTTCCGACCTCTCCGAAGAAGAGGTAAGACATCTTAGATATATTCGATGGGTCAACTGAACTTTTGACTTCGGTTACGCTCAGTCAATCATAACGGACAACTTTCAACATGTAATTCAAAAGTAGAACCCTGTCAAGCGAAATCACAAAGCAATTCGCTTGTTCATATATGATTTTAAAAGAAAAACCTGCACCCAAACAAAGAACGCCAAACCTACAAAGCTGTAAATAACGGTATTGGAAATATAGAAATTCAAACTATTCGCCAAAAGATTGAATTCGGCGAACCGATTGAGTTTTGAGACGGCCAACCAATTGATCTCAGAAGATGGATTTTCCCAAATTGAATAGACAAAGACACCTGCGATGGCAGTTAATATTATCAACCAAACCGATTTTGAGATCAAAGGTCTGTAGACAAAGGCCGGGCTCTTTTGCGCATCGGCTTGAATTTTAGACAAAACCGATCGGGTGAAATCAACCGAAGGGTTTTCTAACCCAGCCTCGATAATGGTTTTACGTATAAAGGCATCCAAATTTTCGTCTTTATCTTTTTTCATAGTTCTTACTGATTTCTGGTTCGAGCCTGCGCTCTAAAATTTTGGCCAAACGTTTTCTACTTCTAAACAATCGTACTTTGACTGTATCTATTGCCAAGTCCATGACTTTTGAGATTTCCTTTAGCGACAGTTCCTCAAAATAATACAGCGTCAGCACCACACCATCATCACTGGCCAATTCTTTCATTGCATCTTTGATCGTGTTCTTACGTTCATCGGCCTCTAAGTCATCCAATATACTTTCAGTTACCTCTAATAGATACTCGACACTATCATCTAAAGAACTTGTTTGCAAACCTCTACCACGCTTTTTTAGATAATCGAGACTTTTATTATATGTGATTCTATAGACCCAGGTCGAAAATTTAGAACCGCCCTTAAAAGTATTCAATACTTGGTACACTTTTATAAAAACGTCCTGCGAAACCTCTTCGGCCTCTTCTTTGTTTCTTACTATTTTCATAGCCAGCGTATAGACCATATGCTTATACCGGTTTACCAAAACCCCAAAAGCTATGGTATCGCCATTAATGGTTTTATCAATATAACGTTGGTCGTCGTTTTGGCTCATTTACCTTATATGACGTACAAATTACAAACTTGGTTACAGTTTTTTGAAAAAAAACACCAATTTGTGTAACCTATGCTAAAACATGACCGTCATACCTGTTGAACGAGTTTATTAATCAATTAAAAATCAAACATCATGGGAGGAGGAGTAATGATCGTCGGTTTAATCGCGGCATCAATTTTCGGAATATTCTATCTATACTACTCAACGAGGAACAAAGAACGTTTGGCCCTTATTGAAAAAGGGGCGGATGCCGGTATTTTTGTAAAGGGAAAACAGGATAAAGCTGCCCCTTTCTGGAAAATTCTTATTTTAAATTTAGCGCTTTTATTAATGGGAATCGGATCGGGCATTATGATCGGGGGAATTTTAAGGGCAAACTTCAACGTAAATTGGGATATTGCCATGCCCGGATCCATTTTTCTAATGGCCGGCACAGGGCTTCTTATAGGTTTCTTTTTGACCAAACAATTGGATAAAGATAATGTTGACTGATGGCTTTTTGGCTTTAGGCTGTTCGCCTTTCGCTAATCACTATTCATACTTCGTAAATCAAAATGTCCTCAC
>CAZEUV010000117.1:0-4354 GCA_964515285.1 uncultured Maribacter sp. | reverse complement strand
GTAGATAAACCTTTATTTTTAAGAAAAACAGATGTCGAAAATGACACTGTTATCGACCGAAAGCACCATGCCGGGGTAAATAAAGCCTGCTTTCTATTCGCTGCGGACCAGTACCCGTATTGGAAAAGACTATACCCAGGTCTGAAATGGAACTGGGGCATGTTCGGCGAAAACCTGACCGTTGAAGGGCTGGACGAAGCCGTAATACGCATTGGCGATATTTATAACATTGGCACGGCCTTGGTACAAGTATCACAACCGCGGGAACCTTGTTTTAAGTTGGGTGTGCGTTTTGATGACCAAGAGATCTTAAGACAGTACATTGACCATGGCCACTCAGGTACTTATGTTCGTGTTTTGGAAGAAGGGAAGGTGAAAACCGGAGATGCAATGCAACTCGTAACCCAATCTGAAAATACCCTTACCGTAAAACAGTTCTTTGAATTGCTCTATACAAGAAAGAAAGATATGGAAATCTTACAATTGGCCGTCGACAATTTGGCTTTGCCCGAATACAAAAGAGAGCGATTGAAAAAATTTCTTTGACAAAATAGGGTTAAATTAAAAAAATCGGCTGTGGGAACCGATTTTTATACCTTATCACAAAAGTTTCATACTGTCTTTAACATGCAGGTACCCCATGCTAATTTTCTCATATTTGGCTTCGATTATATACATTCAAATCCCATGCCAAACTTTTTGAAAAACCCTTGTTCACTATTTTTTCATTCAAAAATCTCATTGAGTACCTTGGCCAGTCGCAAACCGCCCCTTTGCAGTTGCACTTCAACCGTATGCCACCATACATAACTATACCTATAAGATAGTTTCTCACCAACCTCGACCGATTTGTATATCTCATTGGCCAGATCTTGTGATTCTTCTACCCAGTCATAAACAGTTCCCTCTTGAATGGCCTTCTTTTGTTTCTTGGTCAGTTTTGGCAAAGACTCGGCAAGTTCGGTATAACTCATACCGTAGTCATTGATCATATTGGCATCCCAAACCTTGTGTAGGTTAGTGCCCCTACCGAACCACTGAAGCTGAATATCATTACCGCCCTTATCTTCTAACCTACCTACATGCATAGGTTGGTGCAGATCGCCCACAAGATGCACCAAAAGTTTTAGGTAAAAGATCCTATCCGCCTTTGAGCTGTTTTTATCTTTTACGACCGCTATACATTTTTGTATTCCCGCAACCACATCACCATATTCACTAGGAACAACATCCGTATATTTTTTATCGGACGGAAAATTCACATAGTGCCATGCGCTGAATTCCTTGAATTTACGATCCGCCTTGATATCATCACCAAAGGTAGAGACTAGGGCCAGGCTCTTACCGTCCAACAATTTTTCTATGGCCTTTCGGGCTTTTCTGCTAAGGTTCTTTTCGGCAACTTCCCCGGTGGTTCTATGTCCGGTTTTTGACCAAAGCACGTCATTGGCAAATGATAGTTGCAAAGACAAGAAGACCAATACTATCGCTATTTTGTTCATGGGCCGTATTTTATCCCAAAAATAGAAAAACCAAGTTTAATCTATTGTTAATACTTATGGCAATTCATTTTTTAGTTTGATCTTAGCAAATAAAAGATTTTAAGAAATTTAGTATTTGACCTCACCCGAAATTGCTGGAAAAGAAATTCCGACCTCTTCGAAGCCCGTCTGAACGGCACGGGCAGGGAGAGATAAACTAGAGTACCTACTTCCGGCAGGGTTGCCCAAGACTGTACTCAGAAGAATTTTATTAATTAATTGCTTGAATGTTGAAACGGATAAAATCTACCTATATAAAATACACATTGCTGTTTATAGCGGTATTCAGTATGGGTTTTCTCTTATTTTTCGCTAGTGTTTATTTTGGGGGATGGGGAAAAATTCCCAATAAAAAAGAACTCGCCAGCTTTCAGTACCAAAGGGCCTCTGAGGTGTATTCGGCAGATAGCGTGCTGATCGGGAAGTATTACCTATACGACAGGCAGCCCATTGCCCATACAGATTTTCCGCAACATTTGATAGATGCCCTTGTGGCTATCGAAGATGAACGTTTTTACGAACATACTGGTGTAGATTACCCGAGTTTGTTCAGAGTGGCCTTTAAAACCATTTTAATGCAAGATCGGTCTTCTGGCGGCGGAAGCACGCTTACCCAACAGTTGGCAAAAAACCTATATCCGCGAAGGGGTCGAAAAAAGTCGAACCTAACAGTAGACAAGCTGAAAGAGATGATCATAGCCTCGCGATTGGAAGCTATTTTTTCAAAAGAGGAGATTTTGACCCTTTACCTGAATACAGTTTCCTTTGGCGACAATACCTTCGGAATTGAAAGTACATCGCTGAAATTTTTCAACAAAAGCACCAAAAACCTAACTGTGGAAGAAGCTTCCGTTTTAGTGGGCATGTTGAAAGCCACCTACGGCTATAACCCGAGAGTGCACCCCAAGGCAAGTTTAAAAAGGCGTAATCTCGTTTTGGCATCAATGGTGAAAAACGGTTTTTTATCCGAAGAACAAAAAGATAGTCTTATAAAAATACCCATAAAGCTCAATTACAAAAAGTACGATCACGATACGGGGATCGCGCCCTACTTTAGAGAAGAAATCAGAAAGCGATTGAAAAAATGGACCAAGACCGAACAAGACAACGGTCATGAATACAACATCTATACCTCGGGCCTAAAAGTCTATACCACCTTGAACTATAAAATGCAGGTGATGGCAGAACAGACCATGCGACAGCATATGAAGGCCTTGCAACAAAGTTTTGAAAAGGGCCACGGTAAAAAAGCCCCTTGGAAATCAGACAGAAAACTGATTGCAAAGGTCGTTCGCCACTCACGACCCTATAAAAAATTGATCGCTAAGGGAATTGACCCAAAGTCCGTTTGGGACTCACTAAGCAAAAAACATGAGATCATCTTGGTCGATTGGCAGCGCGAAAAAACCGTTCAAGCAAGTACGATTGACAGTATCACACATTATATGAAATTCTTGAATACGGGATCGCTGGGCATTGACCCAAGAACAGGTGCCGTAAAAACATGGATCGGCGGGGTCGATTTCAAACACTTCAAATACGACCATATCTCGCAAGGAAAAAGACAGGTAGGTTCTACCTTCAAACCCATTATCTACACCACTGCTCTAGAAAGCGGTTTATCGCCCTGCACCTATTTTTCGGCACGGCAGATTACCTACAGAAACCTGGAAGATTGGAGCCCCAGCAACTCGGACAGCAAAAATGAGGACTATCTCAACTATTCAATGGAGGAGGCTTTGAGCAAATCAGTAAACACGGTTGCCGTAAAAGTGTTGGAGCAAACGGGAATACCGTCGGTCATTATGCAGGCAAAAAAAATGGGCATAACCGCAAAATTGCCCCTGCAACCCTCATTGGCTTTGGGCACTGGCGAAATAAAAATAGAAGAACTGGCGGGGGCATACGCCAGTTTTGTCAACAATGGCAGGGCTGTAAGGCCATACCTTATAAAAAGTATAACCAACCATCGTGATTCGGTATTGAAGACCTTTAAAGTACATATGATGAGCCAACCCGCTTTTTCAGAGCAGACCCGGCAAGTGATGATCAAAATGATGAGATCGACCATTGATAAAGGTACCGCAGTACGAATACGAAATACCTATAAACTAAAGAACGACATCGCAGGCAAGACCGGAACGACCCAAAACAATAAAGATGCTTGGTTTGTAGCGGTAACCCCAAACTTGGTACACGTAAATTGGGTAGGCCTTGACCATTATGAGATCGGGTTTGCCAATACCAAGGTAGGGCAAGGGGCCAATGCCGCTTTACCATTATATGCGCTACTGCAACAAAAAATAAACGCAGACCCCGAGTTTAGAACCATGGCCAATGCCAAATTCAAAAAGACGCCCGAATACATTCTACGTGAAATGGACTGCGAACCTATCAAGGTAGATGGTTTTTTCAAACGGCTGTTTACCAACCCAAAAAAGAAGAAGAAAAAGCGGTTTAGAAATTGATTGCTTTTTTGTAAAGTATTTTTTTAGGTGTAAAACGTAGTGCAAATAACCCAAGGTCTTCGCCCATATAAATAAGGTACTTCGGCGTTTGTTGTTATAACGCTTTAACACGTTTATTCTAACGAAATCTGTAATAGTGCATATATGTCAAGTATAATGATTTTATATAAATTACTTTGTTTTATCCATCTAATTTAGATGTTAGCTGCTGTTTTTCGGTATATTTGGTTTGTCCACAAGTTGTGGAGAATTGACAAAGGCCAGTACGCAGGGGCTGCGCACCCACGGGCCAAAATCATCGCAGCGCTATGACAGATCGCAAAGGCCGTAGGATAAGGGAACTTC
>CAZEUV010000116.1:0-8996 GCA_964515285.1 uncultured Maribacter sp. | reverse complement strand
TGCAATATGACAAAATTATCATCAAAAAGTTTGCAGTACAGTTCGAAAAATAAGCACTATAATACCAAATGCCGAAAGAACCTTTATTCTATTTGTACCATTTCAATAGATCCCTACTAAGACATTGTTAAAGAACAACTAATTCGTTTAGACTTGTTATTTTGTCCTTATTTGTCGTTAAAAAATAGAACCGTAGCTAGGGCTATGCTTATATTTTTTGCCTAAAATAAAAACAAAATCCCTGTATCGAATTCTAATCATTTATTTTTTAACAATGCCTATGGTCGGAATGACACTATGAAAGTTAAACAAAAAAAACGCCACATCTTTCGATGCGGCGTTTTCATATATTTCGAATTGGAATTCTAAATAATCATACTAGAATGCTTGAGCAATATCTGGTTTACACCAGAATACTATTAATAGCTCCACATATCTTGTTCTCTGTCCCTGATGACCTCTTTGATCCTTTTGGACTCAAGTAATTGAAACAATGCGTTGTCGGCAATATATTCACTGACCTTTCGGTCTCCGTGAACATTGTCTTCTCTATAGATGACACCATTGAACCTTCTTGAATTCAACAACATATCAAAAGATATGGGCTGTGCAGAATTGCGTTGGTTAAAAACCTTGGCTTCATGAAGAATTTGCCTGGCACCTGGGTACCATACCCAGAAAAGTTCTACCTTGGCATCTGCAAGATCCATTGATTCATCATCAATAAAGTTAACATCTGGTGCAACGGGAGCAATACCCAACAAACGGTATTTTAATTCTCCTTGACGTTTATCAAAATACCAGATACCTTTAATCCGATACTCTTCGATATCAGCGGCGGAAAGCTCTCTTTCGTTGATATATTCAGCCGAAAGTTCTTCTCCTGCATTTATCTGTTCGTAACCGTAATCAGTGGTGTCTCTTTTCTTCAAAGTTGCTTCAAGATCACTGAAAACCCTTTTTTCGGTAAAATAAGAGTCAACATACACATCGGGTAATTTTCCGTTTTTGATATTCTTTATCAAAACATCGTATAACGACCTTCTATCGGCACCTATATCAATGGTATCGGTAGGGTAGTACAGTGGAAAATTGACACGTTCATCCAAGTCAATAACCTCCCATACGGTCTTCGACCAAAGTATATCGCGATCATCAACATAACCATACTTCAAAAAGGTATCGTTATCCATGGCTTTTTGCGCTTCGGTCTTTTGACCTATCTCTTGAGGCAACTTGGCATTCAAGATATTGGCTTGGGCCATGATGGACGCCGGTAGTAAACTAACAGCTCCGATTATTAAAACATTCTTCCAATTCATTTTATTTCAATTTAAAATTACCGGGCGGCAATCACGCCACCTGGGTATCAATTAACATTAGTTTGTAATCTCTATAACTACTGGAGATACTTTCTTCAACTTATAGCTTTTGTTATTGGTAATGTAAGCGTTGATATCAAAGATCTGAACAGCATCGCCTCTTTTGGCTCTTTTCAATGCTGACTTCGCTCTACTATCTAATCTACTACCACTAACGTTTACTGTAGGCTGACCTGGCACTTTGAATTTAAACCCACCTACTTTAAGGTTAAGGTCAAAATCAAAGTCTTCCAATAAGGCACCAACAGTAGATATCTCCAAGTTTTTTCTTGGCATTTTAGCACTACCTGATTCACCTCTAATAGAACCTGAAGGTCTTGGAATATCTTTAATTCTGAATTCAGATTTAGAAGAAACCCGTTGACCATCTGGCAAAGTACCAGAAGCTACGATAGTTACATTTCTACCTTTTCCTGGGTTCATGATGTACTTGCTACCTTGTCTTTTCTTAAGACCGGGTGCAGAAGCACTTACCTTGTTGTTTGGTATACCGGGTATAGAAATCGACATTGGGTTTGAAACCCCACGATAAACAACGTTCATCTTGTCAGCAGCAATCAAAGCGGCATTTGGTTTAGAGATGGTTGCAAAAGTATTGTTTACAGGTACTTCAGTACGCTCACCATCTTGAACAAAGACTAGGTTACCTTTGATCGTATGATCGCCAGGTGCACCAGCGCTAATAGTAAGTTTTACTTGACCATCTTTGATCTCGTAATCTTTACCTTCGCTCAATTTTCTACCATCTAAGGTCAAATTAACCTCATTTGGTCTTGTAGTGGCATCTTTACGACCCAATACAACGCTACCTTTAAACTTCTCACCAGCATAGAACGCAGATTTCTCTTGCTCTAATAATGTGGTATAGTTGGTCATAGAAACCTCTTCACTCAATTGACCTTGCAACATTGATTTCAAAGCATCTTCTTCAGTTGATTTGATATCGGCCTGCAATGCGGTCAGTTTCGTCAAAGACGCTACTAAAGGAAACCTTTCATAATGATAGTTGATCCAATCAACTTTCTCACCACTACGGTTGGTCACTTTACCATTTTCGTCACCGGTCTGAAATCTAGATTCAACAGAGGCTTTTACACTTGTCATGTTTTTAGGCAAAACAGCGATAACCTGTGTACGGTAATCATTGATTCGCTTTAAAAATTCCTTACCGCCTTCAGAAAGGTTGTCTCCTTGAAAGAATTCATCATCCAAGAAATCCGACTTATCCATTACTTGATAGTCTTTAGGGTCTTCGACACCTTCCATCATTCCGGTTTTAAGACCTTCTAGATAATCAAAGTACTCTTTTGACAAATCTTTGATTTTCTTGGCATTTTTATAAAGAGGACCGAATTTTTCGGTATTCTCAGATGCCTTGGTTTTCAAACCGTTCAAGAACAATTCGTTACTTGCTGTGGTTTTTGTATTGGAAGTCTCCATCTTTTCGTTCATTAGACCGAAAGCGGCAAGAACTTCCTTACTCATATTTAACGCCAACATCGCAATGAAGATCAAATACATAAGGTTGATCATCTTCTGACGTGGTGTTGCTTTTCCTGAAGCCATATTTTCTAATTAGATTTAATTAATAATTGATTTGGGGTTATAACTAAGTTCTAATTAGTTTCTTGTCATTGCAGTCAACATACCACCGTAAACTCCGTTCAAAGAAGAAAGGTTGGTAGCCAATGATTGCATTTGATCTTTAAGAGCCTCGGCATTTTGCAATTGCTCTTCGTTAGCAGTAGCTTGTTTGCTAGCACTCTCTAACTGTACTTTGTACAAGCTGTTCAAAGATTCCATTTGAGAAGCGGCCTGAACCATTTCGTCAGAATACTTACGTGTAGACTCCATAGCATCAACTGTTGGGGCGATACCTTTGGCAGCACCTTCGAAGTTTCTAATACTAGATCCAAGACTTTCCATAAGACTTGCATCAACACCTGCTTCTTTTAACAAGTCATCAAGTTTAGCGGACAAAGACGCCTCAGCTTCTTTGATCTCTAAAGCTTCGTTGCTTTTTCCCATAGATGCTCCACCACCTAATTCAGGGTATACTAAAGACCAATCGTACTCGTCATCTACTGGTTCAAATGCACTGACTGCAAAAATAAGTGCTTCTGTAATAAGACCTATCGCTAAAAGGATACCTCCGTTTAAAGGACCGAGCTCCCAGTGAAGGATCTTGAACAATGCACCAATAATTACTACTGATGCTCCAAGGCCGTAGGCCATGTTGAATAATTTCTTTGTTGATTTTGACTGTGCCATAATTTAAAGTTTAATTTAAGATTTAATGTTAATAATAAGTATTTGGTTAACGTTGGTTTCCGTTTTTTTTCGGAAAATATTTGGGTTTCTTTTGTTCGATTTAGAACGTTCTTTTTATTGTGTTGAATCTTCTTCGCCCATGTAATCTTGTACGGTTCTAAAACCTACATAACTACGTGCTGAATCTGCGTATTCGTAATCTCTTGTACTTACTTGTAAGAAGTAGGCAACATCTTTCCAAGATCCACCGCGAATTACTTTTCTCGCATTACTGCCGTCACCACCATTGGGGTTCATTGTAGATACATAATCGTATGAACTTGGGTCGTAGCTTGAGTTGGTCCACTCTGATACATTACCTGCCATATTGTACAGGTTGAAATCGTTGGGCTCATAAGCTTTGGCCTCTACGGTATACAATGCTTGATCGGCCGCATAATCACCTCGTTGTGGTTTGAAGTTGGCCATAAAACAACCTGTATCGCTTATAACATATGGTCCACCCCAAGGGTATGTTCCACCTTCGATACCACCTCTTGCCGCATATTCCCATTCAGCTTCTGTTGGTAACCTAAATCGGTTTACGAACTGTTTGCCCTTATCTTTCTGATCATCGTTCTTGAACTTGGTTCTCCAGTTACAAAAAGCTTTTGCCTGTTTCCAAGAGATACCTACTACTGGGTATTCGCTGTAAGCATCATGCCAGAAATAATCATTGTGCATGGGTTCGTTGTACGAGTATTCGAAATCACGAATCCAAACTGTGGTGTCAGGATAAATCTCCAGCTCTTCTTTTCGAATGAATTCTTTTCTTCTACCCGTTTTAGAACGCGCAGCAGCTTCGATATCCATCCAACTATATTTGTACTTTAATTTTGTTACATCAATGGTTCGTTGACCATTGTACGATTCCTCTTCAGGAATATATAATGAATCCATTACCTCGGTATAATACTCATCTGGGTATTCTGATATATCCCATACAAGATCTTCGTCTTTGTTCAGACCTCTACCTTCAAAACCGGTTTCACCCATTCCTGCATAATTGTCCAACATATACTTGTCGTACACAGAAGCCTTTGTTGTGTCTGCGTCTTTAAATGCAAATTCACCGATACCACCATCTTCAGAACTCAAGCCGAGCTCATCTGCAAGAATAGCAAGTTTGGTTCTTGTGATAGAATCTTTTACCCATTCTACAAACTGACGGTATTCACTGTTGGTAATTTCCGTATCATCCATATAGAAGGAACGTACGGTTACTGTCTTTGTTGGAGCATTGAGAATTTTGGCCTGATCTTCTTCTGACTTGCCCATGATAAATGAACCTCGAGGAATGAGTTCCATTCCGTAAGGTTTTTCAGGGTACCATTTTTTTCCTTGGACCCCTACTAATTCTCCTTTTGTTTTAGACCCACAACTTGTGAGCAAAAAAACAAACGCTATAGATGATAACAATAGCTTCTTCATACTTTTAGGTTAAATTTTCGATTATGGTTATTAACTGCGAATTCAAATTATTTATTCTACACTCTAAAACTACGTTTTGAATAAATTATTGTATCAAGCTCTATTATACTTTAAAAAAAACTGATTAATTAAAGCCTTTCTTATAAGCTTTGAACCACCGCTCAGGAATGATTTGATCACATGCGTCCAAATAGTCCTTTTCAGTGCAGGGTAATAACGACGGTGATTCTGTTTTAGTATTTGAAGTAAGAACCGATGGCACCTCTACCCACCATCTTTCGGTAAAATGACTCTTATAATAGATTAACTGCTCGGTTTCAGTAGGTACTGTATACTTTGTAAAGTCGTTTTTATTAATATATGGAGATTCTGTTATTCTAAAATTGAAGCCTTCTATAAAATACCAGATAATCTGTGCCATGAGTTGGCATGATTGCACAGAATTTTCCATTTCGTAGATACCGAACACACGTACCTTATCACTTATACCTGCATAACGGGCAATGGTACATATTTCCCTGCCCGTAAACCCATTGGGCGAAAAATTGTTCGAGTAACCTACCTCACTGGCCTTGATTGAACGGGCATCTAAACTGACCATATGCGCATTGCGCAAAACGGGTTCTGCCAATGATATATCAGAAATCAAATCACCCAATCGGTAGGCATCAAAAAACAGGCGTTCCATCAGGTCTATTTCCTCTTGGGCATTATAGTAGCTCTGGTAGCCAATGTTAGAAAAATTGAAAAGATTATTGGGCTTATCGGTTATGATCTTGCTCATATATGAATTTGAGGAGATGAGTTCATCGTCCATACCAAAATCAAATCGACTATCTATGGCCACAAGATTCACCATGTCCTTTATACCGTCAAAGGCTCTATATGCGGGGTAGGTAATGTCTTGTGTTGCACCTATAATAATAGGTATAACATTTTCCTCTAAAAGACCAGCGACAATTTCCTTTACCACAAAGTAGGTGTCCTCTACGGTTTCACCTTCTTCGATATCGCCCATATCAACAATGGTACCGTTCCAATTGCCCATCATCAATTTGTACAACTGAATTCGAATTGCGGAAACATCGAGCGCTTCAACTTTCTTTTCAAAAGCATTTCTAGACTCTCTCACCCCTACTATCGCAACAGATGCAATGGCCAATACAGGAAGGCCGTCTCGTAAAGTGTGTTTGTGTATGCTCTTACCTAAGGCTTGAGCTGGAAGCAATTCAATATGCGCCAAAACATTATCTTCAATTGGAACCAGAAAATCATATGCCATAGTAGGTCGTTATCGGTTACTGGGGTATAGGGTTATGATTCATTTTTTTGCCGATTGAATTGCTGATTATTTTTTTGGGTTTGCCTTGGCCTTCTTCGCCTTCTTCTTTGGAGTCTTTTTCTCGATCAATGCCTTGGCCTCTTCCAATGACATTTTTGTAACATCGACAGTTTTGGCGAGCTCCACTTTTATCTTGCCCTTTAAAACATTGTGTCGGCCCCAACGTGCTTTTTCAATCCTGATACCCTCTTCGGGCCAATCTTGAATTACCTTGTCGATCTCTTTTTGCTTTTTGACCTCGATCAACTCTACGATATCTTCTTGAGAAAGATTATCAAAATCGTATTTTTTGTTCACGTTGATGAACATACTGTTCCACTTGATAAAAGGGCCAAAACGGCCTACGCCTTTCTGCACATCCATTCCTTCATAATTTGCGATCGGGGCATCTGCTTTTTGTTTTGCGACGATGAGCTCAATAGCACGATCCATCTCTATTTCTAAGGCATTTTCACCTTTGTCCATCGATATGAACTTTTCGCCAAACTTCACATAAGGACCAAAACGACCTACATTGGCCAGCACCTCTTGCCCTTCATAAACACCAAGTTTTCTAGGTAGTTTAAAAAGATCCATAGCTTCTTCAAATGTAATCGTATTCAATGACTGATCGGGTAAAAGGCTTGCGAATTTCGGCTTCTCTTCATCATCTACGGTACCTACTTGTACCATTGGACCAAACCTACCCAACCGTACCAAAACCCGTTTTCCTGATTTGGGGTCTTTTCCTAGAATTCGTTCTCCGCTAGCACGATCGGCATTTGCTTCTACATCCAGTACATTTGGGTGAAAATCTTTGTAAAAATTCTTCAGCACCTTCTGCCAATCTTCATGACCTTCGGCGATCTGGTCAAAATCTTCCTCTACCTTGGCCGTGAAATTATAATCTAAAATTGTGGCGAAATTACTCACCAAAAAATCATTGACTATCATACCTATATCGGTCGGCACCATTTTTCCTTTATCAGAACCTACATTCTCAGAAAGGTTTTTTTCGTTCAAGGCATTTGACTCTAAAACCAATTGAACGTACTTGCGCTCAACACCCTCTACGGTACCTTTTTCTACATAGCCCCTATTTTGTATGGTTGAAATAGTAGGTGCATAAGTAGATGGTCTACCGATACCCAGCTCTTCTAATTTTTTTACTAGGGATGCTTCCGTAAATCGGTATGGTGGTCTTGAAAAACGCTCTGTAGCAGTAATATAATTGTTGTGCAATGTGTCACCGACTTTCATGGCCGGAAGCATTCCTTCTTGTTCCTCTGTTGAGTCTTCCTCATCCAACCCTTCCATATACACTTTGAGAAAACCATCGAATTTGATGACCTCACCATTGGCCGTAAATACTTCAGTATGGCCACTTGACTTTATCTTTACGTTGGTGCGTTCTAACTGGGCATCGCTCATTTGAGATGCTATGGTCCGTTTCCAGATAAGTTCGTACAGTTTTGACTGGTCACGTTCCAACGCCGCAGATTGTCGGGTCATATCAGTTGGCCTTATGGCCTCGTGCGCCTCTTGTGCGCCTTTCGATTTGCCCTTGAAATTTCTGACCGTGCTGTACTGCGTTCCGTAATTATCTATGATGGCATCTTTGGCGGCATTTATCGCTTCGCCAGAAAGATTGACACTATCTGTTCTCATATAGGTAATCAAACCCGCTTCGTACAATCGCTGCGCCACTTGCATAGTTCTACCTACCGAGAAATACAATTTTCTAGATGCCTCTTGTTGCAAGGTCGAGGTGGTAAAAGGTGCCGATGGCGATTTTTTTGCAGGCTTGGTATCTAAATCGCCCACAGAAAAATCAGCGCCTATATTTTGTTTTAAAAAAGCTTCTGCTTCTGCTTTTGATTTAAAAGTCTTATTCAGCTTGGCTGTAAATATATTTTCTTCTGCCGTCTTGAACTGGGCAGATATTCTAAATGACGCTACCGGGGTAAACCCTTCAATCTCTCTTTCTCGTTCTACGATCAAACGAACGGCCACTGACTGTACACGACCTGCCGATAGGCCCGGTTTTATTTTTTTCCATAGAACCGGTGATAATTGATAACCTACCAATCGATCCAACACCCTTCTTGCTTGTTGGGCATTTACCAAATTGTAATTTATCTCTCTCGGATTTTTAATCGCTTTCTGAATCGCCGACTTGGTGATCGAGTTGAAAACAATTCGTTTGGTCTTGCTTTTATCTAAACCAAGGGTCTCGTACAAATGCCAAGAAATGGCCTCGCCCTCTCGATCCTCATCACTTGCCAACCAAATGGTATCAGCTTTTTTTGCAAGGTCTTTTAGTTTTTTCACCAAAGCTTTCTTATCAGAATCGACAATGTACTTGGGCTTGAAATCATTATCGACATCTACACCCAGTTCTTTTGAGGGCAAATCGGCAATATGACCAAAACTGGATTCTACCTTAAAATCTTTTCCCAAAAATTTCTCTATGGTCTTTGCCTTTGCAGGCGACTCTACTATTACTAAATTCTTAGCCATTCATTGGTTTTTGAAGACACAAAAGTAATTGA
>CAZEUV010000115.1:0-9067 GCA_964515285.1 uncultured Maribacter sp. | reverse complement strand
TATACGCATACAACGATTTCCCCTAGTTGTATTCATCAATCAATTAAAACGACCAAATGTTCGACATCGAAAGATGGCAGGAGATTTTTGATACCATCCGTAAAAATAAATTACGGACTTTCCTCACGGGGCTCTCCGTAGCTTCTGGGATATTTATACTTGTTATTTTATTGGGTTTTGGTCAAGGCATGCAGAACGGTATTGCCAAAGAGTTCGAAGCAGATGCCAAAAATAGGGTCTGGGTATGGACCCGCGTAACGACCAAAGAATATAAAGGCCTCAACCCCGGTCGCAGCATCCGTCTTAAAAATGAGAATCACGAATATGTAACTACCCTATTCGCTGATGCCTTAGAGCATAAATCCGCCGTATTCAGAATTCGAAATGCACTTGTAAGCTATAAAAACGAAGACGTTGGTTATAGTGTACAAGGTGTGTCTTCGAGCTATCAGTTTATCGAAAACGCATTTATGGCACAAGGGCGTTTTATCAATCCTAAAGATGAAGAAAGTACTGCCAAAATCGCAGTGATAAGCAATAAGATTCTAAAAGAACATTTCAAGAAGGATGAAGACCCCTTGCAGGAGTATTTGGATATTTCCGGTATTCGATTCAAGATTGTTGGGGTCTACGGCGATCCAGGTGGCGAACGTGAAGAAGATCGCATTTTTGTTCCGATAACAACGGCACAAAGGGTATTTGGCGGGTCAGATTTCGTGAACAATTTGTCATATACCCTACAACCTGCCGAGACCTTTGAAGAGGCCGTGGCCGAATCGGTCAAATTCACGGCAGACCTTAAAGGGTATTTGCAAGAGGCGCATACGGTATCGCCCGACGACCCCAGTGCTATAAATGCATTCAATACCCTAGAAGAGGCAAAAAGGTACTTTACACTTTCTGAAAATATTAGTTTTTTCTTTTGGTTCGTGGGTATCTGTACCATCGTCGCTGGCGTCGTAGGTGTGAGCAATATCATGCTCATTGTAGTAAAGGAACGAACTAGGGAAATAGGTATTCGAAAAGCCTTGGGTGCTAAACCATGGTCTATTGTTGGTATGATTTTACATGAGGCCGTTTTTATTACGGCAATATCCGGTTTCGCCGGTTTGATTTTCAGTATGGGTTTATTAGAACTGGTAGGGCCGCATATTGAGGTAGACTATATTTTGAATCCCTCGGTAAATTTCAATGTTGCCATTACTACTGTTTTTGTGTTGATTTTCGCGGGTGCCGTTGCTGGCTTTTTTCCGGCATGGCGTGCTGCCAGTATTCACACAATCGAGGCTTTGAGAGATGAGTAATTACAGGTTAAAATATGTTTAATAGAGATCGTTGGAAAGAAATTTTAGAGGTGCTGACCAGTAATTGGTTCAGAACGGTTCTTACGGCTTTCGGTGTCTTTTGGGGCATATTGATCCTGATTATTCTATTGGCGGCAGGTAAGGGAATGGAGAACGGTATAAAAAAGGATTTTGGCGATATAGCCACAAACACAATGTTTATGTGGTCTCAGCGAACTACCAAGGCATACAAAGGCTTCTCAAAGGGCAGAAGATTTGAATTTAAATTGGAAGATGTACAGGCCATAAACGACAATGTGCCGAATCTGCGGTTCATTTCCCCTAGAAATCAATTAGGAGGCTTTCGAGGAGCCAATAATGTAGTGCATGGTATAAATACGGGTGCTTTTAACGTGTATGGCGATTACCCTGAAATTATAAATCAAGACCCTATGAATATTATAAAAGGGCGATTTGTAAACCATTCTGATATTAAAGAAAAAAGAAAGATCGCCATCATTGGAAAAGGGGTGAAAAGTAGTTTGTACGACAAAGAAGAGAAGGCTTTGGGTACCTATATCAAAATTCAAGGCGTAAATTTTTTGGTTGTGGGCATCTATGAAAAGAAGACCAATGATGGTGACGGCGAGGAGGCCCAAAATCAAATATTCGTACCTTTTTCCACTTTTTCACAGGCCTTTAATAGAGGCAATGATGTTGGGTGGATGGCTATCACCGCAAACGATGGCACTTCAATTACCGATGTAAAGGAAGCGATTGTGAGTACAGTTAAGGAAAAGCGTAAGATACACCCTGATGATAAACGTGCCGTGGGATATTTTGATTTGTACGAGCAATATAACAGGGTTGAGAGTCTTTTTGGAGCTATGAGGTTTATCGCATATTTTGTTGGTATTATGGTGCTCTTATCGGGTATCATCGGTGTGAGTAATATAATGCTCGTTGTGGTTAAAGAACGTACAAAGGAAATTGGTATTCGAAGGGCCTTGGGCGAAAACCCTTGGTCGATCAGGTTGCAGATTTTGATGGAGTCCCTTTTTCTTACAATAATCTCGGGTATGGCCGGTATTACCTGTGGGGCTCTATTCATTTACGCAATAAACACGCTGTTAGATATGAACGGCCCTGTTGATATGTTCGCAAACCCCAGTGTTAGTGTAGGTGTAGTTATGGGTGCCTTGTTTATCTTGATTGTATCAGGTCTATTGGCAGGGTTTATACCAGCCCAAAGTGCGATTAAAGTTAGGCCAATAGATGCCTTGAGAGCTGAATAAGTGATATTTAAACTTAGTTGTAAATAGAATAAATTAAAATTAATCGAATCATAAGATGAAAAAATCAATCACCAGAATTATTTTGTTGCTCATCGTTCTGACCTTTGGGGGGTCAATGTACTACCTCTATCAAAAGAATGCCGAAGATCCAGTAGTATATGAAACCGAACAAGCGTCAAAACGTACGGTCGTTAAAAAAACCATTGCTACCGGAAGTATACTTCCGTTGGAAGAAGTTCTTATAAAACCCAATATTTCGGGGGTGATCGAAGAGGTTTTTGTAGAAGGTGGTGACTATGTGAAGTCTGGGGATCTTCTTTGTAGAATAAAAGTGGTTCCTAACCTTAACGCCTTGAACGATGCGAGAAATAACATAGAAGAGGCAAAGATCGATTTAGATGACCAAAGACGAAACCTACAGCGACAAAAAGGCCTGTTTGAAAAAGGGGTGATTTCAAAGGTGGATCTAGAACGGGCGCAGGTAACCCATGACCAATCAAAACAAGCCTATGGTGCTGCCAATAAACGTTATGACATTGTAAAGACAGGTACAACAAGAGGTTTTGGCAATGCTGCAAACACCCAGATCAGGGCAACAGTAAGTGGTATGGTCTTAGAAGTGCCCGTTGAAGTGGGCAATCAGGTAATAGAGAGCAACACCTTTAACGAGGGTACTACCATTGCAACTATCGCCGATGTTGAAAAAATGATTTTTGAAGGCAAGGTAGATGAATCAGAAGTTGGAAAAATCACAGAGGGGCTTCCTCTTGAGATAACCATTGGGGCCATTGAAAATAAAACCTTTGATGCCGTACTTGATTATATAGCACCTAAGGGAAATGCTGAAAACGGCGCCATTCAGTTTGAGATAAAGGGAACCATGAAAAAGCACGATTCGGTTTTCATTCGTGCGGGTCTAAGTGCGAACGCCTCTATTATTCTGGCACGGGCCGATAGCGTTCTGACCCTCAAAGAAGCCTTGGTGCAGTTCGATGACAAAACCAAAAAACCCTATGTTGAAATTGAGAAGGGCGACCAAAAATTCGAACGTAAAGACATTGAATTGGGTATCAGTGATGGCATCTATGTAGAGGTGAAATCAGGTATTGACCCTGAAGATAAAATAAAGGTCTGGAACGAGGTCAAAGATGACGAAGAAGAGGTTAAGTAGACTTTTAACATAATATTTGAGTAATTCTTGTAACAATTTAACAACTTAGGGGTCTTATTGCCAAATGCGGTAAGTAACTTCCAAACACAACTAATACAGCTGCGATGATTGAAATTAAAAATCTTCATAAATCCTATAAAATGGGAAGCAATTCCCTTCATGTTTTAAAAGGAATCGATTTTAAAGTTGAAGAAGGTGAATTGGTCGCTATTATGGGTTCTTCCGGTTCAGGAAAATCCACTTTACTTAATATTTTAGGAATGTTGGACGGCTTAGATGAAGGTTCCTATACGTTGGATGGTGTTCCTATTAAAGACCTGAATGAGACGAAGGCCGCCCAGTACCGCAACAAGTTTTTGGGCTTTGTTTTTCAATCTTTCAACCTTATTAATTATAAGACGGCTGTTGAAAATGTGGCCCTGCCTTTATATTATCAGAAAGTAGCGAGAAAAGAACGACTCGAAAAAGCCATGAAGTATTTAGGGCAGGTGGGCCTGAAAGATTGGGCACATCATCTGCCAAGTGAACTCTCAGGAGGTCAGAAACAACGTGTTGCCATTGCAAGGGCCATGGCCGCAGAACCCAAGGTTTTATTGGCAGATGAGCCTACAGGGGCACTTGATAGTACTACCTCGTACGAGGTCATGGATCTTATTCAAAAAATCAACGATCAGGGCAATACCATATTGGTGGTTACCCATGAACCTGATATTGCTAATATGTGCAAACGTATTGTACATTTAAAAGATGGGGTAATCGTAGAAGATAAAAAAGTAAAACAAGTAAGAGCTTCCGAATATGTTTGATAGAGACATTTGGCAAGAGATTTTTCATAGCATCAAGAACAACAAACTTAGAACGTTCTTGACCGGTTTTTCGGTGGGCTGGGGCATATTCATCTTGGTCATGTTATTGGCCTCGGTCAACGGTATGAAAAATGGTTTTTACAGCCAGTTCAATGACGATGCCACCAATTCTATTTTTATTCGCTCGGGCACTACATCAAAAGCGTATGCCGGTTTTGAGGCAGAGCGTAGAATTCAATTCAAAAACGATGATATTAGGTATATCAAAAAAAGCTTTTCTGAAGACTATGAACATATAAGCGCAAGATTATTTAAACAAACTACCGCGCGTTATAAAAGCGAAACAGGATCCTATTCGGTGCAGGCAGTGCACCCAGATCATCAAGTAATAGAAAAGACAATCGTTACCCATGGTAGGTATATCAATGCGAACGACCTTGCCTCAAGTGCCAAAGTAGCCGTAATCGGCAGAAAGGTTGGGGAAGATCTGTTCAAACATGAAGATCCCATAGGTAAATTTGTGGAATTCAATGGACTGCCGTTTCGAGTTATCGGTATTTTTACTGATGAAGGTGATGATAACGCCGAACGAGGTATTTATGCCCCAATAACAACCTATCAGCGAATCTATGGCAATACCAACTATATAGATCAAATAGTATTGACCTATAATTCATCATATGATCTTACTAAGGCACTTGCATTTTCGACACGTCTAGAGAATATTATGAAGAGACGGCATAAGGTTTCGCCAGAGGATCAATCGGCCATACGGATATGGAACTATGCAGAGGCTTTTTCTGACATAAGTAGCTTTACAAGTGTGTTATCTGCCATTGGTATTGTTGTTGGTATTTTGATTTTAATAGCAGGTATCGTAGGTATTGGAAATATTATGGTGTTTATAATTAAGGAGCGCACCAAAGAAATAGGAATACGCAAGGCACTGGGTGCAGAACCTTCTCAAATAATCAAACTGGTATTGTTAGAGTCCGTTTTTATTACGGCCTTGTCTGGTTTTATCGGTTTGCTGTTTGCGACGGGTATTTTGGCCCTTGTTGGCCCCAGTATGCAATCCCCGGCATTTACGAATCCATCTGTGAGTCTTTCGACCGTTGTTACCGCGACGATAATTTTAGTTGTGGCTGGGGTTTTCGCCGGACTCATACCTGCCATGAAGGCAGCGAATATAAAACCGATTGTAGCACTTAGAGACGATAAATAATATGTGGCTATTAGATAGAGATTTGTGGAGTGAGGTTTTCAACACCCTTGGTAAGAATATGTTTCGTACATTTTTGACCATGTTGGGGGTGATATTCGCAATGATCATTCTTATGTTGTTACTGGGTTCTGCAAATGGTATGAGCAATGGTTTTGATAGGTTGTTTGCGGGTACGGCATCAAATAGTCTTTTTGTTTGGAGCCAAAGAACTGCTGAACCCTACAAAGGATTTGAAAGGGGAAGAAGAATCAAATTTCGCCTTGAAGACGCAGCTATTATTAAAAAACAGATTCCTGAAATAGAGGTCTTGGCGCCGAGAATAGAACTCGGTAGTCATAGAAATGTGGTGACCGTGTATAGAAAAGGACTAAAAAGCGGTTCGGCTGTTTATGGCGACTATCCTGAAATTGATCATATTACTAAAAAGAAGATTATTGAAGGGCGGTTTTTGAACCAAACTGATATAGAAGCCTCTAAAAAGGTATGTGTTATTGGTGAAGAGACTTACAAACTGCTTTTCGATAAAAGCGAAAAGGCAATAGGCGAAGATATACGTATCAATGGCATCTTTTTTAGGGTCGTAGGTGTATATAAGCCCAATAATAATATCAATATTGATGGTGAAAATGCGGTTTTTATTCCGTTTACTACGTTTCAAAAAGCGTTTAATTCTGGAGATCGTATGGGCTGGATGGCCATAGCAGTGGAGGAAGGGGTCGAAGTGACCATGGTCGAAAAAGAAATCAAAAAACTATTAAAGGCCAAATATGATATTCACCCAAATGATGAACGTGCCATAGGCAGTTTTGATATGTCAGAGATCTTCAACAATATATCTGCCTTTACAACGGTATTGAAAGGTTTCTCTTTTTTCGTTGGTATTTTCACCTTGTTGGCCGGTGTAATAGCCATTAGTAATATCTTATTGATTACGGTAAAAGAACGAACAAAAGAAATAGGAGTACGAAGGGCCTTGGGGGCGACCCCACGTGTCGTCAAACGTCAAATTATTATGGAATCGATAATTTTGACCGCATTTGCCGGCCTAATCGGTTTTGCCATTTCAGTTGGTATTTTGGGCGCTTTGGATGTGGCCTTTGGTCAAGGAGACGAGTTTCCCTTTAAAAATCCAATGGTCAGTATTCCACAATTTGTGTTGTCGTTTACATTAATGGTAGGCCTAAGTGTTTTAATAGGATTGATACCTGCCAATAGGGCGGTTAAGATTAGACCAATAGAAGCGCTACGAGAAGAATAAAATAAGAACCAACAAGAATTTATATAACATCAAATAACAAACAATGAACAAGTACTTAAAATATGGATTGATAGGATTGGCCTGTGTTGGAATATTGGCCGCAGTTGTCTTTTTTCTAAAAAAGAACAGTACCCCTTTAGAGTTATATGAAACAGAGACTTTAGAAAAAAAGGATATTGTAAATCAGGTAATCGTTACAGGTAAAGTAATTCCTGAAGATGAGATTGAGATAAAGCCGCAGATTTCAGGTATTATCGAAAAAATATACCTCGAAGAAGGAGCGATGGTGAAAGCAGGAGATTTGATCGCCAAAATCAAGATTGTACCCAACGAACAATCATTGAACCAGGCACGCGGTAGGGTGAGAAATGCCGAAATTGCCTTGAACAATGTGAAAATCGAATACAATAGAAACAAGGCCTTGTTCGATAAGGGCGTGATTTCAAGTCAAGATTTCAACAATTTACAACTTCAATTAGACCAATCAGAACAAGAACTGCAAAATGCCCGAGCCGATTATCAGATAATTCGAAAAGGCTCTGCGGGCGGATCTTCTAGCGCAAATACCAATATCAGGGCCACAGTTTCGGGTACTGTATTAGAGATTCCGGTTGAGGAAGGTGACCAAGTGATTCAAAGTAACAATTTCAATGACGGTACGACCATTGCGAGTATCGCCGATATGTCAAAAATGATTTTTGAAGGGGAAGTAGATGAAGCCGAAGTGGGTAAACTAAAGCTTGGTATGCCCTTGAAAATAACCTTAGGTGCATTGGAAAAATCGAATTTTGAGGCCATATTAAAATTTATAGCACCTAAAGGGGTAGAAGAGGAAGGCGCCGTTCAGTTTAAGATTGAAGGTGATTTAATCGTGAGCGACAGCGCATATGTGCGGGCAGGTTACAGCGCCAATGCGTCTATAGTTTTAGAAGAGAAAAAGGATGTCTTGGCCATCAAAGAGGCGCTATTGCAATTTGATAAGGAAACGCAAAAACCCTATGTGGAAATTGAGACAGGAGAGAACGAATTTGAGCGTAAAGACCTCGAATTGGGCGTAAGTGATGGTATCGATGTAGAAGTGCTTTCAGGGATAGGGAAAGACGATAAGATCAAGGTTTGGAACGAACTTGAAGGAGATGACAAAGATAAAGACGACTAAAAAATTCAATCGATCAATAATCAAGAAAATAGAACAGATGAAATTTAAACTGACAGCACTACTGTTATTTTTGACAATAGGAAGCATAACGGCCCAGCAAAAAAAATGGACTTTGGAGGAGTGTGTTGCCCATGCCGTTGATAACAACCTAAGCATAGAACAATTTGAACTCGATCTAGAAAATGCACAAATAGACGAGTCAGATGCCTTTGGCAATTTTTTACCTAATCTCAATGCCCAAGTTAGGGCATCGGGCAACAGGGGTTTGTCATCCGATCCTATAACCGGCAGTAATTTTACAGCAGGTATTTTTACATTGAGCGGAAATCTTTCTTCAAATATCACCTTGTTCAATGGTATGCGCAATAAAAATCAGATGCGTCGGGCAAAAATGAATGCTATTGCGAGTCAATACCGTTTAGATGATCTAAAAGACGATATTCGCTTGAACGTGGCCTTGGGTTATCTGAATATTTTGTCGAACAAAGAGACGTTAAAAGTGTTCGAAGCACAATATGCGGTCAGCAAACAAGATTTAAAACGCACAAATGAACTAGTGTCCTCGGGAGTATTGCCCAAGGGCGATCTTTTAGAAATCGAAGCTACAGCGGCCAATCAAGAACAACAGATCGTGAATGCGAAAAATCAGGTGATTATTTCTCGAATAACCTTGGCGCAGTTATTACAGATTACCGACTATGCGAATTTTGATATTTCAGATGAGGCCTTTGAAATACCCCCATCTGAAGTAATGAACAATACGGCAAAGACTATTTTCGATAAGGCGTTGACCTTTCGAAATGATATTAAATTTTCAGAATCGAACGTAGAACTTGCAGAAAAGGATCTTGATATTGCCAAGGGCGCAAG
>CAZEUV010000114.1:2385-9148 GCA_964515285.1 uncultured Maribacter sp. | reverse complement strand
TGACTACTGACTACTGACTACTGACTACTGACTACTGACTACTGACTACTGACTATTTCTCAATCCACCCTTTTTGTTTGTACAGCTCAATATATCCATTGCTCAACGAATCTGAATCTTGGTACTTTTCCCTGACTTCCCTTAGTTTCTGTTTCATTTCATCGACAACAGAGGTATATTCTGGGTCTTCGAAAACATTATTCACCTCTTGGGGATCTTTTTTACGGTCATAAAGTTCCCATTCATCCACATCATAATAAAAATGGATGAGCTTATATTCTTTGGTGGCAATACCGTAATGCCGTTTTACGGTGTGTTCGGCAGGGTATTCATAATAGTGATAGTATACGGCATCCCTATCCCATTTTTCTTTTTCTCCTCGTAACAACGGCAACAAACTTTTGCCTTGCATGTCTTTGGGCAGGTCTGCACCTGCGGCCTCTAAAAAGGTCTGGGCAAAATCGAGATTTTGTACCATTTCGTCTTCGGTTGTACCGGGTGTGATCACATTGGGCCATTTTATCAATAGTGGTGTTTTAAACGACTCCTCGTACATAAAACGTTTGTCGAACCAACCATGTTCGCCAAGATAGAACCCTTGGTCAGAGGTATAGATGACCATAGTGTTTTCACTTAGATTTTCTTGATCCAAATAATCCAATAGCCGGCCTACGTTTTCGTCTACTGCGGCAATAGTTCCCAAATAATCTTGCATATACCGTTGGTATTTCCAAAGAGTCAAGAGTGAGTCGCCCATCCTCGTATATGTATTTTTTAGATCATCTGCGATCGGGTCGTAAACCGCATCCCAAGCTTTTTTCTGTTCTGGGTTTAATAGGTTTACACCACCAGCGCCAAGGCGTTCTTCAATGTTTAGGTATTCAAGGGCATTTTTAGGGATCTTAAGGTCATACTGGAGCAGCATATGGTCTAGAATGCCCATTTCGGCGGTTTTTGCCGCTATGCCACGGGTTTGGTAGTCATCGAATAAGGTTTCGGGTACTGGGTAGGTTTTTTTGGTAAACTCTGTATAGTGTCTTTTGGCGGGCATCCATGTACGATGGGGTGCCTTGTGTAGGTACATCAACAAAAAGGGTTTGACGGAATCCCTTCGGTTTTTCATCCAATCCAAGGTCAGATCCGTGATGATATCGGTAACATAACCCGTAATGGTGGTATCACCTTTTTGGGTGATAAACTTGGGGTTGTAATAATCGCCCTGACCCGGCAGGATCTTAAATTCGTCAAACCCCTTGGGGTTATTGCCAAAATGTAGTTTTCCGAACATGGCCGTTTGATAGCCTGCTTTTTGCAAAAGCTGCGGAAAAGTGACATTGGTCGTGTCAAAAGGGGATAGATTGTCTATTTTTCCATTAATGTGCGAATGTTTTCCCGTGAGGATCACCGCTCTTGATGGGGCGCAGATCGAGTTGGTAACACTGGCATTGGTAAAGAGCATTCCTTCTTTGGCAATGCGATCTATACTCGGGGTCTGAATCAATTTATCATTGTATGCACTAATGGCTTGGTACGCATGATCATCTGACATGATAAAGACAATGTTAGGTCTTTTATGGGATGTTTGTTGTTTTTGTTTTTTACAGGAAAAAGAGAAAAGAAGCAACAACAAAAAGCAATACGAAAAGGTCTTCATGAAACAGTTGATTTTGAAGACCCAAATTAGTGATTTTATGTTAAGTAGACGTTTATGTAGGCAACTTGTAATGGTTTTAAAAGTTAGACGCCTTCTATTCTTTTTTTAAAACCACCAGAGAATTGTTTTGAATATTCGTAACATGTTCAAATAGTTTTTTTAAGATATTATAATCATCGGCAGAAAAATAAGTGCTGTTTAAAACCAGGTCAAAAGAAACGGCAATTTGATTCTGATTTTGTATGTGGTAAAATTTTAAAGTTGCCATGTCCTCCTCTAGGGTAACAATTTTGTTCTCTGGAAGCTCATGAACCTGATATCCATCAGGTACCGTTATGTTCATTTGATATTTATAGTTTCTAGAATACCCAAAATCTATAGGGTAATTTCGTTCCTCCAAGAGAAAGGGGTTTTGGTCAAAAAAGCGGATTAAGAACGGGTTAAAGTAAACCATATTCCCGTTGAGTACATTTTCAAGTTCAAATTTAAATCGCTCCGATACTTTTTCATCATTGCTTCTGTCTTTTGCAAATTCGTAAGAAGTAATATTAAAATCTCCTTGAATATTGTTCTCAATATTCTCCAAATATTCTTCTTCACTATATTGGTCGATCGTTTTTCGTAAATCTACGGCATCATATCCTAAGTTGACTACATCCAAAACACCGTAAGCCTTATGGTCGTCAATATTAAAATTGATATGCCCCCGTATTTGATATTTGTTTTTCTGTTGTGGTACGATGTCGTACCAGTAGCTTTCGTTTTTAAAATCCATTACCCTTCCGTAGTGGTTTAGAGCCTTGAAGGGCAACATGCCAAAGGGGAGGTATTTGTCTGTCGCATCAAGCAAATAATCTTTGCCATCTAGTTCTACTTTGGCCACGGAATAATTGAAATCAGACATTACGGGATGGGCTTTTTTAGGAAGGCCTTCATCACGGGTGGATAACAGTAGCAGGTTGGTCTTGATATTTGCTGCATTCAATAAATTGATGAGCGACATGTTGATTTCGCCTACATTTCCTTTACGGTTTTCGAAAGCTTCTTTGACCCTTGCTTTTCCAAAAACCCCATATTTTCCTGTCCAAGAATAATGGTCTTGAACAAAAGTATAGATGTTCTTGGCCCTGGTAAGAGCATCTCCCTCAGTCAATAATTTGTTTGGCACATTTTTTTCGAAAAAACTTTTTTTGGTCAATTGCCTTCCAATATTTGCATCGCTCCTAAACTCTTTGTCTACGTCTTTCCATGTTTTGGTGTACTTATCAGTGGTGCCATCGAACCGATTGTATTGTGAGAGCTCAAAATCCAATCGGGCAATATAGTTGCTTTTGGCTAGCATAAAATCTTTCTCTACCTTAAATGCGGGAATATCCTTCATGGCATATTTTAGGACTTCACAATCGGCACTTTTGGCAAAACCGTCAATATGAAAGCAATTCCTTTTTAGCTTAGAGTCATTGATGTCTAGTTTTAAAGAACCTGTCAATGCCCTATTATAAACGTAATTTCCGGGTATTTTGGCGTTGAATTCACTGTAGAGTTTAGGTATGTGCGACTGAAAATTCCAGCCCTTGAAATTATAGGTAAATGGCGATATGATCGTATAGGTGTATTCGAGAATACTTCCCTTTTGTAATTTTGGCAGTGTAAAAGTCTTCACTGACCTATATTCGTTAATGTCTTTGGCATATATTTCCGACGGTAACACATTATATTGGTTGTTTCCGTTGTGGGTTGCCGCTTTTATTTTTGTCAATTTTTCATGGGAGGATCCATTGCGTTTAAGCGGAATCGAAACAGTGCCCTCATCGAAGCCTTTTTCATTGAATATTTTAATTTTGACATGATACTCTTTGATCAATCGAACCCTACGGTCAACGACCTTAAAATAATTGTCTCCTCTTTCGTATAGCACAAGTGCATTCGCCGAGGAGTCTTTTTCATAAATGGTAATTTGCTTTTCAAAATCACTGACGTTACCAAAGGTATCAGGTCGTTGCGCGGTTGCACAAAAAATCGAGAGAACTAGTGCAAGAAGAACGGGTAATTTACAATACATGGTCAATGGTCTGGTTGCTTGACCTTATAACTTGTTTGCTGACAAATTATTGCAGTTGATTTACAGTTTCACGTATCGCCACCAAATTCGTCAATAACTTCTCCAAATAATCCAAATGCAACATATTGGCACCATCGCTTTTAGCGACCGAGGGATCGTAATGGGTCTCTATAAAGATACCATCAACACCAGTAGCAATACCTGCTCGCGCAATGGTTTCGATCATATCAGGTCTTCCGCCTGTAACCC
The DNA here is from genome assembly GCA_964515285.1 of uncultured Maribacter sp. GTDB lineage: Bacteria > Bacteroidota > Bacteroidia > Flavobacteriales > Flavobacteriaceae > Maribacter_C. The sequence continues at coordinate 5,183 of CAZEUV010000114.1, read as the reverse complement.
CTGAAGATTGATTGGGTTGTTGAAGTGAATGGGTAACATCAAGCACAACGGGCGCATAATGTTTCATTGTGGGGATACCCCTAAAATCGACGACCATATCTTGATAGCCGAACATGGTGCCACGGTCGGTGATCCATACTTGGTCATTACCGCTATCGGTTACTTTGGTTACTGCGTGCTTCATGCTTTCGGGTGACATGAACTGGCCCTTTTTGAGGTTGATTGCTTTACCTGTTTTCGCTGCGGTGACTACCAGATCGGTCTGTCGAACCAAAAAAGCGGGAATTTGAAGTACATCAACATATTCTGCGGCCATTGCTGCATCTGATACTTCGTGAATGTCGGTAACCGTCGGCACATCAAAAGTCTCTGATACTTTTCTTAGAATTTTCAACGCCTTTTCATCTCCAATACCCGTAAAAGAATCTACCCGACTACGATTGGCCTTTTTAAAACTTCCCTTAAAAACATAGGGAATTTTCAACTTGTCGGTCACCGAAACTATTTTTTCTGCAATGCGCAGTGCCATGTCCTCGTTTTCAATAGCACAGGGTCCGGACAACAGAAAAAAACTGTTGTTGCCTGTATTTTTTATTTTGGGGATACGACTTAGATCCATTTTTATTTTTTTACAAAGATAGAATTTCTGGTCTGGTATTTGATGCCTTGAGTAAAATCAACTCAAATATAGAAAAGATGCAAAACGTTCTGCTTTTGATGCTTTATGTATTCGCTATTTCTTTTGTAGCTTCTCAGTCTCCTAAAAATGTTGAAGACCACCAACTTGCCGTTAGTTTGCCCATGCCCGGTTTTATTTATGAAGCTGGTATTGCTAAAAATGTAACGTTGAGTGCTGAGATTGTTACTGGTTTTTCACTTCGTGGTTGTACCGGCTGTGAAACGCTCTATGGTATTTATCCTATTCTAAGAGGTCAATATAGGTATTATTACAATTTTGAAAGAAGAAAGGGAAAAGGAAAAAATATTACGGGTAATTCAGGAAATTATGTCGGTGCTACATTGCTTGCTCAAAGTGGGAAGGCACTCATAGGGGATTTAGATCCTCTTGCTACTATTGGTGGTGGACCTGTTTACGGACTTCAGCGAACCTATAAAAGTGGACTCTATTATAGACTGGAAAGTGGTGTTGGGATATTTTCAGATGAACCAGACCCTTATTTAAGTTTGATTCTTGCCGTTCGAATAGGGTGGGTTATCGGCAAGCGTCGTTAAATTAATCCCCTCAAAATCAGTAATGTAAAAATAGCATAAGTTTGTGCTGCATAGAAAAATTAAAAGTATCTTTGCACGCTCAAAATAAGACTTATGTCCGTTACAAAAAACATTGCCATTATCGCACACGTAGATCACGGAAAAACCACCTTGGTAGATAAGATAATGCACCATTGCCAGTTGTTTCGTGAGAACGAAAAAACAGGTGAGTTGATACTTGACAACAATGATCTTGAGCGTGAAAGGGGTATTACAATTACCTCAAAGAACGTTTCTGTAGTCTATAAAGACACGAAGATCAATATTATCGATACCCCAGGTCACGCTGATTTTGGTGGAGAGGTCGAACGCGTTTTAAATATGGCCGATGGCGTTTTATTATTGGTGGATGCCTTTGAGGGACCCATGCCACAAACACGTTTTGTATTGCAAAAAGCATTGGATCTTGGTTTAAAACCATGTCTTGTCATCAATAAAGTAGATAAAGAAAATTGTACGCCCGAAGAGGTACATGAGAAGGTTTTCGATTTGATGTTCGAATTGGGTGCTGAAGAATGGCAACTTGATTTTCCTGTCATATATGGCTCTGCCAAGCACAATTGGATGAGCGAAGACTGGCAAAAAGAAACGGGGAACATTGAACCCTTGTTGGATATGGTCTTAGAGCATATACCCACCTTTGAACCAACCGAAGGTAATACCCAAATGCTGATTACTTCATTAGATTTTTCTTCTTTTACGGGAAGAATAGCAATAGGAAGGCTACAAAGGGGAAGTTTGAAAGAAGGTCAACAAATCTCTTTGGTTAAAAGAGATAAGACCATCGTAAAATCAAAAGTAAAAGAACTTTTCACCTTTGAGGGTCTAGGACGTGTAAAAGTAAAGGAAATCGCTGCAGGCGATATTTGTGCGATTGTCGGTTTAGAAGGATTTGAAATCGGTGATACCATTGCAGATCTAGAAAACCCCGAAGGCTTGAAGACCATCGCTATAGACGAGCCCACAATGAGTATGTTGTTCACCATTAACGATAGTCCGTTTTTTGGACAAGACGGTAAGTTCGTGACCTCTAGGCATATCAACGAAAGATTGCAACGAGAGTTGGAAAAGAATTTGGCCTTACGTGTCGAAGAAACCGATAGTGCAGATAAGTTTATGGTATTTGGCCGTGGGGTGTTGCACCTTTCGGTTTTGATCGAGACTATGCGCCGTGAAGGCCATGAACTACAAATTGGTCAACCACAGGTAATCATAAAAGAGATCGATGGGGTTAAGTGTGAGCCCGTAGAGCACCTGACGATTGACCTACCAGATGAAGTTTCTGGCAGGGCCGTTGAAATGGTATCTATACGAAAAGGAGAGATGACCAGTATGGAAGCCAAGGGCAACCGTATGATATGTGAGTTTATTATTCCGTCACGGGGTATTATCGGTTTGAGAAATCAATTGTTGACTGCAACTGCCGGTGAGGCTATTATGGCACACCGCTTTTTGGAGTACCAACCCATGAAAGGTAAAATTCCGCAGCGTCAAAACGGTTCTTTGGTTTCTATGGAAAAAGGAAA
>CAZEUV010000114.1:0-2285 GCA_964515285.1 uncultured Maribacter sp. | reverse complement strand
CGACTTCGAAAAATATACCTGACCGAGGTAGAACGCAAGCGAAATAAGATCGTTTAAATCTGTAATGTTTTTTTGACCTTGCAGGTATAAAAAGTTGAAGCCCCAAACCGAATTCGGTTTGGGGCTTTTTTATGGTTTTGTCATCACCCCGTTTTTGTCATTCCGAGGCACGAGGAAGCCCTACGTACGATTGTTCAGGTTCTGTTCTGTAATTGAGCGGGAATGCCGATATTAGTATGAGGATCCACCTTAGAGTTTAAGACAGGTGGAAGGTGGCTTAGGCACTATAGAGAGATTCCTCACTTCGTTTGGAATGACAAAAGGACGTTTGCTGTTCACCTCCATTCTTGTCATTCCGAGGCATGAGGAATCCTTACATGTCGTATCAGCTGCTAACCCTCCATCGTAACAGCCGCTGCCGCACCAATAATACCGGCATGATTACGTAGTTTTGCAGCAATAACGGGTGTACTTATCTTAATACAATCTTTAAACTCATCAAAATCTTTAGAAGCCCCTCCGCCTAAAATAATAAGGTCGGGCGAAACGATAAGTTCAACAAGAGCGAGAAATTTATTAAATCGTTTACCCCATTTTTGATACGAAAGGTTTTCTTTTTCCTTGATTGAGGCTGCAGCCCATGATTCTATTTTGCTATATTTTTTATACGGTATGTGTCCTAATTCAAAGTTAGGAATCAACTTGCCGTCTAAAAACGCTCCACTTCCTAGTCCTGTTCCGATGGTAATCATCATAACGAAACCCTTTTCACCTTTTCCAATACCGTAGTTCATGGTCGCATAGCCAGCGGCATCGGCATCATTGATAACCGTGCAAGGCAAACCAGTAACCGAACTAAAAAGTTCTTCAACGTTTACACCCAACCATTTTTTATGAAGATTACCTTGAGAGGTGACCTTTCCTTTTTTAATGGTTGCTGGAAAACCACATCCTACGGGGCCCTTATAGTCAAAATGTTTGATAATTTGCTTAATGACTTCGGCCATTTCTTGTGGTTTTCGAGATGGGGGAGTGGGTATTCGAAAGCGCTTTGTCAACATTTCTCCTGTCACAGAGTCTACTAATGCCCCTTTTATTCCAGTACCTCCAATATCGATTCCAAGTATTTCCATCAATGTGTTTTAGGTTAGTTGGGCAAATTAACAAAATCTTTTGAAGTAGAAAAACAGTCTCTTAGACCAACACGCCCTTTTTATAGAGGAAATCGAAAATCAAGGTATCTACTTCTGAGATCTTATCGCTATCGGAGTAGTTGAGCCAGACCATTTCCTCAATTTCTGAATCGGGTGAAAGAGTGCCTTGGTAGGTGGCGGAATAACACGTCATTCTTACTAAGATGCCAGGTTTGTGACCATCTGCTTGGGCTTCGAATATTCCAATAAACTCCAAAGATGGAATTTGCAGTTCTACACTGAGTTCTTCTTTGATCTCCCTAGAAAGTGCCTGTGCATCGGTTTCACCCTTTTCCCTTTTCCCTCCGGGAATATAATAGTTACCCTTGCCTTTGCTTCTTGTACTCAGAATTTGTTTGTCCACTAAATGGATCCAAGCTAATTTATCAATAATCTGTTCTGTTGGTTCTATATAATAATCGACCGAATTAAGTGAGTGGTCGGGATCAATGGCATCCAATATTTTATCGATAGTTTTTCCAAAGCCGGTCAATGTGTCTAGCTTTTTATTTCTGCCGATTGCGCTTGATACGGTCTCATCTCGGTTGCCGAATTTATACCCTCCTTTTTTGACCCAAAGTATATTTAACAGATGCTGCATCAGCACATTGCCCAATTGATCTACCGAAATGGCAATTTTGAGAAGGTATTCGCCAATGCCCTTAAAGCCTTTGGTGAAAAGTGAATGAAATATCCCATAAACAAAGCCTATTGGCCCAGTAATGGCCAAAAGAACAACTGAAACCAAAAATAAGAGCAAACCGATTACTGGGTTTGTTTTTTTATTGGATCGGTCAGCTTGTTTTTTTAGGATCATTTTACATATTCAAAATTGCCTTCCTTGTTTTTTTCCAACCTGTGAATGTCCCATCGTCGACCTTTGCCTCCTTTTTCAAGTTTTTGAGCTATAATACACCGCTCTCCATCTGTTCGCACGTTGATCGATCCATAAACAGTAACATTACGTTCTTTTAATTTTTCTATTTTTTCTTGTTTTTCATCAATGAGGCCTAAACGCTTTTGAGGATTTGTTTCAGTTTCAAGGGCCAGGTCTATCTCACGTATTTCCGCTACGGTCTCTCTTTCATCTTC
>CAZEUV010000113.1:0-9547 GCA_964515285.1 uncultured Maribacter sp. | reverse complement strand
TGGGGAAATTGCTTTAAAAATCGGTTAAACGCTTCCATTTTCAATGTTTTTGTTTGTCAGTTTCTTTACGTAAAAGTGCGGTAACGGATTTTGAAACACTTGCTTTTTTGGTTTAGGCTATAACCAAATCTACAAACTTTAGATAAGGTTCTAAAACCCTAATAAATAATAGTTGGTTATTGTCAAACACTAAAATAATTAGTTTTTTTATCTGATTGGTTGTAGTTAGGTAGCGTGTAGCGAGATCGAAGGATGTCAGGTCGAGCGCAGTCGAGACCTTTTATCTTACAATAATTAGCTTTATTTTTGGTTATCTTTTTAGAACCTGTTTAAGTTTTGTTTTTGGAATTTGTTATTCGATATTTTTTCGCTAATTAAGGTGGCAAAAACGGAATTTGGCAGGGTCAAACGAGTATTTTGATAACGAAAAGTAGCGGAAAAAGAGCCATAGCAAAACCGAAGGATAAAACTTAAACAGGCTCTTAATAGTAGGGTGAGGTATTTTTTAAACGGTTCTTTTTGCCCTTGTGAACCATAAAGTAGTAGCGATGCATTTTGAAAATATAGGCGGTCAACTATCTAAGATTATTGAAAACAATGTCAATGCAGATGCCAAAGCATGGTTGAACGATAAAATCGCCATGATCATAGACGAACAATCTACAAAAGACCTCTACCTGACCTACAGTTTGATCGCTTCAAAGATTGAAAAACAAGAAGATGTCGACACCTCTTTTTGTGAGAATGACGTGCAAGATTATTTGCAAGTTCAAAACGCGAATATGCAACAGTTGTCAAGAATTCATCTTTTGGCCGAAGTGCTGAATGCCGATACCGATTTTTTCACTTCCAAGGTCGCTAACATTATTCAGGTTGCCGATACGGCTGAGTTAGAGACTTTTTTGAAGTTCCTTATGTTGCTGCCCAATCCTGAGGCATATAAAAATCCGGCCGTAGATGCTTTGCGTACAAATATAGCAACGGTATTTAATGCCATTGCGTTTAATAATCCGTATCCAGCCTTGTATTTTGATGAACAACAATGGAACCAGATGTACCTAAAAACAGCTTTTATGGAAGGTGATTTGAGCACCATTTCAGCAATTGACAAGCGAGCGAACAAAGAATTGACACGAATAATATCAGATTATGCCCACGAACGTTGGGCGGCATCAAGAACCATCGATCCCTATTTTTGGCGTCCGGTTTCCAAGTTTTTAGATGAGGGCCTTTTAAATGACATGTTGCGTTTGTTGAAAAGTGATGATACTCGTGAAAATAATGCGGCCGGCCTGTGTTGTTTTTATTCCGATAATCCCGAGGCTGAAAAATTACTGGAAGCCTATCCAAAATTAAAAGAGGATATTACCTCCAAAAAAATAAAATGGAACAACCTTAAAGATTAGTTATGAGCGAAAAAATGATGATAATAGACCCCCATGTTCACATGACCTCAAGAACGACCGATGACTATCAAGCGATGGCAGATGCTGGTGTGGTGGCCGTTATAGAACCCTCTTTTTGGTTAGGACAACCACGGACTCAAGTAGGGTCTTTTCAAGATTATTACAGTAGTTTGGTGGGGTGGGAGCCTTTTAGGGCAAGCCAGTTCGGCATACAGCATTACTGTACTATCGGCTTGAACTCAAAAGAGGCCAATAATGAAGCCTTGGCCGAGCAGGTCATCGAACTATTGCCCTTATACCTTCATAAAGAAAATGTAGTGGCTATTGGTGAGATCGGGTACGATGACCAAACCCCTGCGGAAGACAAGTATTTTAGACTTCAACTTGAAATGGCCAAGGAACTGGGAATGGTCGTTCAGGTGCACACTCCCCATAGAGATAAAAAAGCGGGCACTATCAAAAGTATGGAGGTCTGTTTAGAGCACGGTCTAGACCCTGCTATGGTGGTTATTGATCATAATAATGAGGAAACGGTGAAAGAGGTACTGGATCGAGGCTTTATCGCAGCTTTTACCATTTATCCAAAAACCAAAATGGGTAATGAGCGTATGGTAGAGGTGGTCAAGAAATTTGGAAGCGAGAATATCATTGTTGACAGCTCGGCAGATTGGGGCGTTAGCGATCCACTTGCAGTACCTAAAACAGCGGGTTTGATGATAAAAAGGGGCGTGGCAAAAGAAGATGTTGTAAAGACCTGCTACCAAAATGCTTTGGATATTTTTGGAAAAAACGGAAAAATGAAAGAATCTGATTGGTTACGGCCCGAGGGTATCAATCAAACCAAACTATTCAATGATAATAGTGTTTTGAGAGGGCAAGAACCCAAAATAGATTCAGATAAAATTGTATAAATGAACGCGGTAGTAAAGGGATATTTACAACTTGCCCGCCTCGCCAACTTACCGACGGCCGCGGCCGATATTTTTGCAGGTCTTGCGATAGCGGCATTTTTTTCTGGGGTCGAATTGATCAATATTCCAGTACTATCGATTGTCTTTCTAGTTTTTTCTTCGGTATTTCTTTATGCGGGTGGTGTTGTTCTCAATGATGTTTTCGATTTTGAACTTGACAAAATAGAACGCCCTGAGCGACCTATTCCGAGTGGGGTGGTTTCATTGAAATCTGCTACGATATTCGGTATTATTTTAATACTGTTAGGCGTCATTTTGGCTTTTTTCGTTCACCAGCTTAGCGGTATTATCGCTTTGGTTTTAGCTTTTTTTATTGTATTGTACGATGCCTTTTCAAAGAAACATGATTTTTTTGGCCCTGTGAATATGGGGCTTTGTCGAGGGTTGAATTTGATTCTTGGCATGTCGGTCTTTGGTCATGTACATGAATGGTGGTATGCTCTTGTTCCCTTGGTATATATCTTTGGAATTACACTGATCAGTAGAGGCGAGGTACATGGCAACAATAAGAACCATATTATTTGGGCGGGTATATTGTACGCACTTGTCTTTTTTGGCGTTCTAGGTATGGTGACGCTTAAAAAGGACTCATTTTTACAGACTATGCCTTTTTTATTGTTGTTCGCTTTTTTAGTGTATCGGCCCTTGGTAAATGCCTATCGGTCGAATTCACCTGAGAACATCAAAAAGGTAGTGATGGCCGGTGTACTTTCGATTATTGCATTGGATGCCGCTCTGGCGGTTGGCTTTTCGGTTTGGTGGTATGGTCTTTTAATTTTATTACTACTGCCGTTATCCATACTTTTGTCAAAGCTTTTTGCCGTCACCTAATAAGTGATTAATAGTATTTTAGATGGAATTTAAATCAGTAGAGCAATCTTTCTCTGTAGCATTTCGCTATAAACTGCACTTTACCCAAAACCTGTTCGATATTGAGAACAGCTTGTTCAAGAATGTTTTAGAGGGATATAAAAAAAACGAGGCAATAAAACTACTCTTTGTTATTGATGATGGTGTTAGTGATAATCACCCTGCTTTGTTGGAAGCCATAACGAAGTATTGCACCCATTATTCAAATAACCTGCAACATACGACTAGCCTGATTATTTCGGGTGGTGAGCAATGTAAGAACAATGGAGAAAGTGTAGAAAAGGTTTTGAGGGCGATCAACGACGAGCATATTGATCGGCACTCTTTTGTGATCGTCATTGGCGGCGGTGCGGTAATCGATATGGCCGGGTATGCCGCTTCAATAGCACATAGAGGAGTGAAATTGATACGTATTCCCACAACGGTACTTTCACAGAACGATGCTGCCGTGGGGGTAAAAAACGGAATCAATAGTTTTAAAAAGAAAAACTTTTTGGGCACTTTTTCTCCTCCTTACGCTGTAATCAATGATATTGATTTTCTAAAAACCCTAGAGCAACGAGATTGGATCGCTGGCACCGCCGAAGCTGTAAAAGTAGCTTTGATAAAAGATAGCGACTTCTTTGAGTACATTGAACGAAACGCAAAAAAATTAAAGAATAGAGATTCTGAGGCAATGCAATATAGCATTCATAAATGTGCCGAGATGCACATGCAGCATATTGCGCAAGGTGGTGATCCCTTTGAAAGCGGTTCTTCACGCCCTTTGGATTTTGGACATTGGGCCGCCCACAAATTAGAGCAAATGACCGATTATAACCTTAGGCACGGTGAGGCCGTAGCAAAAGGCATTGCCCTTGACATTACCTATACGCAGCTTTCGGGCTTAATAAACGAAAGCACATTTGAACGCATTCTTAAAGTAATGGGTGAAATAGGGTTTGATTTGAGCATTCCTCTGAAGACCGATAATGAAATGAATGACCTAATGCAAGGTATTCAAGAGTTTCAAGAGCATTTGGGCGGTGAACTTTGTATAACCTTGATATCGGGTCTGGGCAAAAAACACGATGTCAACGAAATTGATATGGATCGAATGAAACATGCAGTAGCGGTATTGAATGAACACTGTAAATTGTATACCGTGTAATCAAATGCACATCAAAACAACATACCAACTCACCTATTGCACCAATATTCACCCTGGTTCTGATTGGAGGTGTACTTTTGATAGTTTGAAAGAATATGTTCTGGGGATAAAAAAAGAAGTTTCTCCTGACCATCCCTTTGGTTTGGGATTGCGTTTATCGAACAAAGCGAGTGAGGAACTTGAGCAAAATGGAAATCTATTTGAGTTCAAAGAATGGTTGGATCAAAACGACCTTTATGTGTTCACGATGAATGGTTTCCCCTACGGAAATTTTCATAACGAACCTGTAAAAGACAATGTGCACTCTCCAGATTGGACGACCTTGGAAAGACTCCATTATACCCAACGCCTTTTTGATCAATTGGTCGAATTGCTTCCCAACGGAATGTCAGGGGGTATTTCAACTTCTCCCATCAGCTATAAATATTGGCACAGTTCAGAAAAACAAAAACAAAATGCTTTTAAAAAAGCAGCCAAACAATTTACTGAAATAGTAATACAACTAGTTGATATAGAGCATAAAATCGGGAAGTATTTGCATTTGGATATAGAACCCGAACCTGACGGATTACTGGAAAACAGTGAAGAAGTCTTGGTGTTTTTTGAAAATTATTTAGTGCCAATTGCCAGCCGAATACTAAAAGAACGATTAGATAAAGATAGTGATCAAGTAGAGAAATTGATAAAGAGGCATATTACCGTCTGCTATGATATTTGCCATTTTTCTTTGGCCTATGAAGACCCTGAATTTACGTTCAAGCGATTTGCCAAAGCGGGCATCAAAATAGGCAAGATCCAGGTAAGTGCCGCTTTGAAAATCATGTATAAAGAGGCCGATAAAGAGGTGATTTGGCAATCGCTCTCCCGTTTTGACGAGCCCACCTATTTACATCAAGTAACCGAGAAAGTAGGCGATAAGGTGAAAACTTACAGTGATTTGCCAGTGGTTTTGAACAAGCGAGATGATTTTACCGAATTGCGTGCACATTTTCACGTTCCCATTTTTTTAGAACGTTTCGGTCACTTATATTCTACCCAAGATCATATTCTAAAGGTTATCGAGTATTTGAAGCATACTGCCGTTTCTGATCATTTGGAAATTGAGACCTATACGTGGGATGTGCTTCCGAAAGAAATAAAAAAGGGACTGTCAGAGTCAATCGTTCGAGAGATCAATTGGTTAAAAGAAAGATTGTAATCCTATGAAAAAAACAGTGGTGATAAATGTAGTGGGGCTGACCAAACGTCTTATAGGCGAGCACACTCCTTTTATCAAGTCGTTTTTGGATAAGGGCAAGGCTGCATTGATAACCCCTGTTCTTCCTGCGGTGACCTGTTCGGCACAGTCTACCTACCTCACCGGAAAATATCCGTCCGAACACGGTATTGTTGGTAATGGTTGGTATTTTAAAGATGAGTGCGAAGTGAAATTCTGGAAGCAATCGAACAAGTTGGTCCAAAGTGAAAAAATATGGGATAAACTAAAACGAGAAGATCCAAGCTTTACCTGTGCCAATATATTTTGGTGGTACAATATGTATGCTACCACCGATTTTAATATCACCCCACGCCCCAACTATTTGGCCGATGGCAGAAAGATACCCGACGTGTATTCGCACCCGGCTGAATTGCGTGATACCCTGCAAGATGAATTGGGCACCTTTCCCCTGTTTCATTTTTGGGGCCCGAAAACATCGATAAAATCAAGCCAATGGATTGCCGATGCCACTATAAAGACGGACAAACTCCACAACCCTACCCTTGCCTTGGTCTATTTACCGCATCTTGATTATAACCTGCAAAGACACGGACTCGATTTTGACGTGATTTCAAAAGACCTCAATGAAATCGATGCTGTTGTAAAGAAATTGGTTACCTATTATCAAAAGCAAGATGTGAATATTGTTCTACTATCGGAGTATGGGATTACCAATGTGAACAACCCCATACATTTGAACCGAATTTTGCGCAAAGAAGGATATTTAAGTATCAGAACCGAACGAGGCTTAGAAATATTAGATGCTGGTGCGAGCAAAGCTTTTGCCGTGGCTGACCATCAAATTGCCCATATTTATTTGAATGATATATCAATCAAGGCAAACGTCAAATTGATATTAGAACAGCTATATGGCGTTGAAAAAGTGCTTTCAGATGAAGCCTTGATTGAAGCAAACCTTAACCATGAACGCTGTGGCGACCTTGTGGTATTGGCGGATACCGATTCGTGGTTCACCTATTATTTTTGGAACGATGATACCAAAGCTCCCGATTTTGCACGTATGGTCGATATTCATAAAAAACCGGGCTACGATCCCGTTGAGATGCTCACCGATCCCAAAGATAAATTGGTCATGGCCAAGGTCATCGGCAAGCTGATACAAAAGAAAATGGGTTTTAGAACGGTGATGGATATCATTCCGTTAGATGCAAATTTGATAAAAGGTTCTCATGGAAGAATTCCTGAGGATACTGATGATTATCCTATTTTCATCACCAATAATAAGACCTTGAAACTAGATGAGGTTTTGAAACCCATCGATGTATTTAGTACCTTAGTGGGGCATATAACCAATAAGTAAACCAATGAAACCAGTATTTAAGAGTATAGGATTTTTATTTTCAGCTTTATTCGCAATCGCAGCTGCAGTTCAATACAACGACCCAGATGCTTTGACATGGATTGCCATTTGGGGCCTTGCCGCAGTAATCTCTTTGGCATTTGCCCTAAACAAGGTTTCTTGGTTCGTTACGCTGGTGATGGGTATTTTGTGTTTTGCGGGGTTCTTCTACCTATTCCCTCCCAAGTTTGAAGGCTTTGAAATAGGGGCCGGCGATATCGTTAATATTGAATTGGGCAGAGAGGCTTTTGGTGTCTTGATCATTGCTGTTATGATGTTCTTCTATACCATTGCCATTCGACGTTCACAAAGGCTATAATAAGTCTAGATCGAATTCATTTCGAAGCAGATCTATCGCAGGGTTCTTTTCTCTTAATTTCTCATATTTTTCCTCTGGCGTGAAAGCGAATTTTTTTGCGGTTTCCTCATTGACCGTAATAGCGAGACTGATAAAATGGTTGTTCAATTTTGATTTCAGATAGTTCATCAGGTCATACTGGTCGCGCTCGATTTCCTTTTTCATGGTATCGTTCGGCATCTCGATCCAAATGGTGGTCTCATCTTTTAATTTAGGAATATCGGCATGAAGGTTCGATGCAAATATCTTTCGCCCTTGGGCGTCAATTTTATCTACGAAATGTGCCCAATGTTGTTGCAATGCTTCCACGGTAAAAGCTTCTTTAGGTAGTTGGCTTTCGTCAATGTTCGCATCTTTTTTACTGCGTTCGTGTTCTTTCTTCGCTTGTATACTTGATATGGAAAGGCCCGAAACCCGTTTGGTAGCAGGCTTAATATCTATTTTTTCGGCAACAATGGTTTCTTCTTCGGCAATAGGAGGGGGAACTTCTGTTTGGGTTTTTGTTACCGTAACTTCCGTTTTGTTCGATGTTTCTTGTTCAGGGGCGTAATCGTTGGTTACAGAAATAGAATCAGGATTTGTTATGACCAAAGGTACGTCGTCAGAGGCATCCGATGGTTCAGAAGCGACTTCGATTTTTGCAATACTAATTTCTTCGGAAGGTTTTTTAGAAACTTTCATCCCCCTAAAAAAGGAAGCGGGAGCAATATATTCAATTGTGGTATTCGCTAAAGCTACCGATTCAGGATTTTTTTTTTCTCCATCAAAATCGATAGAAGCTAATTTCATTAAGGCAAGTTCTACCAATAAACGTTGGTTTTTACTGGTCTTATATTTTAGGTCGCAGTCGTTGGCAATGTTCAAGGCTTTTAACAAAAATGCGTTGGAGGTTTTTTTGGACTGCTCTAAATAGCTTTTTTTGGCATTCTCGCCCACTTCCAACAAGTCAATGGTACTTTGGTGCTGGCATACCATAAGATCTCTAAAGTGCGTCGCGAGTCCGCTTATGAAATGATGACCGTCAAAACCCAAGGCCAATATTTTATTGAATTGTAGTAATAGTTCAGGTATGTTGTGGTCAAGAATATGATCGGTAGCCTCAAAATAAGTATCGTAATCGAGTACGTTCAGATTTTCGGTAACCGATTTTCGGGTCAATTGTTTTCCTGAAAAACTAACGACCCTATCGAAAATCGAAAGGGCATCGCGCATGGCACCATCTGCTTTTTGGGCGATAATCCGTAGTGCATCATCTTCGGCCTCAATACCTTGGTTCTCTGCAATATACTTTAGATATTCTGCTGCGTCTTTTACGGTAATTCGCTTAAAATCGAATATTTGGCACCGAGACAATATAGTCGGAATGATTTTGTGCTTCTCAGTGGTAGCCAAGATGAAAATCGCATGTTTTGGCGGCTCTTCAAGCGTTTTTAAAAAGGCATTAAAGGCCGATGTCGAAAGCATGTGAACTTCATCAATGATATATACTTTGTATCTACCCACCTGTGGCGGAATACGAACCTGATCGATCAAGCTTCGAATATCGTCTACTGAATTGTTTGAAGCGGCATCGAGTTCAAAAATATTAAAGGCGAAGTCCTCATCTTCTTTTTGTGTGCCGTCTTGGTTGATCTGTTTGGCCAAAATACGTGCGCAGGAGGTTTTACCAACACCACGGGGGCCACAAAAAAGCAGGGCCTGCGCCAAATGGTCGTTCTCTATAGCATTTAGTAAGGTATTGGTAATGGCCTCTTGCCCCACAACATCTTTGAATGTTTGGGGTCTGTACTTTCTGGCCGATACTATAAAGGGTTCCAAATTCGTGTTTTGGTATAAAATTTCCATCAATTCTGCGACGGTCTACAAATATAAAAATAGCAAGATACTCTCAAAGGGGTTCGCGCTGGTTTAAGTGAATTTTTATCAACAATTATCAAAGGGGTCGTTTGAATTATTTTACATACGAGTAATTAGCATTCAAATACACTCGAATTCATTGTTCTTTTCCCCTTTTTCCTGCATTAAAATTTTTGATAACTTGCTACTTAAAATTGGTATAAACTATCCGTTTTAGTAATTTTAATTTCCCTCAGAACATAATCACCTGCTTTGCAGGTGATTATGTTCTGAGGGCTCTGCCTATATTTGGGAGATGGGTAAATATAGGAAATTAG
>CAZEUV010000112.1:3915-9570 GCA_964515285.1 uncultured Maribacter sp. | reverse complement strand
GCCAAATACTTGTTTCCGAGGCGTGCCAGGTTCATCAATTCTTGACTTGCTTCACGAAAGCGGTATCGTTCAATTGAACTTGAAGTTTTCTCAGGAAACTTTTTGACCTCTGCCAAAGTATCTAGATCAAGTTGTGAAAATTCAGCTGGGGTTGGTACGACCCCATTATAATATTTATGGGTCAAGACGACCACTCGGTTGATGAAGTTTCCGAAAATAGCGACCAGTTCGTTGTTGTTTTTTGCTTGAAAATCTTTCCAAGTGAAATCGTTGTCTTTGGTTTCTGGGGCATTCGCCGTTAAGGTATACCGCAGAGCGTCTTGCATATCAGTAAAATCCTCTAAATACTCATGCAACCAAACCGCCCAGTTTTTTGAGGTGGATAGTTTATTTCCCTCCAAATTCAAAAATTCGTTGGCAGGCACATTATCTGGTAGAATATAATCACCATGCGCTTTTAAGAT
The DNA here is from genome assembly GCA_964515285.1 of uncultured Maribacter sp. GTDB lineage: Bacteria > Bacteroidota > Bacteroidia > Flavobacteriales > Flavobacteriaceae > Maribacter_C. The sequence continues at coordinate 9,106 of CAZEUV010000112.1, read as the reverse complement.
TGCCGGGAAAATAATGCAGTGAAAAACAATATTGTCCTTACCGATAAAATGCACCAATTTGGTATTCTTGTCTTTCCAATAGGGTTCCCAATCTTTACCCTCACGTGCTGCCCATTCTTTGGTAGATGAAATATACCCAATGGGCGCATCGAACCAAACGTAAAGCACTTTACCTTCGCCTCCTTTTACGGGTACGGGAATGCCCCAATCAAGATCACGGGTTACGGCACGGGGTTTTAGGCCGTCATCGATCCATGATTTACACTGTCCATATACATTGGGTTTCCAGTCTTTTTTGTGTCCGACTAAAATCCATTCCTTTAAAAAATCTTCATACCGATCCAATGGTAAAAACCAATGTTTGGTTTCTTTGGTGGTGGGTACGGCGCCAGAAATAGTCGATTTGGGGTTTATCAAATCTGTGGCATTCAGGGTAGAACCACAATTTTCACATTGATCGCCATAGGCTTCTTCGTGTCCGCATTTTGGACAGGTGCCTGTGACAAAACGATCGGCTAAAAACTGTTGGGCCTCTTCGTCGTACAACTGTGCGGTCGTCTCTTCAATAAAATCACCTTGCTCGTACAGTTTCTTGAAAAACCCCGAGGCAGTTTCATGGTGTACTTTTGCCGAGGTTCTCGAATAATTGTCAAAGGTGATACCAAAATCGGTAAATGATTTTTTGATAATCGTGTGGTACTTGTCTATAACGTCTTTTGGAGAAATGCCTTCTCTTTTGGCTTTCATCGAAATGGCCACTCCGTGCTCATCGCTTCCGCAAACGAAGGCGACATCGTTACCGGTCAAACGTAAATAACGGGCATAGATATCGGCAGGAACATAAACCCCAGCCAAATGCCCAATATGAATGGGGCCATTGGTGTAAGGCAATGCAGCGGTAATCGTATAACGAGCGGGATATTTTTGGTTCTGGGCCATCAAATTCATATTTAATCTATTAAAGACCCCATACCTTGCCTTGGGCCTATATGCCAACAAGGTTTCCTATTTACCTCTCCTCAGGAGAGGTCGGAACTGCTTTTTCGGCAGTTTCGGGTGAGGCAAAATACAAAATTTCTAGTTTTGGCTTCAATGCCAAAATGTAACCAGTGAGATACTCCATGGTTTTGTTTCGAGCAAAGTCGGTTTCAAGAAATTTTTTATTTTCAAAAATAGAGATTATAATCTAGATAATTTCCAACTGGCTCCGCCGGGTTCACGACAAATTTCTCTTTTCTGTTCAAAAGAAAATCATTTTACCAGATTGTCCTCCTCCAGCCCCTCCAGAAGGAGGGGGGCAGATCCAGCAAAAGTCAAGGATTCAAAGGTATCGAGAAACAGTTCCCTCCCACCGGGGAGGGTTAGGGAGGGGACGATCTCAAAGCGGAACTTTCTAAATCTGTAGGATTAAATTTGTCGTGCACCCGCTCTGCCTTGGGGCTGGGTGAGGTTAAATTCAGATTGGTTTTTGATCTAGCGACAAAAAAGAAAGCCTTCGATAAACATTTGGGGCGTTAGATCGAAGGCTTTACAAAAAACGGGGGTAGATATAGGGGGACGAAAATCATATTGGTTATCGTCAGGTTACCTGCCCGTACGGCAGGCGAGTTTTCTACACCACCATTATCGATTTACTCATTTTTTGATTTTGAACATCAATGCGATAAATATATTTTCCGGTAGCTAAATGCCGGGGCATACGTTCTCTGATATTTATTTCAATCGAACCTTCAAGCATTATCTCATTATATATGGTACCTACTTTCTGACCTAAGATATTGAACAACTGAATATCAACATGCGCACTAAAAGGCATTTCTAAATAAATATGCGGATTTTCATCTGTAGGATAAAAAGGTTTGTGCACGATGGCATTCAACAAATCTGGGTTGAATGGTGTAGGTTCAGTAGGTTCAGGCTGTGTTGGCAAGGTAGGTGACCCATCGCTATATGCGATATCAGGAAAATCGATGCCACTACAATTGAACCCGAGATTTACTGGGGCATAGGGGTGATCTAACAAATGTTGTTCCACTAGGGGTATGTCAACACATAGCCATTCTGCCAATACGGTTGCGTACAGATCTCTAAAATCCATTGTGTATTCTAGGTTTCCTCTTCCATCTGGATCATCCAAGGTTGGGTGTTCACCAACAAAAGCGCTGCCGTTTAAACCTGACCCAAAAAATAGGGTAGGTGCGGCCTTACCATGATCGGTGCCATTTGAACCGTTTTCAAAGATCCTTCTGCCGAATTCTGAAAAAGTCATGCTCAATACCTTATCGTCTTGTTGCGTAAAACCAAGATCGTCATAAAAGTTATCTATGGCAATTGATAAGTTGGTCATCAAACGGGCATGTGCCAAGGGTTGATTGCCATGCGTATCAAAACCGCCCATGGAGATCATATAGACTTTAGTACCCAAATTACCTTTTATCAGTCTGGCCAATAGCGCGAGCTGTCTTGCAAAATAATTATCTTGATACTCAACTTGATTTTGGCCACGTTCGTAAGCCTCGTGTATGAGTCCTGAATATTCATAGGTGGTATTCGCAACACCTCTTAAAAATTTCAATTGATCACCGTACATACAGTCATTGAACAAAGAGTCGTCTAAGCCGTATACCACACCTGATTCGGCGATTTCCTCTAACTGGTCAATGTTCGATGTTACAAAGGCATAATTGGTTTCATCACCTTGAAAAACCAAGCTACCGAACTGCCCTACTTGTATTGCCGCAGGTGCCGCAGGAGGGTTTATCAGGTAGTCAGGGTATTTGTTCTCAAAATGCCTTCCCATCCAACCTGTATTCAAGCCGCTAAAACCAGTAGTGGTCAAATCGGTATTTGCAAAAGTGTCAGAACCTGTAAAGTGAGATAGGCTTTGGCCTTCGTAACCAACACCATGAACTGCCTTGAACTGGCCATCATTCCACATGGGCTGTAAAGCTTTCATATAGGAGGGAACGCCATAATCATCCGTAAGTTTTAGCACCTTGCTTTCGGGGATGTAAATATTTGGCCTTGCGTTTGCATAGGTATCATATTGATCTATGGGAATTATTGTGCTTAGCCCATCATTACCACCGTTCAATCGAATCAAGATCAATATATTGTCGGTTTCTGCACCTGCAATAGCAGCCGTCAACGGAGATGGGGCAGAAGCTGTTAGAAAGTTGCTTCCCAACATCATTGAACCAGAGCCCGCAATGCCCAATGCTTGCAGAAACGAACGTCGGCTCCAATCTTTATGTTCGTGGTCATGGCCTTCATGTTCGATGCCTTTATGGGGTGTTGTATCTGTAGTATCGTGAATATCGCACATAGTTGTAGGTATTATTTTAATTGAAATTCTGGTTGTCTAATCAGGTATTGCAGTAATAGTTGAACTTGAAAGGGGGCTTGGGGCCAAATGGCCAACGTCCAAGATGGCGTTGTTCCACCTTCATAATAGGTGTCATCAACATCAGATCTGAAAATGGCAAATGCCTTTTCGTACTCAGGTTCATTGAGCAGTCCTTTGGGCAAGATAAAATCTATAATGGGCCTTGCAATTACATCGGGGTTGTTGCTTGTTAAACCGTCACCACCCGTAATATCCATCGCAAAAGCTCTGAACTGTTCATTGTTGTTATCGTAGAAACCTTCCATTATCGATTCGATCGTCAACCAACGTCCGATCATGAAATTGGTATTGATCCAACTTCGGTCTCTTTGCCAGCCAGCTACATCAATGGGGTCGAACAGGGTTTGACTGAGAAGGCTACTGTAATTTATCAAGCTACTGACCGTAGTTGCATCATAGGCAAAACTGGTCTCTTTCAATACATTAAAGTAAAAGTCATACGGACTTTTTATAATTACGCCAATGGCCTCATCGTCAAAAAAGTGTTCGCTTTTGAATAATTGCGACAGTACGGGCGCAATTTCAAAATTGCCCGAAACAAAAGTGGCGACCATGCCGCTTATTATTGTCTGGGCATTTCCGGCAGCGTCTTTAGAATCAGGGTGCACAAAAAATTCATATAATTTTCTGCAGATAAATTCGGCGACTTCGTTGGGTCGTTGTGCGAATAAAATGTTCATTACATCGTCATAGCCCCAGTTTCCGGTCTGGCCAAGAATGGTCTTGCTACCGGTATCGTGACGATCGGCCCTAAAGGTCACTTTTTCGCATCCCAGTTCACCTCTTTCTACATAACCCGTTAAGGCCCTTGCGGTTTCTATAATGTCTTGTTCGGTATAGCCGTTTCCTTCGCCAAGGGCAAAAAGTTCATAAAGTTCACGACCATAATTTTCATTGGGGTTGTTACCATTATTGTATACACCGTCTAAATAGTATAGCATCGCACTTGTCAGGCCTATTTCACTGACAAAGGTCTTAAAGTTACCGATTGCATTGCGTTGTAGGCAATTGACATATTCGAAGAGGAAGGAGTTGCAATCGTAAACATCCAATTCGGTAACGAAATGATTGCTCCAAAAGAAACTCAAACGATCTCGAAGGTTATTGTCCAACATAGAGTTGGCATAGGCCAAACCCAGTTCATTTTGTTGAGCTACTCGAATCTGTCTTCGTTGTTCATCATCTTCTGGGTAGTTACTGTTGTTCCAGTTGGCCCATGCCGGGGTCGGTATTGAGGGGGCGCCAAGGGCTTGGTTTATCAGAGTATCTACTAGGGCACCGGCCGATTGGCCCGTTGCTGCATTTATAGTTTGTACCGAAGCGCTAAAACCAAGTCTTCTGTACAAATGTGCTACTTGCTGCTGATTGAGGGCACCAGAAAATGGCGATAAAGCAGAAGTATTGCAATTAATGAAATATTCCATAGTCATTGTGGGCGTTAAGTAAGTCCGTTCATAGCGCTTGGGGCTGCTATTTGCTGGGGGTCAATAAAATAACGTAGCGAAATACAGGATAGTATTAAAATCAATGTATTTTCGTTGTACTACAGATTAATGTACGATGTTAAAGCACAATGAGACGTTTAACGGCATATATTTTCGATGAAATGCACTATTTTGATGCACTATTTTGATTTTTTATGGGGAAGCACAATGAATTTGGAAAGGAAGGGGAGAAAATCGCAACTGATTTTTTGATTAAAAAAGGTTATACGATCAAGCACAAGAATTATAGGTACTTGAAGTCAGAAATTGATATTATCGCACAAAAGGAAAATATTTTGGC
>CAZEUV010000112.1:0-3815 GCA_964515285.1 uncultured Maribacter sp. | reverse complement strand
GTAGAACAGTACATCAAAAAAAAGCCCTTTTTACAAAGTGCATTGGCTCAGGGAATCATCAACCTGACCTCGTTATCAAGAATCGTCAAACCTGAAATTGAAGTCGAGATCGGAAAGGACATCCGAAACGGCGCAATCGTCATGGCGTTAAAACGACTGTCTGATGATCTTGAATTCAGGGCTACCCATAAGATTATAAAGGTGTTGAAGAATATTGGTGAAATTACGGTACGTTCTTCCTTGACCGATTACACTTTTTTGGCCTCTGAAACTATCTTGGTACAACAAGCCAAACTTTTGGAAGCCGTCAATGATAATCAAGATGTTTTCTATACTTCATCGAGAGGCGTCAACGAGATCAACATTGTTATCAGCAATGTGATGGACAAGGTCGTAGATGAGCTGTTCAAAAACGAGCGAAGTACTCAAAAAGCAGAAGAGCTTTCTTCGATAACCGTGAAATTACCGGCAGAAAATGTTTCTGTACCCGGCATCTATTATTTTATATTTCAGCGATTGGCTTGGGAAGGTATTGTTCTATACGAAGTGATCTCAACCACCAATGAGTTTACTATTTTGGTGAATGATGAACAGGTTGATATTGCTTTTAAGACGATTAAAGACTTAAAGACGTTGTAGTATTCGCAATCGCGAAGCGAGCTGTTGAATTGGTTGCCTACTTTTTCAAAAACTCCACAACCTCCTTGTCATTTTCAGGTTTGGCGATAATATGTTTATCCGAGTCTAGTATAAAATAAGATGGTGTGGCATGAATGTCATATAATTTAGCATACTCGCTTTCCCATTTTCCGAGAGCGATGACGTGCTCAAAACCGGGTAGTTTTGCAGCTTCTTTTTCCCAAGAAAGGGCATCGTTCTCAAGACCTATCGCAATTACCTTGATTTCTGAATTTTTTTCAAGTCTTTTGTGCAGGGCAGGCAATTCTTTAAGACAATGAGAACATGTACTGCTCCAAAAAATAAGCAGGTAATTTTCTGCGTCGTTCATTGAACTAAGTTTTTTAGCGCTCCCATCTTTTTCCCAAAGTATTTCGGGGGCTACGGCACCAATTCGAAGTCTGTTATAGATTTCAATCTTATCAATGATCTCTTGATTGTCGGTTTTTGTTGCCAGATCTTTTAAATAGGAAACATGTACATAATCAGATAATCGATTAAAGTCACTTGCTGAAGCCTGTGTCCAAATCGTATAAAATAAGTGAAATCTATAATTATCAGAAACACCCCGTAATTGGGTATCTATCGTTATCAGATTATCTTGCATGGCCTTTTCTGTCTCCTCTTGGGTTATTTGTGCCAAGGGCAGTGCGGTAAAAATGTAGTTGGTGATTTTATCGGTCAAGAAACCAGAAGCCTGAAGAACAGGGTTTGAAAAATTCAATTCATTGAAATAGTTCTCTTTTTTGTGGGTCACATAGCCTTGAATAGATTCGTATTTTGATGGAATGTAGGGCTTGTTGGCCTCAATAAATTCATTGGCAACCAATTCTTTAGATTTGTTTTTGTACGATTTTTGAACGTATCGATATTTTTTGATGATTTCTTGAAATTCTGACACATCGGTTTTATTGTTCGAGTAAAAATTGATGAGCTGTCTTTCCGCTGCATTGACATCCTTGAAATAAGCATTGAAAACCTTGTTTTCTTCGGAGGTAGTAAAAGAAACTCCTTCTTCAGTAGTAAATGTTAATACTATATCTTCTTTTCCTGTATAAATAACATCAAAATAAAACTCTTCTTGAGGTACGGCATAGACCAATCGATACATGCCCGGTTTTGCCTTTGCCGGAATTTTCAAAACAAATTCGCCTTTATCGATACTCGTATCGGCAATATAATTTTGGGTACCGGGTTTTAGCCGGTACGCAATAAGCCAACTATAGTCTTTGGCAGGTGAAAAGGTGCCAGAGATCGTATGTTGCGCGCTTACGATAAAACCTAATAGAAATACTAATAGAAAAATGGTTCGTTTCATACTATCGATAAATTCAAAAATCGCACCAAAGATACATTATGCTGATTTAAGATGTGATCTCAAGTGTTTTTTCAAAAGGATGCAGAGCCTTTAAGGCGTCATAAACAGAGTTGATCTTTTCAAAGACCAATAACAGGCGGAGCCCGTTTCTGGTTTGTTTTTCTTTTATGGTGCAGATTTTTGAATTGCTTTGTACCAACTGCAATACTTGGGTGAATAAGGTGCTCTGGTAAAAATCAGATTGTTGATTGGCAATGAAATATCCGATCATCTTTCCTCTTTTCATGACAATTTTTTCGAGTCCGATACTATTGGCGATCCATTTTACACGAACCGAATTCATGAGATCATCTGCCTCACTGGGCAATTCACCAAAACGGTCTACGAGTTCTGATTCGAATTTCAGCAATCCTTCATTGTCTTTCACCAAGTTCAGTTCGGTATACCGATTTAAACGCTCGGTGATATTGTTGATGTAATCATCAGGAAACAATAGTTCAAAATCAGCATCTAACGAGGTTTCTTTTACGAACACTTTTTCTTGATGGCCCTCTACCTCTTCATAGAGTTCTTTGAATTCGTTTTCTTTCAGTTCATCAATTGCTTCTGCCAATATTTTTTGATAGGCATCAAAACCGATCTCATTGATAAATCCGCTTTGTTCGCCTCCCAATAGATCACCTGCGCCACGTATTTCAAGATCTTTCATGGCAATGTTGAAACCACTGCCAAGTGCTGTAAACTGTTCAAGGGCCTGAATACGTTTACGGGCATCATCGGTCATAACATCATAAGGCGGTGTAATGAAATAGCAAAAAGCCTTTTTATTGCTACGGCCCACACGACCCCGCATTTGATGAAGATCACTGAGTCCGAAATTATTGGCGTTGTTGATAAAAATAGTATTGGCGTTTGGCACATCCAATCCATTTTCAACAATAGTGGTTGAGACCAGTACATCGAACTCACCGTTCATAAAAGCGAGCATAAGGGTTTCCAATTTTTTGCCTTCCATGCGCCCGTGGCCGATTCCTATTTTGGCATCGGGCACCAAACGTTGAAGCATACCGGCCACTTCTTTTATATTTTCGATTCTGTTATGAATAAAAAATACCTGTCCGCCACGTTGAATTTCATAGGTAACGGCATCTCTTATAATTTCTTCACCAAAGCGAACGACCCTACTTTCAATGGGGTATCGATTGGGTGGGGGCGTATTGATTACCGAAAGATCACGGGCCGCCATCAAACTGAATTGTAATGTTCTAGGTATGGGTGTTGCGGTCAACGTGAGCACATCTACATTTTCTTTGATCGATTTCAATTTGTCTTTGACCGATACCCCAAATTTTTGTTCTTCGTCAACGATCAACAATCCCAGGTCTTTGAACTTTACTTTTTTATTGACGAGTTGATGGGTGCCTATAATGATATCGATTTTACCGGCCTCTAATTTAGCCAAGGTTTCTCGACGTTCTTTGGTGGTACGGAACCGATTGAGGTAGTCTACGGTTACGGGCATTTCTTTGAGACGTTCTTTAAACGTTCTATTATGTTGAAATGCCAGAATTGTGGTTGGCACCAAAACGGCAACCTGCTTGCCATTCGCAACGGCCTTGAAAGCTGCTCTAATAGCCACTTCGGTCTTGCCAAAACCCACATCACCGCAGATCAATCGATCCATAGGGCGTTCGCTTTCCATGTCTCTTTTAATATCGGCGGTCGCTTTACTTTGATCGGGCGTATCCTCATAAATAAAGGAAGCCTCAAGTTCGTGTTGAAGATAAGAATCAGGGTCATATTGAAACCCTTTTTCAAG
>CAZEUV010000111.1:1643-9581 GCA_964515285.1 uncultured Maribacter sp. | reverse complement strand
TTCCACCATTTCTTTTGGGTCTTACCGTAGCCATAACCGTATTTTCCACCATACCCTAAGTTGGCATTCTTCACGTCATTGACCACAAAACATAGCCCTTTTATTTTCCCTTCTTCTTGAAGTTTTAACGGGAAACCTATAGCCTTATTCTCAGTCACTCCTGCCCTAACAACATAAATAAGATGATTGGCATATTGACTGATCAATAGCGTATCGGTCACCACCATCAATGGTGCCGTATCAACAATTACATAATCATAACGTTCAGAAACCTCATCAAAAAGTGCCTTAATTCGATCACCCATCAAAAGCTCGGCCGGGTTTGGGGGTATTCTACCCGAATACACAACATCTATTGTATTGTGGTGTACCAACATAGGATTGATAATATCCTTTATGTTCAAAGTACTATCATATAAATATTCGGTAAGGCCCACATCTTTGTTCCTACTGGGTTTAGACATTTTATCTACATTCGGGCCTGTAAAGAACGTGTATATTTTTGGATTTCGAATATCTGCCCCAATGAGGAGCACTTTTTTATTTGTACTCGCCAAGATCATAGAAAGATTACTAGACAAAAAAGTCTTTCCCTCACCGGGAACCGTTGATGTCACAAAGATAATATTGTTCTTTCCTGTTTTCGATGCCTCTTTGGTCTTCATCAAATAATCAAGATTTGTGCGTATGATCCTAAGAGATTCAGCCAATACCGAACGATCTTCCTTTACGACCAGTTTTCCGTCTTTCCTTGAAAGTTTAGGTATTTCTCCCAAAACTGGTGTATCGGATGTCAATTTTTCAAGAGTACTCATGCTGTGTACTTTATTATCTAATAAGTCATTGGCATAAATAATAGAGAATGGTATTAACAAGCCAAGTATCAACGAAGCCAAATAAATCACATTTTTCTTTGGTGAGACCGGAAATCTGCTAACACCATATGCGTTGTCAATGGTTTTTGACTTAGGAGCTTGTGAGGCCACGGCGATTTGCGACTCTTCTCTCTTTGTGAGCAGGTACAAATAGAGCTCTTCAGTAGTCTGTTGCTTTCTTGTAATATCACGTAAGGCGCGCTCGTTTTTGGGCGAGGAGTATATTTTATAGTTAAATCTAGACTGTTGACTACTAAGTGAATTTACCGTTAACCCCAAATTATTTACGGTACCCTTTAAACTTGTAGATAAGCTCCTTTTTAGACCATCGATCTGTTGATCCAAATTCACGATAATCGGGTTTTTTTCATTCGAACTTTTCAACAAACGTTTTCTTTCAAGTACCAATTGGTTGTGCTGGGCAACGGTACCCGATATAGCGGGACCACCAACATTGGCAGGTAAAACTTCGTACCCTTGTTGTTGATCGACGATATTGCTCATTGAAGAAGCCATGTTCAACTGATTTCTTGCAGCTGCCAGCTCTTGTTGGTTGGCCACGCCGACATTTAAATTGATGTTAGCCTCTGACGCAATATCGGTTACTCCCTTTTCGGTTTTGAAATCTTCTGCAGATTGATCAACTGTTGATAGGTTACCAGAGATATCGGCAATTCGGTCATTGATGAATTTTGACGTTTTATCAGCGATAACCTGCTTATCTTCAATGGCATTTTCATTATAAATACGAATAAGGCTATTTACAATATTAATGGCCTTTTCTCGAATAGGGTCCGCCAATCTAATATCAACAATATTCGATTTATCATCTGTATTATTAATTAGCATCTTGTTTTTATACTCCAAAGCAACATCATCAACAGGCCTTATAGAAACCATAAGCTTTTTGTCTTTGTACTTTTCAAAACTGCCCAAGTTTGGGGTGATAACAATATCACCAATTGGTGAAGCTATGTTTTTACCAAAAGAATACACTTTGACCGGTTTATCCTCCTCTTCGCTATACCCAAACGTAGTTGATGACGACAAGGTGATAAAAAAATCAAATTTGGCATTGTACAAGGTAGAGTCTTGTGCTATAAAATTCAAATTTATAGGCGAATTGTTATATAGTTCTGTCTTGATAACACTGCCCAAAACATGGATTCTGGTATTCAGTTTTAACTCTCTTACCACTTGAATAAAATTAGATCTTGACCCAATGAGCTCGATTTCGTCGACAACCTGATTCTTACCGCCTCCAAGCATATCCAATTCTTTGAACACTAAATTCGATCCTGAATTTTTTTCATCCAAAATTTGAATTTTAGCCGCTGCCTCGTATTCAGGTGTGGCGTATCTAATATAGATAAACGCCATGACCAATGTCGCTAAGGCAGAGAAGGCAAACCATTTCCAATGTTTGGCATAACTTGAGAGAACCTCTTTCAAATCGATACTTTCAGAGGAAGAGTTTTGGGCGTTTTGATTCATAGTAAATTTTATTTCCTAATCTAATTTCTTGTCAGTATTAAAACCGAAGAGGTAATAAGGATGGATGCGATCGAAATTGCTATTGTCGCCCTATTGTCTAAACTAGATGCGGTTATAGCCGATTGGTTGGGCTCTACGTACACAACATCGTTTTGGGTCAAATAATATACAGGAGAACTCAAAGATTCTTTTTTGGTCAAATCAATTCTCGTATATACTTTAGTACCGTCAAAATCTCTAATGACCATTACATTTTCACGAACGCCCTTAACGGTCAAATCACCCGCAAAGCCCAAGGCTTCTAAAATTGTTATTCGTTCTCCATTAACAGGGTAGGTGCCTGGTCTGTGCACTTCACCCAGAACGGTTACCGTAAAATTTCTTAACCGAATATTGATTATCGGGTTTTTAAGATATTCCGATAATTTTTCACGCAACAACACTCTCAACTCCTCAGAAGAAAGTCCTGATATTTTAATTTTCCCTATAACCGGAAAATCTATTTCACCTTCTTTATCAATCAAATAATCAACCTGTTCGGGGCGTATGCCCCCTTCTGATGCTCCTCTGAACAAGTTAAAAGGTGCACTCGCCTCATTGTTCAATGTAGACACATGAATATTCACAAGATCATCGACCTTGAATTTTGGAGTAAAGCTGTTCTTATCAACAAGGGTCTCGAAACTGCCCGTATCTTGAAAATACACCACTTCTTTCTTTGAAGCACATGAAGATAATACTAGAATCGATACTGTCAACAAAGACAATACCAATCCAAAACGATTCTTATTTAGTTGCATAATGTATGTTTTTTGTGCAATAATAGTAAAAAATTACGATTGAAAAATTTTCTTTTCCCCTTTCTCAACAACAGTACTTTTCTTCTTATCATCAAGTTTGCAGAATTCAGAATTATTGGAAACATACTCAGGTACGATTTCTTTCATAAGGGCCATCGTATTGCCATTGAAGAACATATTCGAAACACAGAGTTCATCTATTTTTGATTTGACCATGGCATAATCCAATTCCTTGACCTTACCTATCAAAATTTTCTTGTGATAGGTGGGCAGGGTATTTTCACCATTGGCCAACAATTCTTCATAGAGCTTTTCTCCAGGCCGTAAACCGGTAATCTTAATATCAATATCGTCAGGATATTTTAAACCAGAGAGTTTGATCATGTTTTTGGCCAAGTTGAAAATCTTCACTGATTTACCCATGTCGAAAATGAAGATCTCACCTCCCTCGCCCATTACCGCTGCCTCTAAAACCAATTGCGATGCCTCGGGAATAGTCATAAAAAATCGCGTGATATCTTTATGGGTAACGGTCAAAGGCCCTCCTTTTTCTATTTGTTTTCTGAATAATGGAATCACAGACCCATTGGATCCCAAAACATTTCCGAACCTAGTTGTTATAAATTTCGTTCTGTTCTCTTGCTGTACGCTGCTGATATACATTTCAGCAATACGTTTGGTAGCTCCCATAACGTTTGTTGGGTTCACTGCTTTGTCAGTTGATACGAATACGAATTTGTCCACATTGTGGTTCATTGACAAGTCGACAATGGTTTTTGTTCCGGCTACATTAATTTTTATGGCTTCGTAATAGTTATATTCCATCAAGGGTACATGCTTATAGGCCGCTGCATGAAAAACCATGGTTGGTTTATGCTCTTGAAAGTAAGAATTCATCCGGCTTTTGTCGCGAATATCACCAACAATCGGTATAAAATTGTGAAAACCGTTTTGTTTTAACTCTTGCTGTAAATCATACAGGGCAGATTCGGCCTGATCGATAATAATGAGCGATTTGTAATCATAATTGGCTATCTGTCTGACGATCTCACTGCCAATTGAACCCGCCCCGCCTGTTACCAAAATCACTTGGTTGTTCAGCTGTTCGGAAACTTTTGATTTCTTAATATCTATAGGAGCCCTATCCAACAAATCCTCTATCTGAACCTGTTTGATCTGTGATGCTTTCAATTCTCCATTGATCCAACTGTCCACGGGCGGTACTATCTTCACCAATACGGGATACTCCACTAGGCTCTCTACCAGTTCCCTTAGTTTAATAGTATCTACATTGTTTATCGATACAATGATTTCTGAAATATCTTTTGATTTCAAAAAATATTCTGACAATACATTTTTGCCCAAAACGATTACCCCATTGATGATCTTTCCAATTTTCTTTGGGTCATCGTCTAAGTAAGCAACCACTCTGGCATTGTTACTTGTCTGACTTGAAATGGCGTTATAGGTAAGTATACCTGATTCACCCGCACCGTAGATCAAAACGTTTTTTGTGGCCTTGAATTTCTTCACCAAATTAAAGAACAAGGTTTTAAAAATGTAACGTGATGCTATCAGGGCAATAAAACCCAGTAAGCTATGTATGACAATTATACCAAGGGGTATCGTAAAATTATCCATCATGACGAACTGCCTGTTCAAAATCAAAAAGAAGATGGTCAAAATGCTGGAAAAACAAATCGCATTGAAGATTTTGTACACATCCCTTACCCCGGTATGCCTAACAACACCCTTGTACGATTCTGTATAAAGAAAAGACAAGACCGCAATAATGGCAACAATAGGCAGTTGAACAAAGAGTTTTTCACTGTCGAAATCAAAGGTTAAATTAAACCTGATGATATACGCCAATACAAATGATATGGATATCAAAACAACATCTATAGCCAGTACCAACCATTTTGACGCATAGCGATGCGCATTGCTCACTAGGTAGTTTTTTATCATTTGGTCAATTCTTTAAGGATTAAGGTCACTACTCTTTCAAGATCTACATCGGTTAAATTTGAACCGCTGGGCAAACAGAGTCCACGTTCGAACAGTTCTGCCGATGTACCGTCTGAATAATTTGGATATTTCTTAAAAATAGGCTGTTGGTGCATTGGTTTCCACAAGGGCCTTGATTCAACATCATCGGCTAAAAGAGCATAACGAATTCTTTCACGCATTTCGTATGACGGCGTTAAAATACAACTCAGCCATCTATTAGAGAAAAAGCCTTTTGTTTCGTTTAAAAACTCAATTTCAGGCAAATGGGCCAAACTCGCCCTATAAAAATCAAAGTTGGATCTTCTTGCTGCTACACGATCATCGAGCACCTCCATTTGTCCACGTCCAATACCAGCCAGTACATTGCTCATTCTATAGTTATAGCCCACATGTGAATGAAGGTAATGGGGCGCATCATCCCTAGCTTGAGTGGCCAAAAAAATCGCCTTCTTTTTAAAATTTTCGTTTTTGGTCACCAAGGCACCACCTCCTGAGGTAGTAATGATCTTATTTCCGTTAAACGATAATATTCCGATGTCGCCAAAACTGCCACAATTGATATTGTTGAAAGTGCTTCCCAATGCCTCAGCACTATCTTCTACAATGGGTATCCCATACTTTAAAGCAATTTCTTTTACGGCATCCACATTATAGGGCATTCCATATAAATGTACCGCAATAATCGCCTTGGGTTTTTTTCCTTTGGCAATTCTATCTAAAATAGCTTTTTCCAAGAGTTCTGGTGAAATATTCCATGTTTCCCTTTCGCTATCCACAAATATGGGCGTAGCACCTAAATACATAATAGGATTGGCAGAAGCCGAAAATGTGAAACTTTGGCAGATTACCTCATCACCATGTGAAACTCCCAATAACTCCAAAGCAAGATGTATGGCCGCTGTACCCGTACTCAGGGCAGCAACATGCACATCATTCCCGATATAGTTTTCGATGGCCTCTTCAAAACGGTCGACATTGGGCCCCAATGGGGCAACCCAATTGGTCTTAAAGGCCTCGTCAACATAGTTCTGTTCATTGCTTCCCATATGGGGCGAGGAAAGCCAAATCTTAGTCTGTGTCTCCACTCAATAAGTTTTAGTTAAGCTCATTACAGATTTCAAAAGTAACCATAGTTTCCTGTAATAAATCAAATACCTCTTAAATTTCGTTTAAAATTTGAAATTTATCGGTCAAAAGGGTATCTGTATTCCAAATCTCAAGAAAACATGACTTTTGGATTTTAACAATATACGCTGCAAACGGTTAATTAGGTCTTTTTATCGACAATATTTATTCTATTGTTGAGTTATTTTGTAATCTTTGCATTCCTTTAAAGTAAACCCAAATTATGAAAGTAACAAAAATATGCTGTATCGGTGCCGGTTATGTAGGCGGGCCCACCATGTCGGTAATCGCAAGCCAATGCCCTGATATTAAAGTGACCGTAGTTGACATCAGCAAAGAACGCATTGATTTATGGAACCATTCCGATTTAGACAAGCTGCCCGTTTACGAACCCGGGCTCAAAGAACTGGTCGAAAAAACGAGAGGGAAAAATCTTTTCTTTTCTACAGATGTTGACAAGGCCATTGACGAATCAGAAATCATTTTTATATCGGTCAATACCCCTACAAAAACCTATGGTAAGGGAAAAGGGCAGGCCGCCGATCTAAAAAACATAGAACTCTGCGCTAGAAATATTGCCAAAGTTGCTAAGACCAACAAAATTGTAGTCGAAAAATCCACACTTCCCGTAAGAACGGCAAGTGCTATAAAAAGTATCTTGGACAATACGGGTAACGGAGTGGATTTTGAGATACTCTCCAATCCAGAGTTTTTAGCGGAAGGAACTGCGATCGAAGACCTATTGAATGCCGACAGGGTACTCATAGGGGGTGCAGAAACACCCGAAGGGCAGGCGGCAAAAGATACGCTGAGCAGTATTTACGAAAATTGGTTGCCAAAAGATAGAATCTTACAGACCAATGTATGGTCATCTGAGCTGTCGAAATTAGTGGCCAACGCCTTTTTGGCGCAACGGGTATCATCAATAAACTCGATTTCGGCACTTTGTGAAAAGACCGATGCCAATGTTGCCGAAGTCTCTAGGGCCATTGGCTATGATAGTAGAATAGGTTCGAAATTCTTGAATTCCTCAGTTGGTTTTGGAGGTTCTTGTTTTCAAAAAGACATCTTGAACTTAGTCTATATAGCAGGAAGTTATGGACTGCAGGAAGTTGCCGATTATTGGGAGCAGGTCATCATTATGAACGATTATCAAAAAAGACGTTTTGCCGAAAACATCGTCACTACCTTGTACAATACCGTATCTGGGAAAAAAATCGTTTTTTACGGCTGGGCGTTCAAAAAGGATACCAATGATACTAGAGAGTCAGCGGCCATTTATATTGCAGACGCATTGTTGGATGAAAAGGCGGAAATCGTAATCTACGACCCAAAGGTGCCGGAAGAGCAGGTTTATGCCGATCTGGATTATCTAAATACAAGATCACCCGAAGAAAATAGACGGTTGCTAAAAGTGGTGAACGATCCGATCAAAGCAGCTGAAGAAGCACATGCCATTGCAATTCTTACCGAATGGGACGAATTTAAAAATTACGACTGGGCAACCATTTATGAAAAAATGTTAAAACCTGCCTTTATTTTTGATGGAAGACGCCTTTTGGACAAAGGTACTATGGATGCCATCGGTTTTGAATACTACAAAATAGGGCAATCATGAAAATACTGGTAACCGG
>CAZEUV010000111.1:0-1543 GCA_964515285.1 uncultured Maribacter sp. | reverse complement strand
TATGGCAACAATATAAAGATTCCGTTTACGGTTGAAGATAATGTCGACCACCCTATAAGCCTTTATGCCGCAACCAAAAAGAGCAATGAACTTATGGCGCATACGTACAGCCATCTTTTTAAAATTCCCACAACAGGGCTCCGGTTTTTTACGGTCTATGGCCCTTGGGGAAGACCAGATATGGCTATGTTTCTCTTTACGGATGCTATACACCACAACCGCCCCATCAAAGTATTCAATCATGGTAATATGGAGCGTGATTTTACCTATGTTACCGATATTGCAGAAGGAGTACTTCGTGTACTAAAAGGCGCTCTTGATATCAGAAAATCAAAAAATGAGTACTACAAACTATACAACATAGGCAATAATAAGTCGGTCAAGCTACTCGATTTTATTAAAGAAATTGAATTTAACTTTCAGAAAGAAGCAAAAAAGAAAATGCTTCCGATACAAGCTGGTGACGTTGAAAAAACTTGGGCTAACATAGATGCTCTTGTTGAAGATTATGGCTACAGCCCCACAACCAGTATAAAAAAAGGGGTACGCGCTTTTTATGAATGGTATATTGACTATTATAATTGAACTGATTTAAACCAATCATCTGACATATACTTATCTTAGCAAAAGATTTCCTTTCATTTACCCTTTAATAACTGACGAAAACAAAATGAAAAGGTATAATTTGGTTTAAAGCAAAAAATCACTATCTCTTTAATTGAACTATGAGCAACATCAATATTGGAATTATCGGTCTCGGGTATGTTGGTTTGCCACTAGCTCGTTTATTTGCCACAAAATATCCGGTTGTAGGATTTGACATCAATCAAAAACGGGTTTCTGAACTACAAATCGGCATCGATAGCACCTTTGAAATTAGTGAGACTTCGTTAAAAGAAGTTACAAAAAGTGGAGCGACGACAAAGATCGGATTGTATTGTACCGATAATTCGAAAGCACTTGAGAATTGCAATTATTATATAATTACTGTTCCGACACCTGTTGACAGAGCAAATAGACCTGACCTGACCCCATTGTACAAATCAAGTGAGACCGTGGGTAAGGTGTTGAAGAAAGGTGATATCGTCATCTATGAGTCTACCGTATACCCTGGGGTGACCGAAGACGAATGCATTCCTATCCTTGAAAAAGTTAGTGGCCTCAAATTCAATAAAAATTTTTATGCAGGCTATTCTCCTGAGAGAATCAACCCAGGCGATAAAAAACATACCGTAGATAAAATTCTTAAGGTAACCGCGGGATCCACCCCTGAAATAGGCAAAAAAGTCGATGCGCTTTATGCCTCCGTAATTACTGCGGGTACACATTTGGCACCCAGCATCAAAGTAGCCGAGGCCTCAAAAGTAATCGAAAACTCGCAACGAGATATTAATATTGCCTTTGTCAACGAATTGGCCAAGATTTTCAACCTCATGAATATTGACACCCATGAAGTTTTAAAGGCCGCGGGAACCAAATGGAATTTCTTGCCTTTTAAACCAGGCTTGGTAGGGGGACATTGTATTGGAGTAGATCCTTATTA
>CAZEUV010000110.1:3802-9909 GCA_964515285.1 uncultured Maribacter sp. | reverse complement strand
CAATTGTTTTTAGAAAATAGAAATCATTTTTCTGAGTTGGTTTCGCCCAGTTATCCTCACTCCTATTTCCTGTTAAGAACAAACATAAATGTTTGTTCTCAACCCGTTCTGATGTGAATTGATGATAGGTCTTACCAAATTCAAAAAACTTTAGATTCTGTTTTTTTCTGTTGATGTTATGTGAAATTGCTGTAAGACCTGAAAACAACATAGACTGGCGCATAACCGATAAATCATTGCTCAGCGGATTCAGCATGGTGATATTGTGCTCTTCCTTCAAATTTTCTGAAAGAGTATGGTATGCGGGCGAGCTAAGGCTATTGGCCATTATCTCGAAAAATCCTTGCGCTGCCAAAAGGTTTCCGATTACATTTTGTAGTTTATAATCCTCTGTTTTAGAAGACGGGGCAATAGATGCATTTATTTTTTCGGTAAAATGAATGTTATTGTATCCAAATACGCGTAGTATTTCTTCAATGACATCGACATCGCGTTGTACATCTACACGATAGGGTGGTATCATCAGGCCAAGCCCCGTTTCAGTAACGTTCATGATTTTAATATCGAGCGAGGTCAAAATAGATTTTATAGTGTCTCTTTTAATCTCCTGTCCGATAAGCTTGTTCGTTTTGTCAAAACTCAAGAACACCTGTCGGTCAGTAGCCTTGTTCGGGTAAAGGTCCACAATTTGCGAGGTGATTTCACCACCGGCTATTTCTTTGATGAGTATCGCTGCCCTACGAAGTATGAATTCTACTTTTTCAATATCGATACCCCTTTCAAACCGAAAAGAGGCATCGGTATTCAGGCCATGTCTTTTGGCTGATTTTCGTATTGAAATCGAATTGAAATATGCACTCTCTAAAAATATTGACGTAGTGCTTTCGGTAACTCCTGAATGTACTCCACCAAAAACACCTGCAATGCACATGGGCTTTTCGGCATCACAGATCATCAAGTCTTCTTCGTGCAGCTCACGTTCGATTTCATCTAAAGTGGTGAACTTGGTTCCTTTTGGCAATGTTTTCACAATAACCTTATTGCCTTTTATTTTTTCTGCATCAAAGGCGTGCAAGGGCTGCCCTAATTCATGAAGTACGTAGTTGGTAGCATCTACCAGATTGTTCTTTGGTTTTATGCCAATGGCGTTCAATCGGTTTTTCAGCCAATTAGGTGAAGGCTGAACGATCAAGTTGCTTAAGGTAACACCACAATACCTGGGCGCAAGTTCACTGTCTTCTACAAAGACATCAATTTTCAATGACCTATCGGTATCATCAAAATTATTTACAGAGGGTAAAATCAGTTCTTTTTCGATTCCTTTTTGCCGAAGACCGGCCCTAAGGTCTCTTGCAACCCCAAAATGGCTCATGGCATCTGCCCGGTTTGGCGTTAGCCCTATTTCAAAAACCGAATCATTTTCCATTTCAAAAATATCAGAACAGGCTGTACCAACTTTAACCGACTCATCTAAAACCAAGATGCCATCATGGCCTTCACCTAAGCCCAGCTCATCTTCGGCACAGATCATGCCGTGACTTTCCTCTCCTCTTATTTTTCCTTTTTTTATTGTCCAAGCTTCACCTTCTTTTGTGTAAAGCGTAGTGCCGATTGTTGCTACCGGTACTTTTTGATCTTTGGCAACATTTGGCGCCCCGCAAACAATTTGCAGGGGTTCGGTCGCACCTATATCTACGGTAGCGATTTTCAATCGGTCAGCATTCGGGTGTTTGTCACAAGTAAGTACATGGCCCACAACAACACCTTTGAGTCCGCCTTTTATCGACTCAAAAGGGGTGATACCCTCTACTTCTAGTCCTAAATCGGTTAAAAGTTCTGCCGTTTGCTCGGCTTCCCAATCTATTTTTATGAATTGTTTTAACCAGTTGTACGAAATATTCATGGGTTGGTTTTAAAGCGAGTAAAGATAAAACAATGCATCAAGACATTCAATAGTGATGCAATTGAATTCTTTTAATTTTTTAATGTAACATTTTTGTCGTTATTTAGATTTTACACTTGACTACTGTTCATTATGAAAAGAATAATCGCGATTATAACGTTTTTTGTTTTGTTGACCGCTTGCAATAACTCAAAAGAGGTATCACTTTCTGAGGGAATATGGTTGGCAGAACTTGAGGTGATGGACAACGAAACCCTTCCCTTTAACTTTAAATTGATAAAGAACGATGAGGATGTATACCGAATTGAAATCTATAATGCGGAGGAAGTCATACAGGTTGATGAAGTGTTGGTTGAGAACGATTCGGTTACGATCAGGTTTCCCGTTTATGAGGGATATATTGCTGGAAAATTTACGAAAAACACTATTGAAGGGCAGTTTATAAAAGAGAGTTTGGGCAGGGTAGTACCCTTTAAGGCCACTTTTGAGGAGAAAAGTAGATTTAAAAAGAATAGCCCATCCACCCAAAACATTTCGGGTATCTGGAAAACGGAATTTAGTGCAGGCACGGCAGATCGTTATATGGCGAAAGGTATATTCGAACAAAATGAAGGTAGGGTTACCGGTACCTTTAGGACTACAACAGGTGATTATAGATATCTTGATGGTGTGCTGTCAGGTGATTCACTTAAAGTTTCTGCCTTTGACGGGGCGCATGCTTTCTTGTTTACGGCCAAGGTCACCGATAGTAGTTTGAACGGCGTTTTTTATTCTGGAAACCATTTTAAAGAACCCTTTGTGGCAGAGCGAAACGAGGTTTTTGAATTGCCCAATGCCGATTCGCTGACTTTTCTCAAAGAGGGCTATGATACATTTGAATTCTCTTTTCCAGATGCTAAGGGGCAGATGGTTTCATTGACAGACGAACGATTCAAGAACAAGGTCGTTTTGGTTCAGATTATGGGTACTTGGTGTCCGAACTGTTTGGACGAGACCAAATTTTATGTCGATTACCTAAAAAAGAATGAACATCCTGATTTTGAACTTGTTGCCTTGGCCTTTGAATATGCTAAAACACAAGAGGGGGCGTTTAAAAGGATTGTCAGGTTAAAGGAAAGAATAGGTATTGACTATCCGGTTCTTTTAGGGCAGTACGGATCATCTGACAAAGAGGCGGCACAACAAAAATTACCCATGTTGAACCATGTACTGTCGTATCCTACCTCGATTTTCATCGATAAAAAGGGAAGTGTCAGAAAGATTCATACTGGTTTTAATGGGCCTGCGACCGGAGCGAAGTTTGTTCTCTTTCAAAAAGAGTTCGATGGTTTTGTGAAAAAATTATTGGCGGAATAGGCACTTTTTCAAGCGATGGTCATCACCTAAACCATCGGGTCAAATAATGGTCGAACGCCCTAGCCCAATATTCTCTTCATTGATATTATGATCTTCGTCTGAATCCACGATATTTTCAGCAATAAAATCTCCGACATAATCGGTGCCATATTTGTTGCTTCCAAATATATCGGGTGTGGAGACACTTTTGACGAATGATTTGTGAACGGCTCCTACAACGGCATTGGCTTCCTCTATCAATCCGAAATGCTGTAGTAAAAGTGCGGTACTTAAAATAGAGGCTACCGGGTTGGCGATATTTTTGCCTTTTGCCTGCGGATAGGATCCGTGAAAGGGCTCGAACATTGCATTTTCATTCCCTACGGAAGCCGATGGCAGCAGCCCTATTGATCCGATAATCACACTACCGAGATCACTGATGATATCTCCGAACATATTATCCGTTAGGATAACATCGAATTTTGACGGGCTCATCATCATTTGAACCACTGCATTATCTATAAAAAGGCATTCTAGATGTACCTCAGGGTAACTGCCGCTGATTTCGGTCACTACCCTTCGCCATAACCGAGATGTTTCAAGTACATTGGCCTTGTCGATCAGGGTGAGTTTTCTTTTGCGTTTTTTTGCCGCTTTAAATGCCATATGGGCAATACGGGTGATTTCACCTTCAAAATATTCGCAGAGATCTGATGCGACCTCGCCGTTCTTGCTCAATGTTTTCTTACCAAAGTAAATGCCCCCTGTTAGTTCACGATAGATTACGAGATCCGTACCTGAAATCACTTTTTTTGGTAAAAGCGAATTTTCAACGAGGGCAGGAAAAACCTTTACCGGTCTGATATTGGCATATAGTCCGAGTTCTTTTCGTAACCTCAGAAGACCATGTTCCGGTCTGATTTCGGCCTCGGGTTTGTTATCGTATTCCAAGGCCCCAATGGCTCCAAAAAGTATGGCGTCCGATGCCTTGCACAAATTCAAAGTGTCTTCTGGTAAAGGCATGCCCGAGGCTGAAATGGCAATGGCCCCAACTGGTGCTTTAGTGAAATCGAATTGATGATCGAAGGTTTCTTCTACTGCTCGAAGGCATTTTACCGATTGCGCCAGTACTTCTGGTCCGATGCCATCTCCTCCCAAAAGTGCGATTTTTAAATTCATCAGATAACCTTTTGAATGGCTACATCCGTTGCGGTAATGATTTCATGAATATCGGCATCTATAATTTCTTTCTTATTATCCGCAAATTTCAAAAACTCTTGGTAGACCGTATCGAGTTGTAATTTGGTCAGTTCGTACCCTACTATTTTCGCACGATATGCCAATGCTGCCCTACCACTTCTCGCAGTAAGAACAATAGAGGATTCGTCTACCCCAACATCGGCAGGGTCGATTATCTCATAGGTCTCCCTATTTTTAATAACTCCGTCTTGATGTATGCCAGAACTGTGTGCAAAGGCATTAGCACCGACAATCGCCTTGTTCGATTGTACCATGACCCCCATTTTTTGCGATACCATTTGGCTGGTGCTATACAGTAATTTACTATTGATATTAGTGTCGAGACCAAGGCTTGGGTGCTGCCGCATGATCATGACCACCTCTTCTAAAGACGTATTGCCCGCTCGCTCACCAATGCCATTAATAGTACACTCTATTTGTCGTGCACCGTTGACTACCCCGGCAATTGAATTTGCGGTTGCCAAGCCTAGATCGTTATGGCAATGGCATGATAGTGTCGCCTTGTGAATACCCTTTACATTCTCTTTCAAGTACTTCATTTTAGCGCCGTATTCTTCTGGTAGGCAATACCCTGTAGTATCTGGTATATTCAATACCGTTGCCCCGGCCTTTACCACAGCCTCACATACCCGAGCCAAAAATTCATTGTCGGTTCTACCTGCATCCTCGGCATAGAACTCCACATCTTCAACAAAGGTCTTGGCGTATTTGACCGCCGCCACGGCACGTTCTATAATAGCGTCTCGATTTGAATTGAATTTATGTTCGATATGCGAATCTGAGGTGCCTATACCTGTATGTATTCGGGGTCTTTTGGCTAGTGTCAAAGCTTCTGCTGCAATTTCGATATCTTTTTTCACTGCACGTGTCAAGCCACAAACGGTTGCGTTTTTCACCAATTTAGAAATTTCATATACAGAATTGAAATCACCAGGACTGGATATCGGAAAACCGGCTTCGATAATATCGACTCCCAAATTATCTAGACGCTCGGCGATTACTAGTTTTTGGTCGGCATCCAATTTACAGCCAGGCACCTGTTCACCATCTCTGAGCGTTGTATCAAAAATTTGTACCGTATCTTTACTCATTATAATTGTGTAGTTTTATATACCCTAAGAACGTGTTTAAACTTTTTTAATTGGATATAAAAACCCTAATTTCCGTTTCATTCCAAAAAGTCTAAACGAGTTCTACACGAATATATAACCAATAAGGGAAATCTCCTAAAAATGGAATGGCGATTTACAACACTTAATAACTTTTTTGAACATTCAATAATTTGATTAACAACTACTTAAGTAATAATTTTTACGATGGCAAATGCGCATAAAGATGCTTTGTTCATCTTGGTAAAATCACTTTCAAAGTCTGAAAAACGTCAGTTTAAACTTTACGTGGGTCGCTTGGGTGTCAATACCGATGCCAAGTTCATAGCCCTGTTCAATCTGATGGACAAAATACGAGAGTACGATGAAAAGACGATTCTGAACAGTGGAATCGTTAAAAAATCACAGCTTTCAAATTTAAAGGCGCATTTGTACAAACAGATTCTTATAAGCCTTCGCTTAAACCCTGTAAATCAAGATATAAGGGTGCAGATTAGAGA
>CAZEUV010000110.1:0-3702 GCA_964515285.1 uncultured Maribacter sp. | reverse complement strand
TTATAAGCCTTCGCTTAAACCCTGTAAATCAAGATATAAGGGTGCAGATTAGAGAGCAACTCGATTTCGCTACCATTCTCTATCAAAAAGGTCTTTATCGGCAGAGTTTGAAAATATTGGACAAGGCCAAGAATACGGCCATTGAGAACGAAGAAAAGAATGTGGCCTATGAAATCGTAGAGCTTGAAAAAATTATAGAGACCCAATACATTACCCGTAGTATACCTGATAGAGCCGACGAACTCGCTATTCAGGCAAAAGAACTGTCAGCCCATAATGTGATGACGAGCAAGTTGTCAAACCTTTCACTTCAACTTTATGGCATGATGCTGAAAGTTGGTTATGTGCGCAGTGATGAAGATTACCAAAATGTGCAGCGTTATTTTGAGAAACAATTGCCCAAATACAAAATCGAAGAACTGGGGTATCGTGAAAAACTATGGCTCTATAAAGCTCATTTGTGGTACAGTTTTTTGACCCAAGATTTTCTTTCATGTTATAAATATTCGAGTAAATGGGTGGATCTTTTCTATGAGCATAGCGATATGATTTACCTAAACCCTGTATTCTATTTAAAGGGAAATCATTATTTATTAGAATCTTTGTTCTATGTAAGATACAGCTCTCAGTTTAAAGAGACACTTGAACAATTGGAAACTATGGTCAGTAGTAGTGACTTTCCAAAAAACGACAATATCACTTCGCTGGCATTTCTTTATATCAACGCTAGTAAATTAAACCTTCACTTTCTTGAAGGTACTTTTGAAAAAGGCGTGTATTTGGTGAAAATCATAGAATACGGTATCAACAAGCACAAGGATCGTATTGATGAACACCATATTATGGTACTCTACTATAAAATCGCCTGTTTATATTTTGGCATGGGCGATAACAAGACCTGTATTGCATATTTGAAAAAAATCATTGATAACAAAAAGTTGAAAATGCGTGAAGACCTCATGTGTTTCTCTCGTGTATTGAGTTTGGTAGCGCATTACGAGGCTGGAATGGACTACCATTTAGAAATACAACTAAAAAGCACCTATAAGTTCTTGTTGAAGATGAACGACCTTCATGCAGTACAAAAAGAAATGATCAAGTTCTTGAGAAATTTGGGCAATATATACCCGAACGAATTACGCAGTGAGTTTCAGAAATTACATACTGAACTGAAAAAATATGAAAACCATCCCTATGAAAAAAGGGCATTTTTGTACTTAGATATTATTTCTTGGTTAGAGAGCCACCTCGAGAATAAACCAGTTTCACAGATTATACGTGAAAAAGCCAAGACGCTTATACGATAGCCTTTTATTCGTTTTCCTTTTTCTCCTCTTCTTGATTAATACCCGGTGTAGTCCCCATATTGAACTGGTTGATCAAACCTTCACCTAATTTTTGAAACTCTTCGTTCTTTGCCATCTGACGAACTTTGGCTGGGTCGAAATTACCATTGAAATACAGAAATGAGCCATTTAGGTTATTATTGTTGTAGATCAGTATTTCTTTCACGGCACTCCTCTTTTCGCGAACTGAGATGATATTCCGTTTAAGATTGTCGTTTTTTCGATAGATCTCAATAAATGAATTACCGGTTATACCGTTCATTTGTTTGTTTAAAAACGCTGTACGTGCCGGGGTGCTACTAGGAAACTGCATATACCTCAAATCTCTGGTATTACCTACCAAAGATTTCATTTCGGGTGATATATTGCCAATCAGCGCTAGCATGAATTGGGGTACACGAACAGCGGTTACGTGATTGTCATTTTTATGGGCGTTGTAAAAAGAGTCAATTGAATTATAACTTCCGCAAGACGTGAGCAATGCAAGGCTTAAAATAAAAAGTGTTCTTTTGATCATGTTATATATAGTGTTTGTTTGTGTTTAAATGTAATGAAATTATCAACAAGCATTCCAAATAGGATCTTTGGGCGCTTCGGCTATCAATTCTAGAAGTTCTTTTTTTACGGGATGGATCAAAGAAAGGCTTCTGGCATGAAGATGTATACTACCGTCTTTGTTACTTCGGTCGAACCCATATTTTAAATCCCCCTTAATGGGACAGCCTATGGCCGTCAACTGGGCCCGAATTTGATGATGTCGCCCAGTTTTTAAATCGACTTCCAACAAATAATAATTATTTAATTTTTTGCTAATGGTATAACTTAAAATCGCTTTTTTACTCTCAGGAACTTCTTTTATATTGGCATAAGACTTATTCTGTTTTGAATTTCTTTTGAGCCAATGTACGAGCGTATCTTGTTCTTTGTCAGGAAGATTTTTTACGACCGCCCAATAGGTTTTTTGCGCTTTTTTTTCTGCGAACAGTTTATTCAAACGGGGCAATGCCTTTGAGGTTTTTGCAAAGAGTACAATACCCGAGGTAGGACGATCTAAGCGGTGTACGACCCCCAAATATACATTGCCGATTTTATTGTATTTTTCTTTTAGATACTGTTTTACCACTTCACTTAATGGCATATCACCGGTTTTGTCACCTTGAACAATGTCTCCCGGTCTTTTGTTGATGGCGATCAGGTGATTGTCTTCATAAATGACTTGAAGGTTTTTCGGGCTTGAATGGATCTTGTCTACCACTGCATTTCAAATTTGCTGTTCCGTAGACTTAGGAAGAGGATGAGAATTGTGCCTATGGTTACCGAAACATCGGCCATATTGAAAATTCCCGTTTGAAAAATACCGAGTTTAATATGAAAAAAGTCGGTAACCGATCCATAAGCGATTCTGTCGATTATATTGCCCATGCCACCACCAATGACACAGCTAAAGGCGATGACCATCCATTTGTTCATAGTTGATCTTTGCAGTATTCTAAAAAGTAAGATCGATAATACGATAATGGGCAACAATTGTAGAAAAATCACTTTTAAAATAGGGGAGAGGTTGGCACCAAAGCCCAGCATAGCCCCAGTGTTTTCAACATTGGTCAAAATAAGGTGGTCACTGACCACTTCAATATATTCTTTGGGCGACACATGAGTACGTACGGCATTCTTTGATAATTGGTCGCAACCAATGTTTAATAGTACCAAAAAGAGTATCCCTATTTTCTTGATCATTTTCTTTGTTTTACGATACTACAATTTTAATACTGTTCTTCATCACTGGGAAAGTCTTTGTTTTTTACATCGGTGACATATTGTGAGATCGCACTGCCCATTTCTTCATAAAGGTTCATATACCGCCGTAAGAATCGGGGGTTGAATTCGTGGGTCATTCCCAAAAGATCATGAATCACCAGTACTTGACCATCGGCATGCTTACCACCGCCAATACCAATAGTGGGAATGGAAATGCTCTCAGAAACCAACTTGGTAAGTTGTGCAGGAATTTTTTCGAGTACGATACCGAAACATCCCAATTTTTCTAACATTTTTGCGTCCTCCTTTAATTTTTCGGCTTCTTCCTCTTTTTTGGCACGAACGGTATAGGTGCCGAATTTATATATTGATTGAGGCGTCAAACCTAGGTGGCCCATTACTGGAATACCCGCATTCAATATTCGTTTGACAGAATCTTTTATTTCTGAACCCCCTTCGACCTTGACCGCATGGGCACCACTTTCTTTCATAATACGGATCGCCGATCGCAGTGCTTCTTTGGGGTCGCTTTGATAGCTGCCAAAGGGCAGGTCTACAATCACCAAAGCTCTATTTACCGCACGTATGACCGAAGATG
>CAZEUV010000109.1:7354-9938 GCA_964515285.1 uncultured Maribacter sp. | reverse complement strand
CGTCATTCAAAGTGTAAATGACACCACATCACAGGCCTTGTTCGAAGTTGAAAAAAGGGGCAAACAATTGTTGATTCCCATAAACGATAAGATTATCACCAAGGTGGATCGTGAAAACAAAACGATTTATGTTACGACCCCTGAAGGTTTAGTTGACCTGTATTTAAACTAAAGGTCAAATTCGTTAAATGCCCATGATATATTACGGGTTTATTAAATTAACAATACAATGGCCTTGGCTAAAACAACATTCAATGAGAGCTGAGCTAAAACCTCATTTTAGAAGTGTATTATCTGTAATAAACTATTTGTCTTCTTATTATTTATCTCACTCAAAATTCATAAACCAGAAAGTGTAAATACACATTTTAAAAGACTCTTTAGATTTTTTGGGAAGATTAAAAAACATCCAAAAATTTGTGACAATACTAACTTGGAACATGGTCATAATATACTAGTGAAATACTCGTTAATATACAATTAACCATTAAGTTATGAGATTTTTACACCCTCTTGAATTTCTTCTTATTTGTAATGTTTTTGTTATATCCTCGCTTTTTTCTCCGAATGGGTTATCCGTTAAAGAAAATGTCCATTCTGATACTCATATCAGAAACCTTGAATATAAATTGGAACAAAGTACCGATAAAATATTGTTTTTGAATTATGAAATAAGTAGAGAATCAGATGGTTCAATCAGCGTAAAACTTCAAGACAAACAAGTAAAAAATGGTAAAGTGAAACAAAAGCTGATGATACTCAATGGTAATGAAGGCGACGATTTTGAAATTAAGTTGTTAGGATCAAATTCGAAATCATTTGGCCGATATGAAATTGAAAGCCCGCTTGAACGAGTAGTTGAATATGTTGATAATGCAGGGCAACTTAACACAAAATTAATTGTACTGGATTCTGCTCAATTCACTATTCGCCTACAAGCAGATCCAAAAATCAAATTTATTGCAATACAGCAAAAGAGCCTCAATGCAAAAAACACCCAAAGTTTAATCACTACCCAAATCAACTAACTTGAAATCTCAAATTTTAATTATTGGCCTTCTACTATCTGCAATGAATTTTTGCAGGGCGCAAACATTTGACATTGAGAATATTCATGTTTCTGGCGACAATGACAAACGCATTAACATTATCATTTTAGGCGATGGCTATCAACTTCATGAATTTGATAAATTTATAACTGATGCCAATCAGTTTACTACTGCCCTTTTAGCAGCGTCACCATTTAGTGAATATCAAAACTACTTCAATGTTTATGCAATTAAAGTACCTTCTAACGAAAGCGGCGCCGATCACCCAGGTACCGCTGCAGATGTTAGTGAGCCCGCATCACCAATAAAAAATGTAGACACTTATTTTAACGCCTCATTCGACTCTTTCAATATACATCGCCTTTTAGTAATTAATACAAGTACTATCTCTACAGTTCTAGCTAATAATTTTCCTGATTTCGATCAGGCGGTTGTTTTGGTAAACTCACCTGTTTATGGTGGTAGTGGAGGTTCTATCGCCGTCACATCTACACATACATCATCAAATGAAATTGCTATTCATGAAATAGGACATTCTTTTTCTCGTCTTGCTGATGAATATTATGCTGGAGATAATTATGCGTATGAACAAATAAACATGACTCAAAACACCGACCCAAACTCCGTAAAATGGAAGAATTGGTATAATTCGAATGGTATAGGCATTTTCCAACATTCGGGTAGTGGCAATGCTTCACAATGGTATAGACCACATCAAAATTGTAAAATGCGGGCTTTGGGCAACTCGTTTTGTGCTGTCTGTAAAGAAGCTACCGTTGAAAAAATTCACAGCCTCGTTTCACCAATCGACTCATATACCCCAAACAACAACAGTACTATTAGTAATCCCACCTACCCCTTGACCTTTCTAATAAACATTATAATGCCCACGTCAAACGAGCTAACTGGCAGCTGGCAACTTAACGGTGTAACTATAGGTAATGATTTAAACACTTTGATCCTCAATAAAAATGATCTGAATAATGGAATGAATACATTAGAATATAGCGCACACGATGCTACAGTACTGCTCCGGATAGATGATCATAATGCAATCCATAATAATTCAGTTTCCTGGACCATAGAAAAATCGACTAATTCATCCGACGATGACAATGATGGCGTGGCCAACAACAATGACCTGTGCCCCAATACACCAAACGGAGAAGCCGTAGATGCCGCTGGCTGTTCGCAGAGCCAATTGGACGATGACAATGATACCGTAACCAACAACAATGACCTGTGCCCCAATACACCAAACGGAGAAGCCGTAGATGCCACTGGCTGTTCGCAGAGCCAGTTGGACGATGACAATGACAGGGTGACAAACAACAATGACCAATGCCCCAACACACCAAACGGAGAAACCGTAGATTCAAACGGCTGTTCGCAGAGCCAATTGGACGATGACAATGATACCGTAACCAACAACAATGACCTGTGCCCCAATACACCAAACGGAGAAGCTGTAGATGCCACTGGCTGTTCGCAGAGCCAATTGGACGATGACAATGATACCGTAACCAACAACAATG
>CAZEUV010000109.1:0-7254 GCA_964515285.1 uncultured Maribacter sp. | reverse complement strand
GGCTGTTCGCAGAGCCAATTGGACGATGACAATGATACCGTAACCAACAACAATGACCTGTGCCCCAATACACCAAACGGAGAAGCCGTAGATGCCATTGGCTGTTCGCAGAGCCAGTTGGACGATGATAGTGATGGTGTTATAAACAGCAATGACAATTGTAAAAATACCCCCAAAGACAAGGCAATCGACGCACAAGGCTGTATAGCACAACTTCTGATTTCGCCAAATCCTGTAGAAGATAGGTTTACAACGAATATTGAATTCGTTGGAAACCTAAAGATTTTTAATGCAGGTGGCGCTCTGATAAAAACGCTTAATATTGAGGTTGAGCAAAGTGAATTTGACCTTTCATTTCTTTCATCAGGCATCTATTACCTCAAATTTTCGGGCTCAAGCGACGATTTAATCTCTATTCTTAAAAAGTAAATCTTACTACTCAACAACCTCTAACTGCCCCCATTTATCTTGATTTTAGTAATTTTAAACTTTAACTGAACCTTCTGAGGGGTTAAAGGATTCTCACGCCAATTATTGAATGTAACTTTCGAATTGTTGTGATTTAAAAAAGAAACAGACAATGAAAACTAGATTTCCAATACCTGTTCTATTTCGTATGCTGGTCAGCATCTTGTTACTGTTTTTTAGTGCTTGCCGCTTCAACAAAACAGTAGATACAGCATCTATTGCTACAGATACTGCGACCATTGATCAAGGAAAATCGCTCTTTAGTGTTCAATGTAGTGCTTGCCACAATTTTAGACAAGACGGCATTGGCCCTCAGTTAGGTGGATTGACCGAGTATGTTTCTTCTGATTGGATATATGGTTTTATCAAAAACCCTCAGTCATACATTGATTCAAAAGATTCAAGAGCTCAGAATCTTTTCGACGAGTACCAAAGCGTTATGCCTGTCTATTCACATTTGACCGACAGTGAAATAACAAGCATTATCGCCTTTTTACATACGCAAAAGGCCAGTCCCATCCTTAAACATGTTGAAAAAATACAAGAACTTACTGATCCGATACCCGATAAAATACCGTTGGACAACTTGATTATTGACTTGCAATTAGTTTGCCAAATTGCACCCTCAAGTGATCAAATGCCCAGAACAAGAATCAATAAGCTTGACTACCGGCCATCTGACCAGCGATTGTTCGTTGTGGATCTTAGGGGTCAACTATTCTCTATCCAAAATACGAAGCCGCAACTTTATCTGGATCTTGCCCAACGATTGCCTCACTTCATTCACGAACCTGGCTTAGGTAGTGGCTTTGGCAGTTTTACTTTTCATCCTGAATTTGCCAAAAACGGCCTCTTTTACACTGCGCATACCGAGGCTGGAAATTCAAGACCAGCCGATATGGTATATGCAGATAGCATACCCCTTAAGTTGCAATGGGTACTTTCTGAATGGAAGGCAACTAAACCCAATGCTTTAACATTTAATGGCAGTAGCAGAGAATTAATGCGTATCAATATGGTTTCAGGTGCACATGGTGTGCAGGAGATTACTTTTAACCCCTTGAGCAAGCCAAAAGATGAAGACTATGGATTGCTGTATATTGGAGTGGGTGATGGAGCAAGTGTGGAGCGAGGCTATTTAAACCTTGTTCAAAGCAAAGAGAAAGTATGGGGCACCATTCTACGTATCGATCCTCAGGGCAATGACAGTTTCAACGGGAAATATGGAATTCCAAAAGGCAATCCTTGGCAAAATGATCCTAACGAAAAAGTACTGAAAGAGATATATGCTTATGGATTTAGGAATCCGCACCGAATCAGTTGGAGCCAAAACGGACTGATGTTAGCTTCCAATATTGGTCAAAAAAATATTGAGGCATTATACCAAGTCAAGCCCGGGGGCAATCATGGGTGGCCCTCCCGAGAAGGTACTTTCATGCTCAACCCACTAGATGACGTCAACAAAGCGTACCTTTTGCCGATAGATGATGATCTTTATGCTATGGTATATCCTATTGCCCAATATGATCATGATGAAGGCAATGCCATTTCAGGTGGTTACGAATATACGGGCACAAAAATACCAGAGCTTACTGGTAAATATCTCTTTGGCGATATTTCTAGAGGCAGGCTGTTCTATTTTAATCTGAACGAGGTAAAGCTAAACCAGCAGGTCCAAATTAGAGAATTTCGTGTAGCATTTGAAGACAAAGTGATTTCTCTAGAAAACCTTTGTAAAAATAAGCGAGTAGATTTGCGATATGGGCGAGATGCCCTGGGTGAATTGTACATTTTCACCAAACCTGACGGTAAAATTTACAAAATGACATCTTCGAAAAAATAATCTCATCTACTCTTATCTTTTCTGATATGTGGTCAAGTTTCTGTTCTTGGTCGATCGTTGGAACTTTTTTCGTAAATTACAAGATAGTCGCTAACCATTGACAAACCCTTAGGTATTGCAACAAATAACAAAGATGTACAAATCACTATTTATTTCCTTTATACTTTTAAGTCTATTTTCCTGTGGAGAGAAAGACCCTAAGAATAAAGAAGAGCCACAACAACCTCCCAACATCGTACTCATTTTCACCGACGATCAAGGCTATCGAGATGTGGGTGTTTTTGGAGCCAACGATATTGTAACTCCAAATCTTGACAAAATGGCCTCAGAAGGTATAAAACTGACTAGTTATTATGCGGCCCAGGCTGTGTGTTCTGCATCTCGGGCAGGAATTCTTACGGGCTGCTACCCCAATAGAATAGGAATTCACAATGCCTTGATGCCAAACAGCGATATCGGTTTGAATCATAATGAAACGACCATAGCTGAAATGTTGGGGGAAAACGGCTACAGAACCGGGATTTTTGGTAAATGGCATTTGGGCGATCATCCTGATTTTATGCCTACTAAACATGGGTTTGATGAATATTTTGGTATTCCGTATTCAAATGATATGTGGTCAATGCACCCTCAGCAAGGATCCGTTTTCAATTTTGGTCCGTTGCCCTTGTTCGAAAATGAAACGGTCGTAGAGACCTTGACCGACCAAACCGATCTTACCACTCGGATCACCAAACGAAGTGTTGATTTCATTAACAGAAACAAAGACAGGCCCTTCTTCTTATATGTACCACATCCGCAGCCACACGTACCCTTGTTCGTCTCCGATAAGTTCAAGGGAAAATCGAATAGAGGTTTATACGGGGATGTGATTATGGAAATAGATTGGTCGGTCGGTCAGATTTTAGACGCTTTAAAAACAAACGGACTAGAAGAGAACACCATTGTCATCTTTACATCAGACAACGGCCCATGGCTTGCCTATGGCAATCATGGAGGTAGTGCCCTGCCTTTTCGAGAAGGAAAGGGAACGGCATGGGAAGGAGGCCAGCGCGAACCTTTTATAATGCGATATCCGAAAAAACTTGAAGCAGGAAAAACGATAGACGTGCCGATCATGGCCATTGATATGCTTCCTACCCTTGCGGCGGTTACGAATTCAAAACTTCCCGAGAAAACAATCGACGGCAAAAACGTTTGGAGCATTTTGATGGGCGAAAGTGATGAAAGTCCGCAAGAGGCTTATTTCTTTTATTACCGGGTCAATGAATTGTTCGGTGTCAGGTATGGTAAGTGGAAATTATATTTTCCGCATACTTATAGAACTATGACAGGTCAAGAACCTGGAAAAGATGGTGTACCGGGAGCGTACAAAATGGTCGATTTAGAAAATATTGAATTGTACGATGTGGTGAACGACCTTAGCGAAACAAAAAATGTGGCGGACGAATACCCTGAGGTAGTTGAGAAAATCAAACTTTTGGCCAATACCATGCGCTCGCGATTGGGCGATTCTTTATTAGAACTAGAAGGAAACGAAACTCGGGAAGCAGGGAAAGTAAATCGGTAGTTAATCGATTATATTGAACTCTCCCGTCATTGAGACGTGAAATTCACAATTGTAATATAAAGTATCGGGCGCATCTAAAGGCACTGTAAAAGTAACTGCCCCAAAGGTCTGACCATTATCTGTCACACCTCGATCATACGTATTGGCGGTACCTATGCCTTGCACTGATTTGATAAAAAACGGATGTCCGGGTGCCCTGATATCAAACGTATAGGTCTTGCCTCTTTCCAAGGTAATATTAGGGTTTAGACTATCGGTCAAACCGTTACCATCAAAAACATATGCATTTGACCCCTGATTTGTAACTGTGTAATTGATTCCACCAAGCGGTACGGGCATACCTTCATTCGACCCAATATTGGCCCTTGAGACCCAAGTTGCCATATCTAAGGCACTTAAATGTACATTTATGTGACCATCAAAAGTGAGTACATCATTGTAACCAAAAGCGGTTTCATCATCAAGAGCGGCCACATTGGTCATACTAATGCCCGTAGTGCCATCAACTGCTTGAAAGGTAAAAACTATGTCGCCCCCGTCTTCGGCATTTCCTGAATGAATATGTGCGGGATGTTCGCTTTCTTCAACTGTATTCATCATTTGTAACACTGCAAGGGCCTCACCATTGCTGCGTTCATAAAAGATCGCCGTACCTTCAATGTCATACCCTATAACATTGTCTAGGGCATATTCCTTGAACATTCCTGTCAATTCGTTTTGCCCAATATCCGCCTGCGCGACCAAAGTTTCCATAGTACTTGCACTTTGGTGAACATTGATATAGCCATCGAAATCGATCAATTCTGCATAGGTAATGGCACTACCGTCATCCAAGGCCGTAAAACTAACGGTGCTCTTGCCAGTATCACCATTTACGACACCAAGGGTCAGTGCGACACCACCACCTTCAGCGGCAGTATTGAAATGAATATGCGAAGGGTGCATGCTACCAGAATTGGTATTGTTCAAATTTAACTCAACAACAAGTGTATTATCACTGTTTGATATGAACTTCGCGGTACCTGAAATTCCTGAATCGCCCACCTCGCCCAAAACAAAAGTTTTTGAATCTACAATGGTTACCCCTTCCTCTGTTTCTTCTTCCTGTTCTTGGGCAACCTCTTCTACCTCCTTCTCACTATCGGTACTGCATGAAGTGAAAAAAATAATTCCGAGCATATAAAAAAGGGACAAAAAAAATATTCGTTTAATTCTCATAGGGGGGTACTATTAAGTGTTTAAAAAAATAAGGGTCGTTTCGTTCTAATATTTTAGATTTACACCATGAACTAATAACTCGTTTTTCAAAACACTTCTGTTTTGCGCACAAAATACTAAAAATTAATCGTTTTGGCCAAACCTTTTCGTTTTAAGCAATTTACGGTACATCAAGACCGCTGTGCCATGAAGATAGGAACCGATGGGGTCCTCTTGGGAGCATGGGCCAGCCTTCAAAACGAACCAGAGTCTATTTTAGATATTGGTGCCGGAACCGGAGTTATCGCCCTGATGCTAGCCCAAAGAAGTATGGCAAAAACCATTGATGCCATTGAATTGGACGAAGCGGCCTACGAACAGTGTTTTGAGAATTTTGAAATCTCATCTTGGGCAGACTGCCTTTTTTGTTATCATGCCGGGCTTGATGAGTTTGTAAACGAGATAGAAGAACAATATGACTTGATTGTTTCCAATCCACCGTTTTTCTCCCCTTTGGGAGGAGATGCCAAAGGCAGAGGGGGTCAGGCCATGGACAAATCTCGAAAAACAGCACGATTTTATGATTCATTGCCCTTTGAGGCGCTTTTGAACGGTGTCTCAAAATTACTTTCTTCAGATGGTCTCTTTGCCACCATCATCCCCTTTAAAGAAGAGAAAGCCTTTCTGCGATCAGCCTCAAAATTCGGACTCTTTGTAAATCGCAGAATGTGGGTAAGGGGAAATCCATCCAGCGAAATAAAAAGAAGTTTATTACAGTTTGGCCCAAAGAAAACCTTGGCCACTGAAAGCGAACTGACCATTGAAATAAAACGTGGGGAGTACACGCTTGAATATCAAGAATTGACCAAGGCATTTTATTTGAAAATGTAACTTTGGTTTAGCATATTGTTATATATCTTTGATGAAAAATCCGTATTTATGAGACCTGATTTATTTGAAGCCCCTGACTATTACAATCTAGATGATCTGTTATCGGAAGAACATAAGCTTGTACGTGATGCCGCTCGCCAATGGGTAAAACGTGATATTTCGCCCATCATTGAAGAGTATGCCCAAAAGGCAGAGTTTCCGAAGCAAATTATTGGTGGCTTGGCAGAAATAGGGGCTTTTGGCCCTTACATTCCGGCAGAATATGGCGGAGCGGGATTAGATCAAATCAGCTACGGTCTTATCATGCAAGAAATAGAGCGTGGTGATAGTGGGGTTCGTTCTACGGCATCGGTACAATCTTCTTTGGTCATGTACCCTATTTATACATACGGCAACGAAGAACAACGCAAAAAATACCTGCCAAAATTGGCTACAGGTGAATTTATGGGATGTTTCGGACTCACCGAACCCGACCATGGATCTAACCCTAGTGGTATGACCACCAATTTTAAGGACAAAGGCGACCATTATCTACTGAACGGTGCCAAACTATGGATCTCGAATTCCCCCTTTGCCGATATTGCCGTGGTATGGGCCAAAAACGAGGAAGGCCGTATTCACGGACTTATCGTTGAACGTGGTATGGAAGGTTTTTCAACACCTGAAACGCATAACAAATGGTCGTTGCGAGCTTCGGCAACGGGAGAGCTTATTTTTGACAACGTAAAAGTGCCCAAAGAAAACCTACTGACCGGAAAAACGGGATTGGGCGCTCCGTTAGGCTGTTTAGATTCTGCCCGATATGGTATTTCATGGGGCGCCATAGGTGCGGCCATGGACTGCTACGATACGGCATTGCGATATGCTAAAGAACGTATTCAGTTCGGTAAACCGATTGCCGCGTTTCAACTGCAACAAAAGAAATTGGCCGAAATGATCACCGAGATCACAAAGGCCCAATTGTTGGCTTTTAGATTAGGGCAATTAAAAAACGAGGGCAAGGCCACTACGGCGCAAATATCAATGGCAAAACGCAATAATGTTGATATGGCCATCAAAATCGCGCGCGAGGCGCGACAGATATTGGGCGGCATGGGCATTACCGGCGAATATAGCATCATGCGCCATATGATGAATTTAGAAAGTGTTATCACCTATGAGGGCACACATGATATTCATTTATTGATAACGGGGATGGATATTACAGGCTTGTCAGCTTTTAAATAGCTTTACAATCAATGTCTTTAATGCGCTGATTTTGGGTTGGGGTAATTATCCGATTGAT
>CAZEUV010000108.1:3035-10375 GCA_964515285.1 uncultured Maribacter sp. | reverse complement strand
TGTCTGTTTTGATACGCCCACTCAACAGTTCTTTTGAGAGATTATTGAGTACTTCTTTTTGGATCACTCTTTTAACAGGCCTTGCTCCGTATTGTGGGTCATACCCTTTTTTAGATAAATAAGCAATGGCTTCTTCAGTGGCATCAATGGTTATGTTTTGTTCTGCAACCATTTTTTTCAATGCGTTTAATTGAATTCTGACGATTTTGGTAATGTCCTCATTGTTCAAAGGCGTAAACATGATAATGTCATCTATCCGGTTTAAGAACTCAGGTCGAATATTTTTCCTCAATAGGCCCATGACTTCCGTACGTGCCGCTTCGGTCGCGCTATCAATATCATCGTTATTGTCAAACTTGTCTTGAATAATATGGCTGCCCATATTACTGGTCATGATTATAATGGTGTTCTTGAAATCGGCCACCCTGCCTTTATTGTCGGTCAACCTGCCCTCATCCAAGACCTGCAATAAGACGTTAAAGGTATCAGGATGCGCTTTTTCGATCTCATCTAACAATATGACGGAGTAAGGGCGACGCCTTACCGCTTCGGTAAGTTGACCACCTTCGTCGTAACCGATATAC
Source organism: uncultured Maribacter sp. (assembly GCA_964515285.1). Lineage (GTDB taxonomy): Bacteria > Bacteroidota > Bacteroidia > Flavobacteriales > Flavobacteriaceae > Maribacter_C. The sequence goes on along the minus strand of CAZEUV010000108.1, from coordinate 9,791 downwards.
CCTGGAGGGGCACCTACCAATCTGCTCACTGAATGACTTTCTTGATATTCGCTCATATCGATTCGTGTCATGGCGTTTTCATCATCAAAAAGATAGGCGGCCAAAGTTTTTGCCAGTTCGGTCTTACCGACTCCGGTAGTTCCTAAAAAAAGAAAGGAACCAATAGGGCGTTTGTTGTCTTGAAGGCCTGCCCTGCTTCTACGAATAGCATCAGAAACGGCTTGTATGGCCTCATCTTGACCTACTACGCGTTTGTGCAGTACATCTTCTAGATTCAATAGTTTTTCTCGATCACTTTGAAGCATCTTGGTAACGGGTATACCGGTCCATTTGGCGACTACCTCGGCGATGTCTTCGTTCGTGACCTCCTCTTTGATCAAAGTGCCCACCTTTTGTTGTTCTTGTAGTTCTATTTGAAGATTGTCTAATTTCTCTTGGGAGTCCTTTATTTTTCCATAACGGAGTTCTGCAACTTTACCATAATCGCCATTACGCTCTGCTCGTTCTGCCTCTAGTTTATAGTTTTCAATATCGAGCTTTGTTTTTTGAATATTGTCAACAACAGCTTTTTCACTTTCCCATTTTGCGAAGATCTCGTTGCGTTCTTCTTTTAGATTGGCCAGATCTGCGTTTAATGATTTTAATTTCGCTTTGTCATTTTCCCTTTTAATGGCTTCCAATTCGATTTCCAATTGCATGATCTTGCGATCTAGCGCATCGAGTTCCTCTGGTTTTGAGTTGATTTCCATCCGAAGCTTTGCTGCGGCCTCATCCATCAGATCAATGGCCTTATCGGGTAAAAATCGATTGGCAATATATCGTTGTGAAAGTTCTACGGCGGCAATTACCGCCTCATCTTTGATACGTACTTTATGGTGGGCTTCATATTTTTCTTTGATGCCCCTAAGAATAGAAATCGCACTCTCGGTATCTGGTTCATCGACTACTACTCTTTGAAATCTTCGCTCCAAGGCCTTGTCCTTTTCAAAATACTTTTGGTATTCATCTAAGGTAGTGGCTCCAATAGCCCTCAATTCACCTCTTGCCAAGGCTGGTTTTAGAATATTCGCTGCATCCATGGCACCTTGGCCACCCCCTGCACCGACAAGGGTATGGATTTCATCAATGAAAAGAACAATATTGCCATCAGATGAGGTCACCTCTTTGATGACCGATTTCAATCGCTCTTCAAATTCGCCTTTGTACTTGGCACCGGCGATCAAGGCCCCCATATCTAAAGAATAAATAATTTTATCTTGAAGATTTTCGGGCACATCACCTTGAATGATTCGATGTGCCAAACCTTCGACTATGGCTGTTTTACCAGTGCCTGGCTCGCCTACTAACATCGGGTTGTTTTTTGTTCTCCTCGATAGTATTTGTAGTATACGCCTAATTTCCTCATCTCTGCCAATAACAGGATCAAGCTTACCACTGTCGGCCAATTCATTTAGATTTTTTGCATATTTTTCTAAAGAGTTATAGGTTTCCTCTGCAGATTGAGAGGTTACTTTTCCTCCTTTTCGAAGTTCTTTTATGGCCGCTTTCAGGTCTTTTTCAGTAGCGCCCTGATCTTTTAAGATTTGGGCAACCTTACTTTTAGACTTGAAAATGGCAAGTAGTAAATGCTCTATGGAGACAAATTCATCGTCCATTTTTTTAGCTATAATACTTGCTTCGGTCAGGCTCTTATTGGCTTCTCTTGAAAGCATGATATCTCCACCCGAAACCTTTGGGAAGCTCTCTAGCTCTTTTTCTAATATTTGATAGAGCATTGCTGAGTTTATATTTAGCTTTTTTAGAATAAATGGTAAAACATTTTCATCGACCTCTGAAATGGCCTTGAAAATATGTTCGTTTTCAATCTGTTGGTGGCCCATTGTTTGTGCGAGCTGTTGTGCTTGCTGTACGGCCTCTTGTGATTTTATGGTGAAATTATTAAAGTTCATATCTGTATGTTTTTGAGGTATTTATTACTTTTGATATGTGTAGGTCAACAATCTTACCAAGACGAACGACAAGACAAAATGTCGCTAATGTTGTATATTCACAAGACATTTCGGCAGTTTTAGATATTGTGCTGACTCGATTTGTTGATGGAAACAAATATTAAAAAAATGGGATTATTCGATAGTTTATTTGGAAAGAACAGTAAAGAAAAGAAAGAGGGGAAAACCCTTCCATGGATTATTCTTGCCTCTATGGATCAATTGAACGAGATCGAACAAAAATCGAAAGTAAAAGCTCAGGTTATCTTTAAACATTCTACCACTTGTGGTATAAGTAGTATGGTTCTGAATAGGTTTGTCGAAAATTACGATTTAGAGAAAACCCAAATTGATCTATATTTCTTAGACTTGCGCAGTCACCGTGAGGTATCGAACGAGGTAGGGTACAAATTTCAGGTCATGCACCAATCGCCGCAATTATTGATCATAAAAGATGGGGTAGTAGTGGACCATAGTTCTCATGGTGCTATTTCAAGCATTGATCTTTTAGATTTTATATAGAAGAATGGCAGCTTCCCTCCTAAGAAGGAGGGACTGAGGGAGGTGTAGATCTATGAATTACAAAGTCAGAAAAAGGGCTGTTCATGACACACCCCTTAACCTGCCTGCCGGCAGGCAGGTTCCCTCTTTCTAGAGGGGAAACTGTTGTGTTGAATTTTTGTTAGCCGTGTTTGACTCGTAGAATAAGAATTCCCCTCCTAAGAAGGAGGCCCCGAGACTTACGGGGAGAGGAGGTGTGAAACTATGAATTTGCGAGATTTAGTGAACTAAACCAACTAAAATCGTTGTCGAAGAAGAATGTCCTTTATCTCTGATTTCAATTCTTCGCCAGCATCAAACACCATTTGTTCGTTACTGGGAAATGGTATTGCCTCTAGATCCAATAAATAGATCAAGTCTGAATCTAAGGCCTCTTGGTTACCATAGCTGTTTGCATAGCTATGCTCAAAAACGAACCCACTTGACAATATATATGAGTTGACTTCTTGTTTTGTAATTAAATTGATAAAACTCACTTTACCGGTCACTTGTACCGATTTGAATTGTGTGAACTGGTGAAAATAGCATCTTAGGGTTTTAAATTTATCTATTTTTATTTTTCTTCCCAAGCTGTCTTTTACTTCATTTCCATTAGAGTCCAATGCATATTTATAACCATCTTTCACCTGTTTTTCTTTGACAATATCTTTTTCATTTACTTGCTCGGGCGAGATATTAATATCGTTCAATGAAATTTGCATACCGTAATCGTAGTCGATGTTCGATAGGGGGTTCTTATGGTATTTGACCCAAAGGTTGTCTAGGCCATAGGTATTGAAATTCAATAGATCTTCTGCCAGTTTATTGGGTATGACCTGATGGGTGCTGTTCAGCATATCGACTTTTACATAGTCCATGCCCTTTGAATTGGCAATTTCCATTTTTTGTTTGCTATCGCCGTATCCTGGATTTATTTCATTTAGATAACTATAATCGTCATAGGCCTTTCTATAGTCTTGTTTACTTGTAGCATTTTTCAATAGGTTTTCGGCATTGGTGTATAGGTACTTAGATAATTTTTCTTTGACTGCGATTATTTTATTGTCATAGTTTACCAATGCGAACTTTGCATCTCTTTTTTCTTCATAGATTTTTAGGGGCAATAAAGGCCGTATTCTTTCTTGAAGCTGTTTGAGGTTGTTGTACCTTTTATATATAGCTTCGTAATTTGCAGGATTTGAATCTTTCTGTAAAAACGAAATTTGTTCTAACTCACGTTCAGTATTTTTCGCAAAGGCATCCTCTAACAAAAAGACATAGGGCTGATTTCCTTTTTTGGTCTTATTTTCAGTTAAGTTTCGAAGAGATTGATTTATCGCACCCGAATAGTTTCCCGTATTGATGGCTTTTTGTGTTTTTTTAACACCTCCACAGGCAATGAACAAGGTCAAAATTGAAACAAAGAGTATGGTTTTCTTCATAGCGATAGATTTTATGCTCTGTACATTGGTATTAGTTCAACGGCCATGCCAAAACACGTATGTTGATAACGCAAAATGATAAGCTATCGTATAGGTATTGAACTCGTCTTGAGTTTCTCTTTTACCTGCGATTTTCATATTTAGCACTCTAATTTCGTCTTTTTCTCGCACCATAGCTATGGCTATGCTGCTCAAAAAACCTTTCATTAGAGCACAAAAGCCTAAAATCTCGGTTCCAAACAAAAACTCAAGACGAGTTCATGGTATAAAACAGGGCTTTACGTTTTTATGATTTCTTTTTAGCTTCGAAAACAGGAAGCAGTTTTGTAGTGACCTCACCAAAACCAATACGACAGCTCTCTTTTTCACAATAGGCCCTCATAGTCACCGTATCATTGTCTTCGATAAATTTACGTGTGATATCGTCTTTTAGTGCAACGGGTTTTGTGCCCTGCCAAGATAGTTCTAGCATTGAACCGTAAGAATCGGGCGTTGGACCTGAAATAGTACCACTGCCCATCATATCACCGCTATTCACTTTACAACCGTTTACCGTATGGTGCGTTAACTGTTGGGCCATCGTCCAATACATATATTTGAAATTTGATTTTGCAATGGTCGTGGTTTTTCCTCCTTCAGGGGTTATGGCCACTTCAAGGTGTATGTCAAAACTATGTTCCCCATTTTGCTGTAAATAAGACATAGGCGTAGGCTCTTGTTTCGGGCCTTCTACTCGAAAGGGTTCTAGGGCGTCCATCGTTACGATCCAAGCAGATATTGAAGACGCGAAATTCTTTGCTAAAAACGGACCCAAGGGTACATATTCCCATTTTTGTATATCCCTGGCACTCCAATCATTGAATACGACCATGCCGAATATATAATCTTCTGCTTTGTCAATTGGTATGGCTTCTCCCAAAAGGTTGGCATCTGTTGTTATAAAGGCCATTTCCAATTCGAAATCGACAAGTTTCGAAGGGCCGAACACGGGTTTTTCAACACCCTTCGGAAAAGTTTGCCCCACTGGTCGGTGAACAGGTGTTCCACTAGGTATTATAGTAGAGCTCCTTCCGTGATATCCAACAGGTATGTGCAGCCAATTCGGCATCAATGCATTTTCTGGGTCTCGAAACATAGTGCCTACATTGGTGGCATGCTCTTTACTTGAATAAAAATCGGTGTAATCGCCAATCTGCACGGGCAATTGCATTTCTATCTCATCCAAAGAAAATAAAATAGACTTTTTATGCTCTTTATTGTTCTGTAATTCAGTGTTGTTCTTATCGAATATTTCGCTGATACGATTACGTACTGCGCGCCAGGTCTTTTTTCCATCCGATATAAAATCGTTCAAGGTGTCTTGTGAAAAAATATCATCGGTCAGGGCAATGCCCTCAAAATAGCCCAATTGGTGCAAAGCTCCTAGGTCTATGGCCCAATCGCCAATTCTTGTGCCTATCGTTATAATATCGTCTCGGGTAAGAAAAACGCCGAAGGGAATATTCTGAATGGGGAAATCTGAATCCTCAGATACTGCCAACCATGTTTTTTTTGAGGGATTATTTGTAAGTACGGGCATATGCGAGTTGTTGATTTTTATTTAATTTATAAATTCCCCGACGGCTTGCCTCGGGGTTTCCTGCTTACCTCTCCTAGGTAGGGGTCGGAACTGCTTTTTGCAGTTCCGGGTGAGGCAAAATACAATCCCGACCGTTCGGGACGGTTTTTGATCATGAGGCCAATATGAAACCTACGAAACAGCTCTATGACTCTGCCTCGAGAACAGTCGGTCTCAAGAGATTTTTTATTAAATTCCTTATCAAATATATTATTTTCTTCCTATTAACACTTGGTAATTTGTATTTTTACGCCTCATTTAACACATTATTTCAATATGCAACGTGACCACCGAATTTTTGAACTTATTGCGGCCGAAGAAGAACGCCAGATCAACGGAATAGAACTTATTGCCTCTGAGAATTTTACGAGTCCGCAAGTAATGGAAGCCGCAGGTTCGGTATTGACGAATAAGTATGCGGAAGGATACCCTGGAAAACGGTACTATGGGGGATGTGAAATCGTAGATCAGGTCGAGCAATTGGCCATTGATCGCGCAAAGGAACTCTTTGGGGCAGAATACGCCAATGTGCAACCACATTCGGGTTCTCAGGCGAATGCATCAGTGTACCACGCATGCTTGAAACCCGGTGATACGATTTTAGGTTTTGATCTGTCTCATGGGGGGCATTTGACCCATGGGTCGCCCGTGAATTTTTCAGGAAGATTGTACAAACCTGTTTTTTACGGCGTTGAAAAGGCAACAGGGGTTTTGAATTATGATACCATTCAAGAAATCGCCGAGAGGGAAAAGCCCAAAATGATCATTGCAGGCGCTTCGGCCTATTCACGGGATATTGATTTTGAACGGTTTCGAAAAATCGCCGATAGTGTTGGTGCTTTGTTGTTGGCCGATATTTCGCATCCGGCGGGCTTGATTGCCAAAGGAATTTTGAACGACCCCATTCCCCATTGCCATATTGTTACCACTACAACGCATAAAACGCTCAGGGGACCAAGGGGTGGACTTATTTTAATGGGGAAGGATTTTGACAACCCTTTCGGGATTACCCTGAAAAACGGAAAACTGAGAAAAATGTCGGCTTTGTTAAACCTTGCCGTGTTTCCTGGTAATCAAGGTGGGCCGTTAGAACATATTATAGCAGCAAAGGCCATTGCTTTTGGTGAGGCCTTGACCGATGATTTTCTTCATTATATGTTGCAGGTAA
>CAZEUV010000108.1:0-2935 GCA_964515285.1 uncultured Maribacter sp. | reverse complement strand
ATTGCTTTTGGTGAGGCCTTGACCGATGATTTTCTTCATTATATGTTGCAGGTAAAGAAAAATGCAGAAGCTATGGCCGCTGCTTTTGTGGCAAAAGACTATCATATTATTTCAGGGGGCACTGATAATCACATGATGTTGATCGATCTTCGCAATAAAGACATTACAGGTAAAGATGCCGAGAAAATTTTGGTGAAAGCCGATATTACGGCAAATAAGAACATGGTGCCTTTTGATGATAAATCACCTTTCGTGACTTCGGGTATTCGATTTGGTACTGCTGCTATTACAACAAGGGGGCTGAACGAGAATGATATGTCAACCATCGTAGATTTGGTCGATAAAGTTCTGGTAAGTCCTGAAGATGAAGATGTTAGCGCCGAAGTAAAAACAGAGGTCAATAAATTGATGAAGGATAGAGCGTTGTTCAACGCCTAAGCCCAGATCAACGTCAACGGTTCAACATATGAAGATTTCCGGGTAGGTGCGATAGATTTTCTAAATCATAGATTATGCCCTCGTCATTTGAATGGAAATACAGGCCCCAAAAACCGAAATAATCTTTTTTACTGTTCTGGTTAGAAGGCATGCTTGTCAAGGCGGGATCGTTTTGCATAACATGCTCTTCAAACACGGGAATGTATATTTCATACGGTATTTCGGTCATTCCCTTGGTGAAATGAACATATTGATCACCGATGGTACCCAAAATATTCTCTAATTGCTCGGGTATACTTTTATCGTATATTCTTGTGATGATTATAGCGGTGTCTTTTAAGAAGATGTAAAATTCCTCCACTTCGATTTTAAGGTCGTTTCTATCTTTCAAATGTTGTAACTGGCCTTCAAAAGAATACTTACCTCCCCTGAAATTACCCCAAGCACCACTGTTGAAGTAATGTAGCATTTCAACTAAACCGAAATTACAGTTCACTTCCAATACCAATTTGACCTGTGTAGAACTAGAAGAACAATTGCGCACTACGACATCGGAAAAAAGATGTCTTTCCAAGTTTTTCTTGAAGATGTCTAACCCTTCAATGTTGAATTCCCTATTATATCCTACTGGAAAATATTTTTTAAAATTGTCTTCGGGAAACGGCATAATTGATGGCAATATGGTTTATTAACAACGTAAAGTTAATTTTTACCATGCTGAATCCACCACACAAAAACCGCTTAAAAACTGAGGTTTTCGTAGTATTGTTAAAAATAAAATCGCAACTACCTGATAGTGAGGTAATTATTAAATTAAAAATTTTAAAAAATATGGGTTTATAGGAAGCCTTTCTCTCTTGCAGCTTCAATAAGGCTGATATCATTGCCATTTTCAGTGCCAAAAATGATTTTCAAATGTCGTTTTCTCGATTCTACGGTAGTGGTCGAAATCGATATTAAAGGGGCGATATCTTTGGTTCGGGTACCTGTTGAGAGGTGGTATAATATTTTTTGATCTATATCATCGATGGCGATGTCACTGGTTATTTTTTTTAGCATTGCCGTAAATGCACCTGCAGTACAATACGGTTTGTCATCGATGATGGTTTGAACCATGGTCTTCAACGACTGTTCGTCTATTTCAGATTTGACCATATACCCATCTGGCTTTACATTTTTGAAGATGCTGGTGATTCTAAGACTGTCACCGAACGACGACATAAAAACGAGTTTTGATTCGGGTACGATTCTTTTTGCCAATAAGCCAAGATCTTCACCGCTTTTCATTTCTTTTGAATGCGAAGGAAACAGTTGTATATCCATCAAGATAATATCATAGTGTAAAGTACGTGAGGAAGATTCTATTTTTTCCTTTCCCTTATTATAATCTGTAATAATATCGACTCGTACCTTAAAGTCTCCAAAGTTTTCGGCCTCTAAAATAGATTTGTAGCCCACAGCGGTCATCTCGTGATCCTCTATGGTTAAAATTCGCACTATGCGCATATCATCGTCGCTTTTTTTCATTAGATTTCTTGCAGATTTTTTTCTTCTATTTCAATTGATGTGACATCGATAGTACTCTCATTATAAACCGTGGGAATAACAAAGGTTACCTGTGTGCCTTTTCCGATTTCACTATCGATATTCCAAGTACCGTTTAATTTTTTTATTCGAGATGCTATGTTTCTCATCCCAATCCCCTTCTTTCCTTTTTTTAGTAAAAAACCTTTGCCGTCGTCAACCATGGTTATTTTTAAATGTTCATTATCGGCATGAAAGTATAACGATATGTTCTTACATGCTGCATGTTTCACCGCATTCTGCAAGCTTTCTTGCACCATACGGTACAGGTTTATTTTTATATCTCCGCTCAATTCGTCCCAGTCCAATGAATCTGAGTGCGTGAAATCAATCGAAATCTTAGAAGAAGTTTCAACCGTCTTCAACAAATTTTCGATCGAAAGTATAAAGGTATGGATTTTTTGGTAGGCAGCGTGGCTTAATTCGTGTGAAATGGACCGTACCTCTCTTTCTACATCTTGTAATTCGGCAATGGCCTTGGCCCTTTCTGAAATTGCCTCGGTATCGACTTTTTTGTTTAGGCCGATAAGACGCAGGCGCGCGCCGAGCATTCTACCCAAAACGCCATCGTGCAGTTCTTCTGAAATTCGTTTTTGCGCTATCTTCTTGCCCTGGGCCACTTTTTCGGTCTGGGCCATCATAAGATTAAAGATCTTTTGGTTGCTGGCCTGTTGTTTTTGTTTGAATTTGAGCACTTTGTTCTTTGTGCGCTGGTCGAAGACAAGAAAGGTGGTGATGCCCAATAGCACAAGTGCCGCGGCAATACCGGTCCACAATTGTTTTTGCCGTGCCAAGTGCTGGTTTTCGGCGATAAACTCATCGGTTTCAAAACGTATACGGGCGAATTTCTCTCTAATTTTCCGTTCTTGGTTATGTAGGTTATCGCTGAGGGCGATATATTCTTGGGTATAGC
>CAZEUV010000107.1:0-10482 GCA_964515285.1 uncultured Maribacter sp. | reverse complement strand
AAAATAGAGATTTCTTTGTAATGCCCGATATTGGTGGTGAAATCGCCCTAATAGAGAACCAGAACCTTGACATTGAAAAAGAGGCCGAACTGAAAGAAGAACTCTTTAAAGACTTTACCATAAAGAGTGAACGTATTCATACCATGAGCCAGTTGTTGAAGGCCTACACGCTTTTTGAAAAGGACGTGGAATATGTGGTGATGGACAATAAAGTGATGATCGTAGATGAACAAACGGGCCGTATTATGGATGGTCGCCGCTATTCTGACGGCCTACATCAAGCCATAGAGGCAAAAGAGAACGTAAAGATCGAGGCCTTGACACAGACCTTTGCTACCGTCACCCTTCAGAACTATTTTAGAATGTACAGAAAATTGTCAGGTATGACAGGTACCGCAATTACAGAAGCAGGTGAATTATGGGAAATATACAAGTTGGATGTGATGGAGATTCCTACCAACCGCCCCATCGCCCGTGATGATAGAAACGATTTGATCTACAAGACCAAACGTGAAAAATACAATGCCATTATTGACGAGGTCACACAATTGTCGCAATCGGGCAGACCGGTTTTGATCGGTACCACATCGGTTGAAATTTCTGAATTGCTATCTCGAATGTTGAACATTCGCAAAGTACCCCATAATGTATTGAACGCAAAACTTCATAAAAAAGAGGCCGATGTTGTTGCCGAGGCCGGTAAGGCCGGTATTGTGACCATTGCGACCAACATGGCAGGTCGTGGTACTGATATTAAACTTTCAAACGAGGTAAAAGAAGCAGGTGGCTTGGCCATTGTAGGTACAGAACGTCATGATTCAAGACGTGTCGATAGACAATTGAGAGGTCGTTCGGGCCGGCAAGGCGATCCAGGAAGCTCACAGTTCTATGTCTCGTTAGAAGACAACTTAATGCGTTTGTTCGGTTCTGACCGAGTAGCCAAAATGATGGATAAAATGGGTCTTGAAGAGGGTGAGGTTATTCAGCATTCAATGATGACAAAATCCATAGAACGGGCGCAGAAAAAAGTAGAGGAAAACAATTTTGGCGTACGAAAACGTTTGTTGGAATATGATGATGTGATGAACGCCCAAAGAGAAGTAGTCTATAAAAGAAGGCGTCATGCCCTGCAAGGAGAGCGGTTAAAAGTAGATATTGCCAATATGGTCTATGACACCTGTGAGATAATTACAGAACAGAACAAAGCGGCCAATGATTATAAAAACTTTGAGTTTGAACTGATTAAATATTTCTCGCTAACCTCACCGATCAGTGAAGAGGAGTTCGAAAAGCAAGGAGTACAAGAAATATCGAATACCATCTACAAGGCGACCTACGATCATTATCAAGAAAAGATAAAACGCAATGCAGAAACGGCCTTTCCAGTAATCAAAAAAGTGTATGAGGACAGTGCGAACAAGTTCGAACGTATCGTAGTGCCTTTTACCGATGGAATAAAAACCCTCAATGTGGTCACCAACCTTCAAGATGCTTATGAAAGTGATGGAAAACAGTTGGTCACCGATTTTGAGAAAAATATCTCTTTGGCAATAATCGATGACTCATGGAAAACCCATTTGCGAAAAATGGATGAACTGAAACAATCGGTTCAATTGGCCGTACATGAACAAAAAGACCCCTTGTTGATCTATAAGTTCGAAGCCTTTGAACTTTTCAAGAGCATGATCGAGAAGGTGAACAAAGAAATAATATCCTTTCTGTTCAAAGGAGAACTGCCAAGCGGTAACCCCAACGAAATACAAGAGGCCGGTACTGTGCGTAGACCTAAAGAAGACCTACAGACCAGCAAAGAGGAGATTCCGAACAGTGATGAAAGAGCAGCTCAAAGTAGAGCTATAGGTCAAAATCAAAGCGGAAGACCTTCGGTTACCGAAACCATTGTTCGTGAAACAAGAAAAATCGGTCGTAACGATCGGGTTACAATCAAAAACGTCATGTCGGGCGAAAGCAAAACCTTAAAATACAAACAGGCAGAACCCTTGATCAGTAGAGGAGAATGGGTTCTGACAGAAGATTGAATGCATACGTTTTCTAGATAGTATGAACGGTGACCAGTTTTGGCCACCGTTTTTTTTTGCTCATAAAATCTTTTTGTGAGCAACGTTTTTTCGCCATAAAAGCCAAGCAGTTATACCGAATTCTATGAATACCGATTTCTTCAGAAAATAATCGATACCTTTATTGGGTAATCGAACTCGTTTATACTTTTTGGATTGAAGCGAAAGTTAGCACTTTTGTGCCATGTTGAAGGCATTTTTGAGTTGCATAGCAAGGCTACGGAAGGAAAAAAAGACAAAAATAGGGTGCAAAAGAGCTCCCGAGGCTTCGGGATTTAGCCAATTGAAAAAGTTTAAACGAGTTCATCAACTATTTTTGACCATGACAACTTCTAGACGTAAATTTCTTTCTTCAATAAGTATGTTGGCCGCAAGTACGACTATGCCCTTGCATGCATTTACTTTCGACACTTCTAAAAAATTAAAAATAGTACTGATAGGTACGGGCATTCGAGGTACTACCTTTTGGGGAAAGCGTTTGGTAGATGAATATTCAGATATTTTGGAATTCGTGGGTCTTAGCGACATCAACCCGAGCCGATTACAGTATGGAAAAAAGTACATTGGCACTTCTTGCCCTACTTTTGCCAATTTTGAGGATATGGTGACAACCGCAAAACCTGATCTGGTTATTGTGACTACGAAAGATTCGACCCACCATGAATTTATCATAAAGGGTCTAGAAATGGGATGTGATGTATTGACCGAAAAGCCTTTGACCACAGATGAGACCAAATGCCAAGAAATTTTGGATGCCGAGAAAAAATCGAACAAAAATTTGATCGTAGGTTTTAATTATAGATGGTCGCCTTATACAACCAAGATAAAAGAACTGTTGATGAAAAAATCAATAGGAAAATTGGTATCCGTTGATTTTCACTGGTACTTGAATACCTACCACGGTGCTTCTTATTTTAGAAGATGGCACGGACAAATGGAGAGCGGAGGGTCATTATGGGTGCATAAAGCCACACATCATTTTGATATTCTCAATTGGTGGATAAACTCTGAACCCAGTGAGGTATTTGCGTATGGTGACTTAGAATTTTATGGAAAAAATGGGCATTTCCGTGGAAAAAATTGCAGAAATTGTGACCATACCAGCGAGTGTGATTTCTATTTTGATATTACCAAAGATGAGACCTTAATGAAATTGTACGTGGATCATGAACATGAAGATGGTTATATACGTGATAACTGTTTGTTTCGTGAAGAAATCGATATCTATGATAAAATGTCGGCACAGGTGAAATACGCCGATAATACCGTATTGAACTATTCATTGACCACCTACTCTCCTATAGAAGGTTGGCGGGTAGCATTCAATGGTACAGAAGGGCGTATTGAAGCGTGGCTACATATTCCCTATCAAAAGAACGAGACTATCAGTCAAAAGGATGCCCATGCCAATGAAATGAATCAATTGGATAAGGATGCCTTTGATATCGAACCTATTATAGTACATAAGCTTTGGAGCGAATATGAGACCTTGGATGTGATTTCAGAAAAATCGGGCCATGGTGGCGGAGACAAACGCTTGCAAGACAAAATCTTCAAAACTCCTGATGTAGAAGACGAATTTGGTAGAACCGCTGGTGTTCGCGATGGTGCCATGTCTATTCTTATAGGCATTGCCGCAAGGCGGAGTATAGAAAGTGGAAAGGCTATTAAAATAGCTGATCTGACCAATCTAAAACCCAAAGTAGTACGCTCGTAACTCCTTGATTTATTAGTAAATAAGAGCCGCCAAGCCAATTAGGAAGTATATACCTGTTTTTTTGAAACTTTAGTATGAAAAATTATACTTGCCATAAATTCGAATATTTGCGAAAACATTTTTAGATTTACAGCACCAAACTTTCTTTTATACCTATTTAACCATTTTATGGTTAAATAGGTATTACATATAATCGACCCGCTTTAGAAAACCATTTATTTAAAATTGCATCATGCAAAAAAGTAAGAAACTGGAAGAAAGGCTGGAAAGCAAGGCACGTTTAGTTCTTAAAGTCAATTATTTCACATCGGCGTTTTCATTGGTTTTTGCGTGTATATGCCTATTTCTTATTGATATTACCAGGGTTATCCCTTTCGTTTTTCTCACTTTTGGCGTGCTGAACCTAATAAGCACCATACTCTATTATTACCATAAAAATTTGACAATCACCTACAATGTAGTTTCTATTTTGACCCTTGCCGGGGCTATCATTATCACTTTGTACAGTGGGGGCATCAATAGTCCGTTTATTTTTGTTCTTGCACTTATAGTGGTTGCCGGTTACGTTACCACAAAAGCCTATGGTTCATTGTATTTAAATTTGAATCTTTTGATTATAGTGCTCATTTATTCTCAGAGTATTGCAGATTTCAGCTTCGTAACCAACGTTGTACCCGAACATTCCAAAGATATTTTCGCCTTATTGAGCATATTGTTCTCTGTATATATTTTGGGCGGGGTATTTGGAAAAAACTTACTTCATGCGCACCACAACCTACATAAAACCAAAGATCAGCTCGAAGAAAAAATCGATGAAAAGGAAACCTTGCTTAAAGAAGTACACCACAGGGTAAAGAACAATCTACAGACCGTTTCAAGTTTACTGAGCCTGCAGGCTAGAAATAGTAATGACAAAGATGTTAAAGAAATATTGAAGAACAGTCAGAATAGAGTGATTTCAATGGCCATGGTACATGAAATGCTGTATATGCGAGATGATATTTCTAAAATCGGCTATAAATCGTACGTACAAGAGCTCGCCGAGTATTTGGTGCGATCGATAAAGGGTACAAGTAGAAATATTACCCTTGATATAGATATACCCGATGTACGATTGAATATCGATACCGCTATTCCGCTTGGCCTTTTAATTAACGAAGCCGTTACCAATGCCTTAAAATATGGTATTGTTGATGACAGCAAAGGACATATTTTCATAAAGTTGAGAAAGGGAGACTATGATGAGTACCTACTGAATATTGGAGACAATGGAGTTGGCTATTCAGAGACCATCAACTTTAAGACCACCAAATCTCTTGGTCTAAAACTAATACACAATCTCGCCCGACAACTTCGTGGATCGATAATCAAGGATCTTAGTAAGAAAGGAACGCACTACATTGTAAAGTTTAAGGAAATAAAACAAAAGATTCCCTCTTTAGCTTGATTTTTTTAGAAGTCTAGTTTTTCTGATGTGATCAACCATACCTACTTTGTTGAACTGTATTCATAATTCATTGGTATTCATAAAAACCTTGTTCTGCTAGCCCTATTAGTAAGGTATTATCCCTATATTTAAACGACTAATTCAAATACCATTTTCATGCAGAAAAAATTACTCCTTTTGGTGCTGTTTTTGGGTACCATCGTTCAGGCACAAGATTACTTTTTTGAAAAATTCCATCCATTTAACGAAACCATAACAAGTCCTGAAGAATTTTTGGGGTATGGCATTGGTGAACATCATACGCGACATGATCTGATTGTGGCGTATTTGACAAAATTGGCCGAAACATCAGATAGAGCATCTATCTATCAGTACGGAAAAACCCATGAAGGCCGTAAATTGGTTATATTGACAATTACAAGTCCTGAGAACTTGTCTAATCTCGATAATCTAAAACAACAGCATCTCTTGTTTACGGATCCTGCCAAAAATGTTTCCAATTATGGGGATGTTCCTATTTTTATCAATTTGGCATATAATGTTCATGGCAACGAACCTTCAAGTTCAGAAGCTGCGCTGTTGATGGCCTATACCTTGGTGGCATCAGATAACCCTGAAATATTGAAGTACTTGAAAAATGCCATCATTTTTCTGGATCCGACCATCAACCCTGATGGGCGCGATCGCCACACCCAATGGGCAAATACCTATCAAGGAAAACCGAATGTTGCCGATCCACAAGATGCAGAGCATAACGAATACTGGCCCGGTGGAAGAACAAATCACTATTGGTTCGATTTGAACCGTGATTGGTTACTGGCCGTTAACCCAGAGAGTAGGGGGAAATTGCAATGGTACCACGAATGGTACCCTAACGTTGTGACCGATTTTCATGAAATGGGGACAAATGCTTCCTATTTTTTTGAACCGATGAAGGCCAACGGCTCTTTGAACCCTATTATGCCCAAAGAGAATTACGAAGACCTCAATACTATGTTCGGGGCTGAATTCGCAAAGGCACTTGATAGTATAGGTTCCTTTTACTTCACCAAAGAGGTGTTTGATGGCACTTATCCTGGTTACGGTTCTTCGTACCCTGACCTACAAGGCGCATTGGCTCTGTTATTCGAACAGGCCAGCTCACGGGGGCATGAACAAAAAACGGCCTTTGGTAAAATCACCTTTCCATTTACTATCCGAAATCAATATACTTCTAGTATCACTACGATAAAAGCCGCTGTTGCAAACAAGGCCTATATGAACAAGTATCAGCAGAGTTTCTTTAAAAGCGGACTGGCCAAGGCCGCAAAAAGTAAAATACGCGGATACTCTTTTGGAGATGATTACGATCAAAACCGAACCAAGGCATTCATCGATAAATTATTGGTTCACGAAATCGATGTGTACAGGTCTGGCAATCGTTATGTCGTACCTACGAAGCAAGCACAGTACCGTATGGTGCAAACAATGTTCGAAACCTATTCAAAATATCGTGATAGCGTTTATTACGATGCTTCGGCATGGTCGGTCGCGAATTTTTACAATATGAAATACAAGGCTATATCTTCGTTGAACAAGGGCGAGAAAGTAGCGAACACCGATAATCTG
Source organism: uncultured Maribacter sp. (assembly GCA_964515285.1). Taxonomy (GTDB): domain Bacteria; phylum Bacteroidota; class Bacteroidia; order Flavobacteriales; family Flavobacteriaceae; genus Maribacter_C. The sequence goes on along the minus strand of CAZEUV010000107.1, from coordinate 3,632 downwards.
GTGACTGTTTCCCCTATACAAGAATCAAAGTATGCCTATGTCATTGACTGGGATGATTACAATGCTCCGGCAGCACTCAATTACTTACAGGAAAACGGATTGGTGATATCATCTAGTTTCAAACCGTTCACTGTTAAAGTAAGTGGAAGCGGTAATTCGAAACCGCTCAATTATGGTGCTTTGGTCGTTCCTGTATCCCTTCAAAAGAAAAATTCGAAAGAAGTGTATACCTTACTTAAAAAAGCTCAAAAAAAATATCAAGTACCCATGTATGCTGTTAACTCGGGCTATAGCCTAAAGGGCGTCGATTTGGGAAGCCGCTACATTAAACCTTTGAAAAAAGTAAAGGCGGCAATGCTCATTGGTAATGACACACGCTCTTATGAAGCAGGCGAGGTTTGGCATCTTCTTGATACCCGTATGAACATGCCCATCAGTAAAATACCGATGCGCAATTTCAATCGAACCAACTTTGACAAGTACACCACTTTGGTCATGGTATCGGGCCGTTATGATCTGACAAAAAAACAACAGGAAAAAATAAAGGCTTGGGTCAGTAAGGGCAATACATTGATTACCATAGGTACGGCCTCTAAATGGGCCATAGAAAAAAAGCTGGTCAAAGAAAAATTGACCAATGTAGAGAAAGATTCCATCAATAAGGATTCCACCAAAATCGCAGTTCGTAAACCGTATGTTGACGCGGGTGAAAATCTTGGAAAAGAGAGCGTAGGTGGTGTTATTTTAAAAGTAGACCTAGATACTACCCACCCTCTGGCCTTCGGGTACCATGATACGAATATACCCGTATACAAAAACAATACGGTATGGTTAGTACCGAGCAAAAATGAATATGCGACCGTTGCGAAATACGCTAAAAATCCGTTGATCGATGGTTTTGTCACTAAAAAAAATATGGAGGAATACCTAAAACCGTCGGCCTCGCTCATAGTGAGCAAAGTAGGTAGTGGCCGGGTCATTATGTTTGCCGACAATCCCAATTTTAGGGGTTCTTGGTACGGTACGAACCGTCTGTTCTTGAATGCCTTGTTTTTAGGGGATAAAATCAATGTGCCTTCTAAAAACTCCCGTTAAGAATTTATTTTAAGGGCTTTCCATTAAACAAAGATTAATGCAACGTGAAAACAAAACAATACAATGAAAACTAAACTGACAGTATTAGCGACTATCTTTTTTTTATGGGGCGTAAATAGTACCGCTCAAAGTGCAGAGGGTGATGGCCCACACACTCAATTGATAATTCGCGGGGTAATGCTCATTAACGGTAACGGAGCACCGCCACAAGGGCCGATCGATATTGTTGTAGAAAACGATATCATCAAAAAAATTCAGGTGGTCGGTTATCCCGGTATGCCGATCGATTCCTCAAAACGACCTAAACTGAAGTCAGGCGGTAAGGAGCTCGATTGTAACGGTATGTACCTAATGCCCGGCTTTATCGATATGCACGGGCATATTGGCGGGGTCGCCCAGGGTGCTGAACCCGATTATGTTTTTAAACTATGGATGGCTCACGGAATAACCACGGTCAGAGAAGTTGGTGGAAGAAGTATAGAATGGTCCTTAGATCTGAAACGGAAAAGCGAAAGACATGAGATCGTGGCACCACGAATTATCAGTTACACCATTTTTGGGCAAACGAGCGAAGGTTTTAATCCCCTGAACGATATTCCGATTTCCACTACCGAGCAAGCACGTGAATGGGTTCGTGCTAATGCAAAAAAAGGGGCAGATGGCATTAAGTTTTTTGGGGCCGAACCTGAAATTATGGCCGCTGCCCTTGAAGAGAACAAAAAATTGGGATTAGGTTCTGCTTGTCACCATGCGCAGTTGAGCGTGGCTCGTTGGAATGTCTTGAATTCTGCCCGAGCCGGACTCACTAGTATGGAACATTGGTACGGACTGCCCGAAGCCCTGTTCAATGACCGTACCGTACAAGATTACCCGTTGGATTACAATTACCAGAATGAACAAGATCGTTTCGAAAATGCGGGAAAACTATGGGCGCAGGCAGCGAAACCCTATTCAGAACATTGGGAAAAGGTGATGACCGAACTCTTAGAACTTGATTTCACCTTAGACCCTACGTTCAATATCTACGAAGCCAGCCGTGACCTGCAACGTGCAAGACGCGCTGAATGGCACGAAGACTATACCTTACCTTCTTTATGGAATTTTTACCAACCCAGTAAAATATCGCACGGATCTTACTGGCACGATTGGGGTACCGAACAAGAAGTGGCCTGGAAAGAAAATTACAGACTATGGATGACCTTCATCAACGAATACAAAAATCGAGGTGGGCGCGTGACCGCTGGATCCGATTCTGGTTTTATATTTCAATTGTACGGTTTTGCTTATATACGTGAACTTGAATTGATACGTGAGGCAGGTTTCCACCCCTTAGAAGTCATTCGGTCTGCAACCTTAAACGGTGCCGAAGCTTTAGATATGGATGATAAGATCGGATCCGTGGGCATTGGTAAACTTGCCGATTTTGTCATCGTAGACGCAAATCCGTTAAAAAATATAAAGGTATTGTATGGCACAGGTGCCATAAAACTGACCAAGGATAATAAAGTAATTCGCGAAGGCGGAGTAAAATACACCATTAAAGATGGGGTCATCTACGATGCAAAAGCCCTACTACAAGAAGTAAAGGAAATGGTAGCCACCGAAAAATCAAAAACAGGATACAAAATAGTGCAACCCGGAATCAAGGAGTAAAAAATAGTACAGGCAGTATTACCTGCGAACCCTAACTTTTATAGGTCGTAAAGTAGCCTTTGGCTTCTTTGAAACAAAGATCAAAGTACCTAATAAAATTGCGGGAATCAATAGTGTAAATAAAATCATGGTAAATAGGTTTTAGACAATGTTTTTATATTTTAAGCCATTTTGGCCTTATCTCGTTTAGTTGTAAAAGCCAAAGCTTTTTTTATTCTAGAGTTTTTGAATTTGTATAAGCGAGCAATACTGTTTTTGTTCGCTGTTTCATTTTCAATATGATTGGTAGCAATAACAATGCCACTATCCAAAATAACACCCATTTTAAAAAATTCAATTTGATCATGGCCTTCGATATTAAGATTAGGGTGTCGCTGACCATTTTCTATATTTGCATGAGAAACAGTCACGAACGAAAGAACGAATAGCATGGTTAAAATAAACTTCATTGTATTGATTTGGGTTATATAAAGATAACCGCGTGTTGACCAAAAAAGAGCTATAACTCGCTGAAGTTCAATTCTATTCGCTATTCGGCAAGAATCAAGATGAAGTGATTAAAAAGCTCGATGACCGCATTGAGTACTAAAAACAACTCATCGATTTCATAGGTTTTTAATCGAGATTTTTCAGTGTTTTTTCTTCGGAAGAATCACTACTTTTAGAAAAGAATAACTCAAGACGAGTGCTCTAAGTGAAAATACCTATCAACTAAAAAAATGGAAATAACAAAATACGAGCAAGTCTGGAAACTGTGGATGCAATTCGAAGAAGACCTGAAATACTATATGTTGAAAAAACTGGGTGATGCAACCACAGCCCATGACCTACATCATGAGGTTATGCTCAAAATTCATAAATCATGTTGTAGCGGTAAAGAAATA
>CAZEUV010000106.1:0-10523 GCA_964515285.1 uncultured Maribacter sp. | reverse complement strand
AGGTAATTGCAGTTGTTATGGTGAGCAAGCAAAAGTAATTTTTTTAACGTTTAAAAATCAATCAGGTTATCAACAAAACCAATAAAGTTTTGAACGGTTTTCTACAGGATCTCTGCCACTTGTCGATTTACGAACTCTAAAAACCGTTCATCTTCTTTTGTGAAGGGATCGGGGGAATTGCTATCAATATCGATTTGACCGATATTTTTCCCATTTAAAAACAGGGGAATCACGATTTCAGATTTCACCGTAATGCTACAGGCAATGTAATTATCTTGAGCCTGCACATCGGGTACCACAAAGTTTTGGTTCGATAGGGCAACTTGGCCACAAATACCTTTTCCGAAGGGGATAATAGTGTGGTCTGTAGGCTCACCTGCATAAGACTCTAACTTCAGCTCGGTTTTGTTTTCGTTCACAAAGTAAAAACCCACCCAATCATAGTGGGCCACGTTTTCTTTTAATAGTTCGCATACTTGTTGTAGCCGTGCGTTTATAGCAAATTGCTGGTTGCTGAGAATACGGCTTATTTGTGGTTTTAGGTTAGCGAACATATTGTGGTACTGGTATATGGAGAGGGTAAGGCTTTTGAAATGCTTGCTTTTTAATTTTACAGGTAGTTGACTTTGGTGCCGAGATAAAATTACAATTTTCTTTTAAAAACAACCATACGAAATCATTAAATAGGCTGATTAAAATTAATTTAGCATAGTGCCACCTGCCTACTTTTTTTTGTTCTTTTGTAATAGTTGGTTTCTTGTGTTCAATTAAGTTCTGCTTTGCCAAAGCCAACTGTATCTCGATACATTTGTGGAGCAATATTGGTATTCGTTTTAAACAATCTGCTAAAATAAAACTCATCATTATAACCTAATGACCAAGCAATTTCCTTTATTGGTTTGGTGGTCATGTACAATTCGCGTTTTGCCTCGATAATTATTCGTTCGGTTATTAGTTCTGTGAGTGTTTTGTTATAATGCGATTTTACTAATTTTGCCAAGGCGTTTGATGAAATGTTCAATAAATCGGCATAATCACTTGCAGAATGTTTCTTTTTGAAATTGGTTTCAATTTCACTTTTTAGATTTCGGAGAACAAAAGGGGTTTTGGTATCTGTAAATTTAGGTTTTTCGATTTGAGATTTTGCCTTGATTCTTGAGGCATTGCCCAAAAACACTTTTAAATTAGGGACAAGTAACTCATAGCCTTGGTTTTCGTCATTTGAAAATTCAGATTTCAATTGCTCCACTAAAAAATTAAATTTTTCCTCCATTTTTTCCTCAACTTTGAAAAATGGGGCTTGATAAATATTATTGAAAAGAACGGTGTCGCAATTGGTTTCTGTAGGGTTTCGGTGAATGCAATAATAATCAGAATGAAACTGAATGGCTATGCCCCTTATTTTTTTATCAGTGGAAAACATAAAAGGTTGAAAAGGCGAAAAGGCAAAAAATGTGCCTTTTTGAAATGCGTATTCCGAAAAATCTACTTTTAAAAGTCCATCACCTTCTTTTATCCAAATTATAGTGTAAAAATTATTGCGTTGCAAATGATCAAAATGACTGTTGTTGTCAAATGAAAATAGTTTAAATGCAAGATTTCCATCTTGTTGATTGATTAAGGTGAATACGTTTTGTTCATTCATAGTGCAAAGGTAATATACTTACTTTTTTCGTTTTCTTCTTTCGGTTACTTGCTCTCCTGAAATCCCCCAATTATCGGTTTTCACTTCATCGATAATGACAAATATTGTTGCAGGGTTTTTGTTGAGTACCTTTTGCAATAGCGAAGTTGCACCTATTATAAGTTGGGCTTTTTGTTCTTTGGTAACGTTTTCGTCTGTAATCTTAAAATTAACGTACGGCACGATTATATTTTTAACTATCTGTTATTTTAAGTGTTTTTTGATGCTATTTTCTAGAGCGATATTTACGGCATCGTTCATATCACCGATCCAAGGTGTTCCATGTCCTGATAGCATAGTTACTTCTCCTATTTCCCTTAATAAATCTAAAGTTCTGTGGGCTTGTTTGTAGTTGTTTGTCAAAATCGGATTTACAATTTGCGGTTTGCCGACTTCTCCCGTCAATAAATTTCTTGTAACGATCGTATCTCCGGTAATGATTACTTTTCGGTCTTCCATTAACAACGAAATTTCACCATCGGTATGCCCAGGTGTATGTATTATTCTTGGCCTTCCCGGTATATCCAACACTTGTCCATCTTCAACAGTTTCAACTTTTGTTAAATACGGTAAAGTGAATACGCCATTTACGATTGCTACGCCTAACATTTTTGCAGTATAGGCTCTCCAGGCATTTGACAGTAGCCCGACCCAAGGTAATTGTAATGGTTTGCTCGCCATTTTTGCATCTTCTTTATGCACATAAACAGGAATGCCTGTTTTTTTTCTGACTTTTTCGGCAAAACCAATATGGTCTGCGTGAGCATGGGTTAATACAATGGCTTCAATGTCTTTACTTGTTTTACCTAAGCTTTCAAGTCCTTTTTTATAAATACTATAATGACCAGGAAACCCTGCATCTACCAATGTCAGTCTTCCTTCTTCTTCGATCAGGTACCAATTGAACGGGCCGCAATCAAAATGATGTATTCCTTCGCTTATTTCCATTCTATTTGTGTTTATAAAGGTTTTGCCATTGGAAAATCAATAGGCACTTTAACCAATGCGAATAAATAATTGGTCATTATTTTATCTCCGATGGTCATTACGGTATCTACTAGGTTTTCTGTGTTGTACCCTTCATTGAAAAAGGTTGATTTTGTTTCATCGGACACTTTTCCCTTTTGTTCAACGATTTCTTTCGTAAGTCGAACGAGTGCGTTTAATTTGGTGTTGAATGAAATATTTGCTCTTCTGATCTCAAATATTTCTTCTTCTGTAAAGCCTACCACTTTACCTACCTCAGTATGTGCAGATTTACAATAATCACAGCCATTTAGTTGGCTTACGATTAAATTGATTACTTCTCTTTCTTTATTATTTAAAGAATTTTTTCTGTTTTGAAGTGTTAAATAGTCACTTAAAGCAGTTGGTGAGTGAGCAAAAAAAGCATACATATTGGGTACAAAGCCTACTGCCTTTTTTAGATTATCAAAAAGAATTTGATTGCTTTCTGATACATTTTCCCTTGTTGGCACAATAAATTTGACTGTCTTGTTTTCTTTCATTTTTAATGAATATTAAATAGGTCATTATTGACAATGCAAAGATGTAATGACATTATGTGTTCTAAAATGGACTATTTATGCTTTGAAATGGATTATTTATATTTATTGGTATGAATGGCCGCTCTTTTGTTTTAGCGCAATTTTTTGATGAAAAAAGGAATACGATTCGACTTAAATTTTCGTTAATATGAAAGCAATGCAATTGAACTGACTCGATAATTTGTATTTTTGCAGTGATGAAAGAACTTTTACGCAAAATCGTATCTATGGCAATGGCACTTCTAGTGCTGTTCTCCACAATGTCCTTTTCTATGGACATGCACTATTGCGGAGACGATTTGGTAGATTTCAGCTTTTCCGATAAGGTAGATACCTGTATGATGAAGGCCGATATATCAAAATCGTCAAGCGAATGTGCCGTGATGGATGTGGAAATGGACTGCTGTTCAGATGTAGAAGTTGTTGTTGAAGGTCAGGATGACCTGGAAATTTCGTTCGACCAGCTTACTTTTGACCAACAGTTATTTGTTGCTTCTTTCGTCTATACCTATATAGATCTGTTTGAAGGGTTTGACGAAAATAGGACTCCCTTTAAAGATAAATCGCCCCCTCCCCTGATACGGGATATCCAAATTCTAGATCAGACTTTTCTCATTTGATTTTTAAACTTTAGAAAATAAGCCCAACGGCCATTGCTGTTCTTGGGTTAAACCTGTTGTTTGCGTGGTTTCATCCAACGCACTTTCTAAATGTTTAATAATCAATGCTTATGCTGAACAAAGGCATCAAATTTCTTATCGAGAACAAATTGGTAGCGGTACTGTTACTCTTGTTATTTGTGGCATGGGGCACCGTCAATGCTCCCTTTAACTGGGATACGGGCTTTCTGCCGAGAAATCCTGTTGCGGTAGATGCAATACCTGATATCGGCGAGAACCAACAAATCGTTTTCACCAAGTGGGCAGGACGTTCTCCGCAGGATATCGAAGACCAAATTTCCTATCCATTGACCACCTCCTTATTGGGTATTCCTGGAGTTAGAACAATACGTAGTTCCTCCATGTTTGGTTTCTCCAGCATCTATATCATTTTTGAAGAGGATGTGGAATTCTACTGGAGCCGCAGTAGAATCCTTGAAAAATTGAATTCATTACCAAGTAATCTTTTGCCAGATGGAGTGAACCCATCTTTGGGCCCCGATGCAACAGGGCTAGGACAGATTTTCTGGTATACCTTGGAAGGTAGGGACGAAGAAGGGAATGTAACAGGTGGTTGGGATTTACAGGAACTGCGGAGCGTTCAAGATTATTACGTCAAATATGCCTTGTCAGCAGCGAGTGGGGTTTCTGAGGTGGCTTCCATAGGTGGCTATGTTAAGGAATACCAAATTGATGTGGATCCTGAAATGATGAAGCAGTACAATATTGGCCTTTATCAAGTAGTGAATGCCGTGAGGCAAAGCAATCGCGATATTGGAGCACAGACCTTGGAAATCAATCAAGCGGAGTACTTGGTAAGAGGTCTTGGTTATGTAGAGTCACTAGATGATATTAAAAATGCCGTAGTTACTTCTGAGGATTACACTTCGATTCGTATCAAAGATATTGCCAACGTTTCTCTAGGTCCAGCTGTTCGGCGCGGTATTCTTGATAAGGAGGGGGCTGAAGTTGTGGGCGGTGTTGTTGTGGCCAGATATGGGGCGAATCCATTGGAGGTCATCAACGATGTAAAAGACAAGATCAAGGAACTCAGTTCAGGGTTGCCGTCAAAGGTATTGAGCGATGGCCGTACTTCGCAACTAACGGTTGTTCCCTTTTACGACCGCACCGAATTGATTCAAGAAACCTTGGGAACACTTAACGAGGCATTGACTTTGGAAATCTTGATTACCATTTTGGTCATCGTTATAATGATGTTCAACCTTCGGGCTTCTATCTTGATTTCAGGACTGTTGCCCGTAGCGGTACTGATGGTCTTCATCGCAATGAAACTTTTTGGGGTCGATGCCAATATTGTGGCGCTTTCGGGTATTGCCATCGCCATCGGCACTATGGTCGATGTCGGGGTCATCCTCTCCGAAAATATCGTTCGGCATCTCGATGAAAATGATGATAACCTTCCCATAAATACCGTCGTATATAATGCTTCGGCAGAAGTATCAGGAGCCATTCTAACCGCGGTCATGACCACCATAATCAGTTTTGTTCCGGTATTTACGATGATAGGTGCCGAGGGGAAACTGTTCCAGCCTTTGGCGTTTGCCAAGACTTTTGCATTGACCGCATCGATTATCGTGGCCTTGTTTCTCATACCACCTTTTGCCGCTTTTCTCTTTAGAAAGAAACAAAGTAAGAGTGTTATGGGGTATGTATTTAGCATATTACTTATCATTCTAGGACTTATAGCATTAGTATATGGCTATTGGCTAGGACTTGTGCTAATGGCATTTGGAACGGTAAGACCCTTAAAGAACGCTGAACTGGGAGGACAGTTGTTCAACAAATTTTCCCTTTCTGAAAAACAGGCAAGCCTTTTGAACATCATTATTTCCGCTACGGCCATCGTATTTCTCCTGGCAACTTATTGGCGGCCGTTAGGCTTTGACCGAAGCATTTTTATGAACCTGATTTTTGTGTGTTTGATGTGCTTTGGACTGTTGGCCGTATTTATAACTTTTAGAAAGTACTATACCCATATTTTACGATGGGCATTACAGAACAAACTATTGTTTCTTTCCATTCCTACTGTCATTGTTGTTTTTGGAGTGCTTATTATGCAGCATACGGGCAAAGAGTTTATGCCTGCCCTGAACGAAGGTTCTTTTCTATTAATGCCTACTTCGCTTCCGCATGCCGGTGTTGAAGAAAATAAACGGGTGTTGCAACAGTTGGATATGGCCGTGGCCAGTATTCCTGAAATCAAAACAGTAGTTGGAAAATCAGGGCGAACAGAATCTGCTCTAGACCCCGCACCTTTATCTATGTACGAAAACATCATTCAGTACAAATCCGAATATATGCGGAATGAAAAAAGGAAACGGCAACGCTTTAAAGTAAACGAAGATGGTCTATTTGCTTTGAACAATGGCAAATTCCTATTAAACCCAAATACGGCGGTTGATGAAGATATTAAGGAACACACAGCATCAGATATGGTCGATTTTTCAGAAATTGTTTTTGAAAATTTGATAAAGGATGCCGATGGAGAGTACTATCGAAATTGGCGACCTGAAATTCAATCCCCTGACGATATTTGGAATGAAATCGTACGTGTAACCCGATTACCAGGAGTAACATCCGCTCCTAAATTACAGCCTATCGAGACCCGATTGGTCATGCTACAGACAGGAATGCGTGCACCAATGGGCATCAAAGTCAAAGGTCAGGATTTAAGACAGATCGAAGCCTTCGGAGTAAAGTTGGAAAACATTTTAAAAGAAGCTGAAGGGGTCAAGAAAGAGGCTGTTTTTGCCGATAGGATTGTGGGCAAACCATATCTGTTGATTGATATTGACCGAGAACAATTGGCCCGATACGGAATCCTCATCGAAGATGTACAAAGGGTCTTAGAGGTTGCTGTTGGTGGAATGACCATAACGCAGACGGTCGAGGGAAGGGAGCGTTATGGGGTAAGGGTACGCTATCCGAGGGAGCTACGGGAGAATCCGACGGACATCAAAAATATTTACGTTCCAGTTGCCAAAGGCAGTCCCGTTCTGTTGAGCGAATTGGTCACTATCCGTTATGAAAAAGGGCCACAGGTCATCAAAAGTGAGGATACTTTTTTGGTGGGCTATGTGCTGTTCGACAAATTGGACGGTTTTGCTGAAGTGAATGTGGTAGAAAACGCCCAAGCCCTTATCCAAGAAAAAATTGCTAATGGAGAATTGGTAGTGCCGAAAGGTATCAACTACCAATTTACGGGAACCTATGAAAATCAGTTACGAGCTGAAAAAACCTTATCCGTGGTTGTGCCTTTGGCCTTGCTCATCATCTTTTTGATTTTGTATTTCCAGTTCCGTTCGGTTACAACTTCCCTAATGGTATTTACAGGAATCGCCGTGGCCTTCGCCGGAGGGTTTTTGATGATTTGGCTTTATGGTCAAGATTGGTTCTTGAACTTCAACTTCTTTGGAGAAAACCTTCGCGATTTGTTTCAAATGCATACCATCAATCTAAGTGTGGCCGTATGGGTAGGTTTTATTGCGCTTTTCGGTATCGCAACGGATGATGGAGTCGTCATGGCCACGTATCTGACCCAGACTTTTGAGCGGAACAAACCTGATACTTTAGAAGCGGTCAGGGCATCGGTTGTAGAAGCCGGGGAAAAACGAATACGCCCTTGTTTGATGACAACGGCCACCACTATTTTAGCATTGTTGCCCGTTTTGACCTCTACAGGTAGGGGAAGTGACATTATGATTCCCATGGCCATCCCATCTTTTGGGGGAATGTTGATTGCCCTGATAACCCTGCTAGTGGTTCCGGTGCTGTATAGTTGGAAAAGCGAATGGCAACTTAAAAACGTAAAGCGATGAAGAAAACAGGAAGTATATTGATAGTACTATTAACGATGTGTCATGCAAATGGACAGACTTTGGAATCCTATATTCAAGAGGCGGAAGCTAATAATCCTGAGGTGCGGGCATTTGAAATACGATACGATATCTCAAGAGAAAAAGTGGCAGAAGCCGATGTGTTGCCCAATACAGAGGTAAGCGCGGGGGTTTTTATCAGTGAGCCGGAAACCCGTACAGGTGCACAAAAGGCACGGTTTTCGGTCAAACAGATGGTTCCGTGGTTCGGCACGATAACCGCTAGGGAGAATTACGCCGGTTCTTTGGCCGAAGTCGATTATTTGGATATTGTCATTACAAAACGAAAACTGCGGTTATCGGTATCCCGATCTTATTACAAACTTTACGCTATCAAGAAAAAGCAAGAGGTTTTGAATGATAATGCCCAACTCCTGAAAACCTATGAGAAATTGGCTTTGACCTCTGTGGAAGTGGGCAACGCATCGGCCGTGGATGTGCTGCGTTTGCAAATTCGTCAAAATGAACTGCAAGAGCAAAATGAGGTGTTGATGCAGGAGTATTTATCAGAACGAAGTGTTTTCAACAAGCTGCTGAACCGAGAGGAAAAACGTGCCATTGACCTTGCAGATAGCTTGGCCATTGATGATCAAACGGAACGGATAACCGTAGAATTTGAACTGCATCCTGAACTTGAAAAATACGATAGGCTTTACGAATCCGTAACACAATCGGAAATTTTGAACCAAAAAGAAGCAAATCCCAATCTTGGTTTCGGACTGGATTATATTCCTGTTGCCGATAGGCCGGGCATGACTTTTAGCGATAACGGAAAAGATATTTTGATGCCTATGGTTTCCCTGTCCATTCCCATTTTTAGCAATAAGTATAAATCCCGTTCAGTACAGAACGAACTGCGACGGGAAGAAATCAATGCACAGAAAGCCAATCGGAAAAATTTACTTGAAACAATTTTAACCACTTCCATAAACGACAAGAAAGCGGCTAGAATCAAATTTAACACTCAAGCGAAAAACCTGAACAAAGCCAAGGATGCCGAGGAAATCTTGATTAAAAATTACGAAACGGGAACTATCGATTTTAACGATGTATTGGATATTCAGGAATTGCAATTGAAATTTCAAAAGAAGCAAATTGAGTCGCTCAAAAACTACTATTCGCAAATTGCGCTCATCAACTATTTAACGAATCAATACTGAAATGAACCTGCCTGCCGGCAGGTTCAGCACAAGTAAAAAACGGGATAACCCCTGATAGTTATTTTCTAATATAAATTCAATAAGTATGAAACTCAAAAACACAAGCCTTATAAACAAGAGTAAACTTTTAACCATTACAACGGCCTTTGTCATTACCATGGTATCCTGCGGTGAGAAAACGAAGAACAAACAAGATGCGGAAATCAATACGCCGAAAGAAATAGAACAAGCTACACAGCAAACTGTGGATATTGCCGATGCTTCTTTCTCTGACGGAATGACCGAAAAAGTTTTCCATAACTACCAGCGGATAAGAACGGCATTGGTCAATTCAGATGCTGACGGAGTGCAAACGGCAGCCAGAAACCTTGCCGAAAGTTTTTCCGAAGAGCGTGAAGGAATGAAGTCAATGGCTTTGGCGATGGCCGACGCAGGCGACATAGAAAAACAGCGCGAACTGTTTTCAGAATTTACAATGAAGGTAGAACCGCTGTTCAAGGAATCCATTTCTGAAGGTTCGGTTTACAAACAATTCTGTCCAATGGCCTTTGAAGGAAAAGGAGGGTATTGGATTTCTAATGTAGCGGAAATTCGAAACCCGTACTATGGAGAGAAGATGTTGAAATGCGGAAAAGTTACGGAAACCATTAAAAAGTAAATCATGAAACACACCTATCATATACATGGAATGACCTGCAATGGCTGTAGGAACCACGTAGCGGAAACACTCTCTAAAGTTGAAGGTGTGACAATGGTTTCAATCGATTTGGAAAAAGCCGAAGCTATCGTACAAATGGAAAATCACCTGCCCATCGAAAAGTTTCAAGAAGCTTTGAAAAAAAATGGAGGTACGTACAGTATCCATAATCATGCTGAGCATAATCACCCCAAAAAAAAGGAAGAAGAAAAACCCAAAGGCAAAGGCACCTTTTATTGCCCCATGCATTGCGAAGGTGACAAAACCTATGACGAATTTGGCGATTGCCCTATTTGTGGAATGGACTTGGTCAGGGAACAAAATCTTTCGGCAAGCCCCATGACACAATATACCTGTCCGATGCATTCTGAAATTATTAGAGACGAAATGGGAAGTTGTCCAATTTGCGGTATGGATTTAGTACCAATGGAACCAACAGAAAGCGAAGAAGATAAAACCTATCAAAAATTATTAAAAAAATTCAAACTTGCGGTTGCATTTACAGTTCCAATTTTTATCATTGCCATGGGCGAATTGATTCCAGGGAATCCGCTAGCCAAAGTGTTTTCGCAAAATATTTGGAACTGGATTCAGTTTTCACTCTCGCTTCCAGTAGTGTTTTATGCAACATGGATGTTTTTTGAACGTGCTTACAAATCTATTATTACGTGGAATTTAAATATGTTTACCTTAATTGGTATTGGTGCAGGAGTTGCCTTTCTGTTTAGTGTTTTTGCCTTGTTGTTTCCAGATGTTTTTCCAGACCAATTTAAAACCGAAAGCGGAACTGTATTTGTATATTTTGAAGCGGTTACCGTAATACTGACCTTAGTTTTATTAGGGCAATTATTAGAGGCCAGAGCACACAGTCAAACCAGTG
>CAZEUV010000105.1:0-10530 GCA_964515285.1 uncultured Maribacter sp. | reverse complement strand
AATTTTTAACGCCCTATTAACAGCAATGAATACAGGGGTTCATTAGCTTTGCAACCGTACAATAGATATTCTTATATGAATAAAAATTTACGTTATCTATTTCTTTTGGTTTTAGCAACCTGCAGTAAAGGAGATAAAAAATCATCCCATGTTTTTTTTGCTGGAGAAATTGTAAACCCAACTAGCAAGTACGTTGTGCTCTATAAGGGCGAGACGGTTTTGGATTCGGTTAAATTGGATAAAAACAATCGATTCGCTTTTGAACTCGATTCGATTACCGAAGGTCTGCACCACTTTAACCATGCCCCTGAATATCAATATATTTTTTTAGAAAAAGGTGATAGTCTTTTGGTCAGGCTCAATACCATTGATTTTGATGAGTCAATGGTTTTCTCAGGTTCTGGATCTGAAATCAATAATTTTCTGCTAGACCTCTTTTTGGTGAACGAGGGCGAAGGAAAAATAATCTACGATTCGTATGCCATGAAGCCTGAACGATTTAAAAGGCATATAGATTCATTGCAGAAACTAAAACTTACCGGTTTAAATGTATTGGACTCCGAAGTTGAATTGTCTTCTGCGGCAAAAGAGATCGCAACAGCGAGCATCGATTACACCTATTTCAATTACAAAGAAAAATACCTCTTCGAACACAGGAAAATTACCGGGGAGAATACCATGCACGAACTTTCAGGGGTTTTTTATGCCTACAGAAAGAACATTGATTTTGATAACGGCCATCTAAATTACCTAAGGCCTTATTACAATTTTATGAGATCGCACATTAGAAATCTAGCCTATTCAGGTTGTACCAGTAAGTGTGCCATCAAGAACAATGAAATCAAGAACCAACTTCACTTCAACCGGCATAAGTTAAGTTTGATCGACAGCTTGGTAAAAGAAACCGAGCTAAAAGACATTCTTTTTAGAAATGTTGCCTTCAATTACCTCTTACTGGCCCATGATACCGAAAAAAACAACAAAACCTTCATTGAAGATTTTCATTTGCGATCAGGTAACAACAGGCATATTGAAGAGATCGATGAGCTGTACACGGGCATAAGCAATATTCAGCCCCTTAAAAAAATTCCGAATGTTCATGTCACGAATGTCAATGGTGCAAGGGTTTCTCTAAGAGAAATCGCCAAGGGTAAAAAAGCGGTATTTTACTTTTGGTCGGGCAGTGAAAAAAAGCATTTTGAGAATATCGTCAAAAGGGCGGCCCAACTGACCTCATCAAAAAAAGATTACACTTTTGTCGGCATTAACATAAAGACCGATGAAGCCACTTGGAAAGGTATGATGGAGAACAAGAACCTCGATCAAGACAACCAATACAAGGCTGATGATTTTGACGAACTGACAAAGGCATTGATTATTTACCCGCTCAACAAATGTATCATCACCGATGATGCCGTAATCGTTGATGCATTTTCTACCATGTATGCCGCATCGTTCTAAACTAAAAAACCCTAGAACTATTGCTCTAGGGTTTGATGTTTTCAGAAAAACAATTTTCCTTTAATTTCCTTTTTTGTAATCTGCCAAGAACTTGGCCAACCCAATATCGGTCAAGGGGTGCTTTAAAAGGCCTTCGATAGACGATAATGGCCCTGTCATTACATCAGCACCAAGCTTGGCACAATCGATAACGTGCATCGTGTGACGTACCGAAGCCGCCAATATTTGCGTTTCAAAGGCATAATTATCATAGATATGGCGAATCTCAGCGATTAGATTTAGACCATCGGTTGATATATCATCAAGCCTTCCGATAAAAGGGGAAACATAAGTAGCGCCTGCTTTTGCTGCCAACAAAGCCTGACCAACTGAAAAAACAAGGGTGCAATTGGTACGTATTCCCTTATCGGAAAAATATTTAAGTGCCTTTAGACCATCCTTTATCATAGGTACTTTAACTACTATTTGGTCATGTAGGTCTACCAGCTCCTCCCCTTCCTTTATCATACCTTCAAAATCAGTTGAGATTACTTCTGCAGAGACATCCCCTTCAACGATATTGCAGATGTCCACATAGTGCTTTAAGATGTTGTTTCTTCCGGTTATTCCCTCCTTGGCCATCAATGAAGGGTTAGTGGTTACTCCGTCAAGAACCCCTAAGGCTTGCGCTTCACGTATTTGATCTAAATTGGCCGTGTCAATAAAAAATTTCATTGTGTACTATATTTATGATTAAAAAGAACCTTCTTTACGAACTGTAAAAAATGCGTTATAAAGCGCGTGAAATTACAACTTATAATGGTTCAACAATAGTTTCTCGTATAATTTATCAGGCAATGTATTCTTTAGAAACAAAGAAAAACGTTGCATTGCAGAGCCGACTTTATAACGCACTTTGGGGTTTTTCGCTTGTATGATCTTATAGATCGCTTGGGCGACCTGAATGGGATCTTCACCTGAATCAACATCGTCGTTTATTTGTTTCAACGTATTGGCATAGGGCATTTTATAGGGTGAATCGTTCAAAATTGGAGCATGGTATCGGCCTGATGCTATATTGGTAGAAAAATCACCCGGAGCCAAATTAGTGATATGTACGCCAAAATCTTTGGTCTCCATACGCAATGCTTCGGTAATCAATTCGATCGCCCCTTTCGTGGCCGAGTAAATACCACGGTACGGCAAGCCCATATAACCGGCAATTGAGGTGATATTTATTATAAGACCCCCACGCTGTTTGCGCATTTGAGGCAGAACGGCTTTCATTACATGCAATGGCCCATTGAAATTGGTATCAAAAGCCTTAAGTATCTCTTCGTGCGGGGTTTCTTCGATCGGGCCCGTTATTCCGATGCCGGCATTGTTTACAACAACATCTAACCTTCCTTCTTTATTTACTATTTTTTTGATGCAATTTTGAATGCTTTGTGGTTCTCTGACATCCATTTCAAGAAGTTTGAAAGTAGTCGATTGTTTGGTGACGTCAAGTTTGCGAGTGGTACCGTAGACAACAAAACCTTTTGTTTTAAGATATAGGCCTATAGATTTTCCAATTCCCGATGACCCCCCCGTAATAAGAACAACTTTACGCTCCATAATCATTACAAAATAACAAATAAATCATAAGGTTGGAAGATTTTTTCTGTAGATTTTTTTCTACAACGTTTATATACCATATAAGACGTAAACAACCTATAAACCTTAACTTTCGGGTACAAAAAAAGGCAAGCTACCTACATCGCACCGCTACAACCATATACCCTTGCTGCGTTCCCACCCTGGGGGATTCTACAGGAGCTGGTCGTGTAGGACTTGCCAACTACAAAGATACAATCTTTTAAATCTTTGGCAATCGTTTACATTCTTAATTTTATTGCAAAATTGTTTGAGGTTCAAAGTTTGGTGTTACTTTTGTCATATCACGATCTCACTATATGATTGTAAAACCATTTAGAAAAACCTATCGGTTTATGCTCGAAAGTTAGACCGTATACTTTTAAACAAGTTAACATGAACATCGTCAAATTTTTTACCCTAAGCTCTTTTTTAGTGTTCTTTCTCGCCTGTGGTGAAGGCAACGCCCCTGCATCATCGTTTTTTGATATTCAGCTAGAAGGAAACAAAAAACAGTTTCAGCAGAATGAAACCACGGCCATCAGTATAAAAAATAAAAAAGAGAAATCGATCGATAAGGTCACCTACTCAATTGACGGGCAAGAATTATCGGTCAGCGATTACAAGATTACCTTCAATGTACCAAAATTAGGAAACAAGGTCTTAAAAGCGGTTATCGAATACGAGGGTACATCCGTTGAAATATCAAAAAAAATAAAACTCCTTTCAGCCCAGGCCCCTGAGGTCTACACCTACGAGATTGTCAATGAGTACCCACACGATATAAAGGCCTACACCCAAGGTTTGGAGTTTCACAACGACACGCTTTATGAAAGTACGGGGAAAAATGGAACATCATGGCTTCGTAAAATCGATTACGCTTCGGGCAAAGTATTGCAGCAAATTGATTTGGATAATACTTTCTTCGGTGAGGGAATCACCATCTTAAACGGAAAGATCTATCAATTGACCTGGCAAAGCCGAACAGGTTTCATCTATGAACTAAACGGTTTTAAAAAACTGGATAATTTTCAATACGGAAAAAGTAAAGAAGGATGGGGTCTGGCCAATGATGGAAGCAAGATCTTCAAAAGCGACGGTACCGAAAAAATCTGGTTTCTAAACCCTGAGACTTTGGTCGAAGAGGGGTATTTAGAAACCGTTACCGACAAATCTATCTTTAACAAGGCCAATGAACTTGAATATGTAGATGGCAAGCTATATGCCAATGTCTACCAAAAAGAAAGTATGATGATCATCGACGCCAAAAGCGGAGCCATAGAAGGGGTCGTCAACTTTGGCGGACTCAAGAAAAAAGTCACCCAACATGAAGCCCTTGACGTGCTCAATGGCATTGCCTACCACCCTGAAAGAAAAACATTTTTCGTAACCGGAAAAAAATGGGACAAGCTCTTTGAGGTCAAAATTCTAAAAAAATAGCAAATATACATTCATGGAGGCTTTTGAAAAAACCCTGACCGTTTCAACAGATGACCTTGATGATCTGGATCATGTAAACAATGTACGCTATGTACAATGGATTCAAGACATCTCAAAAGAACATTGGCAAAACTATGCACCTATCAAAATGCAAGAAGAAGTTGTTTGGGTGGTCATGAACCATAACATCACTTATAAAAGTGCTGCGGTATTGAATGATACCATCAAAATACGAACATATATTGCCGAAAGTCATGGCGCAACCTCGGTTCGCGCGGTTGAAATGCACAATACCAAAACAAATCAGCTTTTATTACATTCAAAAACCCAATGGTGCCTGTTGAATGCCAAAACCCTGAGGCCATTAAGGATCTCAAATGAGATAAAACAAGTTTTTCAAAAGAAGAACTTTGACCTCAATGTGTAAATTATGTTTTGAACATGAACTATGTCTACCGTAGGCAGGCTTGCACTAGATGCTAGATAAAAAAACAAATTCGAACTTGAGCTTTAACTTTAAAACCAAATGCGTACCTACATCTATATCATTCCCATACTCCTCATAGCGATCCTATGGAGTTCTTGTAGAAAAGAGTTAGCGTATGCCCCGAGTGCTGGAAATTTAGAGTTTTCAAAAGATACCGTTTTTCTCGATACTATCTTTACGAATATCGGTAGCACCACACATACCCTAAAAATATACAACCGAAATCGAGATGATGTTGAGATCCCCCTCATCAAGCTTGCCCAAGGTCAAAACAGCAAGTACCGATTAAATGTTGATGGCGTTGCCGGAAAAGAATTTCAGAACATACCCATATTCGCCCAAGACAGTATTTTTGTTTTTATCGAAACGACCTTCGATGTCTCAAGTACTACTGAACTTGAATTTTTATATACCGATGCCATTCAGTTCGATACGGGGGATAATTTGCAAGAAGTACAATTGGTCACCCTGGTGAAGGATGCCGTTTTTCTCTACCCCAAAACCCTTTCGAACGGCAGCAAGGAAAGTTTGATTTTGGGGTTGGATAATAATGGTGATGAGATTCTTGTGGAGGGTTTTTCACTAGACGATGATGAATTGACCTTTACAAATGAAAAACCCTATATTATCTATGGATATGCCGCCGTACCCAATAACAAGCAACTTGTAATAAATGCGGGGGCGCGTGTCCATTTTCATAAAGACTCCGGCATTCTCGTGCAAGAAGGGGGAAGCCTTCAAGTAAACGGGATGCTGAGCACAGACCAAGAACTATTGGAAAACGAGGTTGTTTTTGAAGGGGATCGCCTAGAAGGTGGTTTATCTACCCTGCCCGGTCAATGGGGTACCATCTGGCTGGCTACCGGAAGTCTAAACAACACTATAGACCACCTGACCATAAAGAACGCCACCGTAGGTCTTTTGGTAGAAGGCGATGGCCAATTGCAATCACCTACCCTCACGCTTAAAAATACGCAGATATACAATAGTGCCAGTATCAATCTCTGGGGCAAAACCGCCTTTATAAATACCGAAAACATGGTTTTGGGCGGTGCAGGTACTACTTCGCTCTATTGCAACCTAGGCGGCGAATATTCTTTTGTACATAGTACCATTGCCAATTATTGGGTCAACGGTTTTCGTACGGGCACCGCCTTGCAAATAGACAATTTCACCATAACAAGTTTAGGAGACCGACATACCGCCGATCTTACCAAAGCCAATTTCACCAACTGCATAATAGATGGTAATAATTTTTTAGAACTAGCATTGAGAAATGATGAAAACACGGCCTTCGAATACAGTTTTACCAACTGCATGCTAAAATTCAGAGATGACCAAGGCCAATTTGCAGAAGACCCCTTGTACAATTTTGAGAATACTAAACGCTACACTGAAATTTTCTTGAACCAAAGTGCTGACTTTGTAGAAGCCATCGAAAACGATTTTAAAATAGGAAATGAATCAACGGCCAAGGGCAATGCTGATATTAATATCGCCCTTTTGGTACCGCTTGATATTTTGGGTGTTGACCGAACACAAATACCTGCTATTGGTGCGTATCAAGTTGGGGTTGAGAATTGATAAAAGACCTACTAGGTTTTGTAAACCTAGTAGGTCTCGTCTAGTATTTTACACCTACCCAAGCATCAAGACCTAATCGTCTTGCAAGACTATCATACTAACTGGCAACTGAACAACTTAAGACCAGTTCAATATACCAAAACTTGCATTTCAACCTTGTTTCAAGGTCTTTAATCGAATATAATAAAGTGTAATTCGTAAACATCGGTTTTTTTTTTCCTACACTGAAAGGAGATAAACCATAAAAAAACGAGCTATATGAAAATTCGTCCCACAATCAAATATCTTTTTGTTTCAGTACTTATTCTATTTCTCAGCTGCGAGGAAGAACAGATTGTTGATACGCAAGAACAGCAAAGTTTAACACAAACAACCCCTGTTCAAATCTTTCAAAGCGCCTTCGACCTTGACAAATTCGAAGACCCTGCCGAACAAATCGTAGACAATATCGAGATAGACTGGAATGATTTCACCATAAAAACGATTGAAAATATCGAATGGTACGAGTTTCAAGTCAACGAGAACAAGCCTGTAGGTTATGAAGATGGAATAATAAAAGGCTACAACTATACGCTATTAGCAGCTTTGGTCGATAAGGGCGACCCAAAATTGTACCTCAACAAAATGCTGTCCTACAGTGATGACAGGGCAAATAGCTATCTTGATATAAAAGATGAATATTTTCACGGTTTGGTATATCTTTATACCATGACGGGCCATACCGATTACTTACAACATTATCAAAAAGGACTATTGATATCACAATTTGAGGACAATGAAGTGAAGCCGACCGATATCAGTCCGTTGACGAATAGAAGTGATGATTGTATGAATAAGACCAGCCTGACCGCACGTTGCGATTCCGCATTGCAGTGCGCACTTGATGGGGGTAATAACTCTGGTAGCTGTGGCGGCGGAAATGGTGGTGGCTCACCTACGGGCGGGGGCTACCGAACAGTCACCACTTACCATTATACAGATTGGTACAATGTAAGAACAAACGGCACAAAAGAATATAGCAACACACAGTACCACGGCAGCACAAGGGAATATGTATGGGTACCCAGTAACCACAGAGGTGCCATGACTACTTGGAACTATTCGACCCATGAACAAAATGGAAGAATGACACATACTAGACAGAGACCTCGAAATGCGGTTGAAAGGCCTAAATTGTTATTGGCTGATAAAACCCTAAAAAAGAGTCCTTGCCTTAATGGTATATTTTTGGATTTGGGAAGAGGAGGTTATTATAACGACCCTATCAAGCCTGAAATCCAACTTCCATCAAATCGTTTAAATATGAGCTTTTCGGCTGCTGTCCAACAATTATTCAATGAATCGACTAAATTTAATTATGTTATTAAAGTTGGCACTTTAAATGGAGTAACCGCAAGTACGAATTATACTTCTAAAATTATTACAACAGAAGTTTCCCGTTCATACTTGCAAAATGCAACGCGTTTATCCATTGCGAGAACAATGATACACGAGTCGACACATGCTTTTCTTGTATACAAATTAAAGAGCAATGCAGAGTTTAGTGTTCTTTTGAATAGTTTTGCTAAACAGAATGGTTACACTTCTTTAAATCGAGTACATCATGAATTTATGATTCAATACGTAAATGCAATTGCACATTCGCTTTTTAAGTGGGATCTAAACCACGGATCAGGTAAGGACTTAGGTTGGGATTATTATTATTCAATGGCTTTCGGGGGGTTATTATATGACAAGAACGGAAAACTAAAAGAGGTTGATGCTTTTAAGGCTTTAATTCCGAAAAGGAAGGATAGAAAAAAAATCTTACTGATAATAGAAAATGAGCAAAATGGAAATAAAAATGCTAAAGGTAAGAAATGCTAAAATTATAGCTTTTGCAATTATCGCAATTACATTCTTGAACCTTAAGTGTGTAGCCCAAAAAGGCATCTCTCTAGATCGTTCGGAATTAGCATATGATTTGATAAATTTGGTTTTTAAGAAAAAACCCAACGGTTCTTTGTACAACTTGACTACTGCTACAAAAGACAGTAGCCTAATACGTAATGCTTGTCAGAATGGTTTAGCAAACTTTATCGTAAATCACAATGATTTACCACTATTCGCTTGTTCAATCGACAGTTTATTTTCAAGAAAAGTTCAAGATGCAATTAATCAAGACTTCAAAAGTCTACAACAGGTCAAATTAAATTCGAACAATCTCCAAAACCCGAAAATTTTAAATCAAAAACTTAGTGATTTTTCAGTATTAGATTATGGAGGAAAACTTGACGAAGCCGTATATAAAATTACATTCCCTCAAATTTTTATTCAAAACAATATCATATATGGTATTTTTATTGAAGAATCACCTAGCGACGGGTTAATCTATATCTATCGTAAAAAGAAAAAAACATGGAAACAAGTTTGCGTCACCACGTTGTATTTCATCTAACAACTTAAACAATAATTTCGAATTACACCCACATGAATATTGAACCGAACAATAAACTAAAACCTTAAGGTCTAAGAAACACTTTCTTTATATAAATAAATACTTGTAAGACCCCGCTCCCACAAAGAATACCGATTTCAGTGTTTTCTCTCTCAATCATCCTTCATTAAAACATCAAATTCAATATCTTCAGAATACCCATAATAATCAATTAAAACTCCTTCAGGGTCAATTACCAACGTTCTTGGAAATCGGCTTATCTTGAATTTCTTCTCAAAATTGAATCCGTTAGGTATTATATAGAAGTTATCAGAATCGGGAAGTAATTTTTTCGCTATACTCTTACTTTCAGTGAATACAATCAAGGCAACCACCCTTGTTTTATCTTCTAGGTTATTTATCTTTTGATCAAGTTCAAGTACTTCGTATTTCTTAAAATGTTCAGTGGCAAAAGCTTCAAAACGAAGAACAATCCATTTACCTCTTAGTTCTTTTGATTTTATTGTCTCCCCCTCTGTTGTTTTAAACACAAAATCGGGGAATATTTCTCCAGGTTGTGTCTTCCCGTCCTTATTACGGCTTATATGTCCGTCCATATTGTCCGGATCGTAAACATAATGCAAAACAGCCCCTTTTTTATCATAAATGGTTTCTAACGGTAGATCCGGGTTCTCTAATATCAACTTCTCCACCTCTTCGCTGTTCATTTTCTTTCCTGTAACCTTATGGTACACATTATCCGAACTAAAGTTATAATCTATTTTTTTTATACTGCGTTGAACGCCTACTTGATGTTCTTGTGAATAACAAATTCCCACAATCAATAAACATATAATAAGACTTCTCATTTCACCTGATTTAAAGACATCCTGTTCTTCACTAAATGTACTAAAATAAATACAAAACTATTCCATTAACGAGTGAATATATGTCAATTTACTTTCTTGAAATCTGAACTTAAGCAAAAATAAAATATGAATAACGGATTACAAATTAAAATTTTAGGGGTTATCTCTACATAACAATAGAGGCTGCTCAATTACACCCTCAGTCAAACTGCCAAAATATTGGTTTTTGATGATTCCGTCCGCCCAATCTGTATTTAAGGCCAATTAGAAAATTCGTTCCTCGTAGGTCTTTTTTTTAAACGCAGACCCCTGCTATTGGCACGTATCAGATAGAACCTGATAATTGACAAAGTACTAGGTTTCACACCTCCCTAAATCCCTCCTTCTTAGGTGGGAAGTTCTTATTTTACCAGTCAAACACGCTAACACATATACAACACAACAGTTTTCAACGTAACAATTCACCTCAACAGTTTCCTCTCTAGAAAGAGGGGGCCCTGCAGGCAGGCAGGTTAAGGGGTGCGTAACAAACAACATCCCTTTCTAACTTAAACATCATAGTTTCACACCTCCCTCAGTCCCTCCTTATTAGGAGGGAACTTCTTATTCCAAGGTCAGTATCAAATCATCTTGCATGACCATTATACCTGAAGTCAAGG
>CAZEUV010000104.1:0-10651 GCA_964515285.1 uncultured Maribacter sp. | reverse complement strand
ATCAATGAGAACACCAACCAAAACTTTTCTGAATTTGTAAATGGCTATCGAATAGAAAAAGCCAAAACCTTGTTGACAGACTCCAACTATGCCCAAGAGAAAATCGCTACTATAGCCTACGATTGTGGTTTTGGCAACGTCACTTCCTTTAATTTGACATTTAAGGTCGAAACTCAATTGACCCCATCTCAATACCGAAATAAATTCAGTGCCGCCTGAGTTTTTCGTTTTAAACATCATGATATTTAAAGTGTTTATGATATTTTTTTGGCAGCTTTGATCAAAATCACAATTGACCGCATGAAGAAATTCTCCATTTTCCCGATTACGACAAAAACACTATTCTTTATATTATTAATGCCAATAATAGGTTGCAAGCCCACACCTTCTCCAAAACCTTTAGCCAACCCAGAGCCTATCAAAGAAATAGTCATCGATAGCCTTAGGCATCCTTGGAGCATGGCCTTTCTATCTGAAGAGGAAGCTCTGATCTCTGAAAAAGAAGGAAACTTGCTACGTGTAAACCTCACCACCAAAGAAAAACACATCATCAAAGGCTTTCCCACGGATCTTACCGATAACATAAAAGCTATTTGGCGTGGTGATAATTCCGGGATTTTTGAAGTGTTGACGGATTCTGATTTTACAAAAACCCACTCGATATATATTTCCTATTCTAGTAAAAAAATAAATCGGGGCAGTACTACCAAGGTAATTCGTGCCACCTTACAAAATGATTCTTTGATCCAACTAAAAACTATTTTTGAAGCTGACCCTTTTACCAAAGAGTACCATCATTATGGTGGTGGAATGACATTTGGCGCTGACAAGAAGCTATATATAACCATTGGAGAACGCCTCTTTTGGGAAAAAGACGAACCAACCATACCCATTGCACAAGATGTTACCGATAAGCGTGGTAAAATCTATCGCTTTAATTTAGACGGAAGTATTCCAAAAGACAACCCAGATTTTGGCAAAGATGCGGTGCCAGGGTTGTATGCCCTTGGTATTCGCGCAGCACAAGGAATCACCCTAGAGCCCAAAACCGGGAAACTCTGGTTTAGCGAGCATGGCACTATACAAGGAGACGAAATCAATCTACTAAAAGCTGGCGCCAACTATGGTTGGCCGAATGTAACTACTGGCAAACTTAGAAGTAAGGAATATAATCCTCCAACCATCGAAGGTGCAAACTATACAGAACCTGTTTGGTATTGGTTACAAACTGTTGCCCCAACTGGACTTATATTTTATACGGGTGATGAATTTCCGTTATGGAAAGGCGACCTAATTGTTCCTGGGCTATCACGTGGTAGTCTTTGGCGACTTAGAATAGAGAACGAAACCGTCAAAAGTGTCGAGGAATTATTCGTGAACGACCGCATCCGATCTCGTAAGGTGGTTCAGAGTCCTGCAGGAAAACTGTATCTACTTACCGATGAAGATGATGGGAAAATAATCAGAATAAAAGCACAATAAACAACTGTACATAACCTTATAAATATAAAATCATGAAAACTCTTTATTTCACATTCCTTCTTTTAATAATCTGTAATACATTGACCGCCCAGTCTGAGGAAGCCTTAATTCGCAATTCATTACAAAAATATATTGACGGCTCTTCATACAATGACCCAGAACTTATCAAAGAAGCTTTTTATACAGATGCCAATCTATTCTTATCAAAAAAAGACCAAGAAATATGGGTTTTATCCGTTCAAGAGTATTGTGCGCTGTTTGAAAATAGAGAAAAAGGGGAATTCAATGGTCGAACTGGAAAAATAATCACCATTGATCAAGAAAACAATATCGCTCTTGCTAAGGTAGAAATTTCAATTCCGGCCTACAATACCCGTTATATTGACATATTTTTACTTAAAAAATTGGAAGGCACTTGGAAAATCATAAGTAAAGCGGCAACGAAAATGCCTGAATAATCATGTTTTTTGATGCATTCGGGTCATTATCCCACTCTTCAAAACCCTATCTATAAATCTAAAAACTCCAAACAAACAGGGCTGGGCAATTTGATTTCATGAAGAAAACCCAATGTTCCCTCCTCTGTATCTCTTTTAAAAACAATGATGTTGTTGCTTTTTTGATTTGCGACCAATAGAAATTTACCGCTGGGATCCATTCCGAAATTACGGGGCCAATCTCCCTTTACACTTTCGCGACCCACTAGGGTCAATTTTCCAGTAGGTTGATCTACCTTAAAAATGACAATGGTATTCTCTCCCCTATTAGAACCGTACAGAAACCTACCATCTTTTGATAGGTGAATATCGGCGCAATAACTATCTCCCTCAAATTCTTTTGCCAAAGTGTTCTCGGTGGCAATCTCATTGTAGGTTCCGTTTTCATTTCTAAGAAATACCGTAATGGTAGAGTTCAATTCGTTGATTACATATAAAAACTTACCTTTTTGGCCAAATGTAAAATGCCTAGGGCCCGCTTTTTCTGGCACATTCAACGAAGCTTGTTCAGCCGGAACAAACCCTTGGTCAGAATAATCATATCGCTTTACGGCATCCAACCCCAAATCGGCTGTGAAAAGTCCGTCAGAAGTAAACTCCGCAGAATGAACATGGGATGTTTTAACACTATCAAGTAGCTTATGGTCAATAAATTGTGGGTTGGGTTGTAGTGCGCCATTTTCATCCACTTTATAGATAGACAAGCTCCCTCCCGAATAATTGGAAGCTGCTACAAAGCTTCCGTCTTCAGAGATACCGATATGACAAGGGTTTGCCCCACCAGTGGAAACGGAATTAATTTTCTCTAATTGCCCATTGTTTATCTCAAAGGCCGCAACAGCTCCGCTTGAACCCTCAAAATCATCAGTCTCCTCTGCTGCATAAAGGTTTTTTTTGTTGGAAGAAATTTTCAAGAACGAGGGATTTTTCAAAGAAGCGGCCAATGTCTTATCGGTAAGTGCCCCAGTGCCAGAATCAAAAGTGTACTTATAGATGCCTTCGCTACCATTGTTGGTATACGTGCCCACAAAAAGAGAATAGGTTTTCAATGGTTTTGAATTTTGGTCTTGGCAACTACCTAAGACAAAAAAGAAACAGAGAATGGCAATGAGTTTATAATTTTTCATGTGTTAGGGTTTTCAAGATTTTAAAGGTAATACGATTATCCGTAATTATGTCCCAAAACATTTTTATCTAAAAATGCACCTCACTCGGGCAAGGTTCCTTTTACCTGCCAATCATCGATCCATTCTGCCATTACGGCCACCCAAGCATCATTGTCGTTTAAACAAGGTATGTGCTTGTAATCTTCGCCCCCAGCTTCCATAAATTGACGTTTGCCTTCCATGGCGATTTCTTCCAAGGTTTCTAAACAATCGGCAACGAAAGCTGGTGTAATTACAGCTA
This sequence comes from uncultured Maribacter sp., assembly GCA_964515285.1. Classification (GTDB taxonomy): domain Bacteria; phylum Bacteroidota; class Bacteroidia; order Flavobacteriales; family Flavobacteriaceae; genus Maribacter_C. The sequence goes on along the minus strand of CAZEUV010000104.1, from coordinate 7,265 downwards.
GGCGTTTTTTCCCCTCCTTGGCCAAACGCACAAATTCATGATCGGTATAGGGTTTTAACCAGGGGTCGAATGCCAACCTTGACTGAAATGAAGAACTGACTTTTTCTGCCGACAAGCCCAGGTGGTTTTTCACGAAGTCAGTAGTAGCATAAGACTGGTACCTATAACAGGTGAGGTGGGCAAGGTCAGTTGTACAACAAACACCTTCTAGCTTCTTGCCATGGGATCCAGTAGGGTCCGCCTTTCTTATATGGCGTTCGGGCAAACCGTGGTACGAAAACAAAATATGGTCGTACTCAAAATCTTTCAGCCCTTCGGCAAGGCCCTCAGAAAGCACTTTTACGAAGCCTTTGTTTTTATAGAAAGCGGACAGGGTGGTCAATTTCATTTCAGGAAAATGTTTTTGCCGCTCTTCTTCCGCCTTTACCTCAACAGTTTCGGTAGAAGACATTGCAAAATGAGGGTATAACGGCACCAATAAAACATCATCGACCCCTTTATCGCGCAGTTCTTGTAGGCCATTTTTAATGGTCATACTGCCGTAACGCATACCCAGAGCCAAGGGAATATTGATCTGCTTTCCCACTTTTTCGGCAAACCGTTCAGAAATAACAATCAAGGGCGAACCTTCTTTCCACCAGATTTTCTGGTAGGCCTCGGCCGATTTTTTTGGTCTTTTTCTTAGAATTATTCCCCGTACAATTATACTGCGCAGCCATTTGGGCACATCCATAACACGCTCATCCATCAGAAACTCATCTAAATAAGGTTTTACATCTTTTGCGGTGGGACTGTTGGGAGACCCTAAATTGACCAGTAATACTCCTTTCATTTTCAAACAATATTATCAGATGCAAAAATAGCGTATGCCGAGCATTAGATCTATAAATATGCCCATTAGTTTTTAATGGCGTCACCTCATTTATTTGAGTGTATATGAATTATCTATAAAAATCGACCCATCTGCAAAATACCATCCTATAATACCCGTTATACCATGAACCCAAAGTAAACTTTCACAGTTTATAGGGATAAAGTACGGTCAATGCTTTCTTAAATTTGTGAAATCAAGATCGGTCGTACGATCAAATATCATAAAAAGCGTTCATGCGTTATATTATTACCCTTCTCCTTTCTTTTTGCTTTACAACTGTTTTCGCACAGGAAAAAAACAGTCTATTATGGGAGATTTCAGGTAACGGTCTAGAAAAGACCTCTTACCTATACGGCACCATGCACGTCAGCAAAAAAATCGCTTTTCGCTTAGATGATGTATTTTATAAGGCCTTGGGAAAAAGCGAGGTCATCGCCTTGGAGTCAGACCCCGGAACTTGGTTGGATAACGATGTAGCTTCTGGCCCAATGGGCTATGGTCAAGGAAACGGTTTTATCTCTAAAGGGTTCTACACTTACCCCTTTACGATCAACAACCCTAAAAAAGAGGAAATTGCTGCCTATTTATCCTTCGAAGATCGACGGGTCAACAGTATTTTATACCGTACCAATGAATTTTCACAGAATTTTGAAGAAGAAACCTATTTGGATATGTTCATATACCAAGCAGGGAAAAAGTTCGGCAAAAAAATAGTTGCTCTTGAAGATTTGGAAGAATCGGCTATACTGGTCGGTAGAGCAAGCCTCAATGCCGTGAAACCAAAACCAGATGAGTGGTTACAGAAAAAAATGCAGCGGCAAGACCCATTGACCTTATTGCAAGATGCCTATAGAGATAGAGACATCAACATGCTCGATTCGATCGACCGGGCAATGTACACTGATTATTACCGAAAAAACATGTTGATTCTGCGCAATCAGAATATGGCAAAAAAGCTAGATTCGGTCATACGAATCGCAAAAGTGTTCACAGGTATTGGTGCGGCCCATCTTCCTGGTAAAAAAGGGGTGATCGCCCTACTTCGTGATAAAGGCTATACGGTACGACCGTTAACTTCAAAATCGACCATTAGAGGAAGGCGGATCAAAGAGGAAATCGAAGCTTCCCTACGTGAAAATACCTACGCCACCGTCGACCTAGATGATGGTTTTTTCAGTATGATCCTTCCGAATAAATTATATCCTATTTCTGAATTCACCAATACTACGTATATATCACCTGATTTGGTGAATGGCAGCTATATGATGGTCAATCGAATTTCCACTTTTTCGATTTTGAAGCAAGATCCCACCTATTCCTTAGATGATCTAGACAAACTGTTGTTCGAGAACATTCCCGGTAAAATCATTGAGAAAAAGAGAATCCGAAGAAATGGGTTCCCAGGTCTTGATATTAAAAACCAATTAAAGAACGGCGACCATCAACGCTACCATATTTATATAACACCCTTAGAGATCCTAATATTCAAAATGGGTGGAAAAGGTAATTATGTGACACAGCATTCCGATACTATTTTTAATAGTATCACCTTTAAAAAAGACCGTAAGAAAATCACGACCGTTGCTTCGGGCTATAATGATTTTCAAGTGAAAATGCCATCGCTCTATACGTTTACCAACCGCTTTCGAAATGGGGATAGGTTGATACAGGGGTACGATTCTATCTCAAAGTCTTACTATTTTCTGAAAAAGGCCACTTTGAACGATTTCAATTTTATCGAAGAAGACACTTTTGAACTAAAACAAATACAAAAGCGTTTTTATCAAGATTTGAAATTAAAACCCGTTTATAGTTCTTTTAAAGAAAACTCCTTGGCTTCAAAAGCGGTACTTGATTCTATCAGCAACACCTATTTACATTTAAAAACTATTTTTAAACGTGGGGACTATTATTTAATGGGCATCGTAACCAAAAGCAATGTCGAGGTCCGTTCTTATTTCAATTCTTTTCAACTAAAAGCACCTGTTTATAAAGAAAGGTTCAAAAAGGTTCGCGATACCGCAATGCTATTCAGTACGGTAACCACGATCAAACCGGTAAAATTCGTTGAGAACAGTAAGAACTACTATACCGCAGAGAAAAAACCCAAAGACTATAGTACCTATACCAAAAAAACGATCTATCAGAACAAGAACAATGAAGCGATAACGGTAGAACTGAACAAATCGCACGATTTTTTGATGTTTTTCAACATTGATTCGGTTTGGGCCTTGCGCAAAAAGATATATGCCAACAAACGTTTCGTTATTTTTAAAGAAAAGGACAGTATCCTCCCCAATGGAGCGTATCAATTGGAGCTGACCTTAACAGATACCGCAAGTACTCGGGGCATTCTTATAAAAAATGTGGTTAAGGGAGGCTTGCTGTACGAAATCAAGTCGAAAGTAGATACCATTCGCAGGCCCAGTCGCTTTGTGTCTGAATTTTTTGAGAATTTCTCTCCTTTTGATACGATAGTGGGCAAATCGCTTTTAACGGATAAAACCTCAGAATTCTTTTCGGCGCTGCGTGCAAATGATAGTATTGTTTTAGATGGATATTCATTTATAAAATTCAGGAAAAAACATATAGATTCATTGAAATATTATATCTCTGAATTCGAATACCCAGATGACAAAAAGGATATTCAATCTTTTCTAATTCAAAAATTAGCGGGTTTAGATGACCCCAACGTGAATTCGTTTTTTGCGTCTTTTTATGAAAAGTCATACAATAACTCGAGTGCTCAAATTAAAATTCTACAAGCCATCACGAAGAACGTAGACAAAGAGTCGACAAAATTCCTATTGGGGTTAATGTCAAAAGACCTGCCTTTGGTTTCTTCCAAATCTGAGATCTATACCATTTTCAAACCTTATTTGGACAGCTTGCCAATGGCCAAAAAACTCTATCCTGAAATACTTGATTACAGTGCTATTGAGGAATATAAGTCACCTATCTTCTCAATGTTGGCAAAATTGAAATCAAAAGGGTTGATCAAGCCTAGGAGTTATAAGAAATATCGAAAACAAATCTTAAACGATGCCAAGATACAATTGAAACGGCAGTTAGGTAAGTTTGGCCACCAACACGAACAACGAAACCCTTACAACATCTCCCCCGGCCTTACCGATACCAAGGTGTTGGAAGATTATTCGATATTGTTATACCCTTTTATAAAAGAAAAAAACGTAAGTCTGTTTTTTAATCGCTTGCAGTTGATCAAAGACCCCCGGGTACAAACCACTTACGCAACTTTACTGGCAAAAAATGAATTGACCGTTCCTACAAAGATGCTAGATTCACTGGCAGCCGACATTAACAGTAGAGCTCTTTTGTTCAATAAATTAAAAGAAATAGGCAAGCTAAGTTTATTCCCCGCCCGATATAAAAACGAACGGTCTTTGGCCGAATCAAACCTATTCAAATTCAAAAGATTCAATACAAAAAGGGATTCGATCTTATTTTTGGAACAACGCCCTTTACAGTATAGAGGTAAATCATATACTGGTTACTATTTCAAGACCAAGAAGACCAACGGTTATGACAAAAACTTTAAAATGCACCTTGTGGTCTTCGAAAACAACAAGGGGCTGACCGCAAAACCATTTTACAAAAGCGATGAGCTTCGCATTGAAGATACCGATACCGATAAAGAAGCTATGGATTATGTTTCAGAAGGCTTTTTATTGAAAGATAGACAACGGGCGATTGTCTATAGACCCAATTTATATAGCGGGTACGGGTATCACGGGTATTGACCTATCTCAAAGTTAAAAAAATAGGGGCAATCAAGAATTGGAACACTTGATGCGCGAATTAAAAGATTTCAATACGTACTTTTGATATTCATTCATAGATTATGAAAGCATTTTGGCTATTCGGAGTTCTTTTTTTACTGGCAAATCACACTTTTGCCCAACAAATCACCTGCTCTTTAAAAGACAAAGCGGCATTTGAAAACAAAACCGTAGAAATAGATGGTTTGTTAGAAAACGATTTTGGCAAGACCATAGTGGCCGTAGGCAAGACATTTTTGGGTACACCTTATGTTGCCAAAACTTTGGAAATTGGCGAAATCGAGTCTTTGGTCATCAATCTACAAGAGTTGGATTGTACCACTTTTGTCGAAAATGCATTGGCGTTTAGCTTGCTATTGAAAAATGGGCAAGCAGATTTTGTGAATTTCTCAAAAACCTTAGAAAACATTCGCTATAAAGATGGGAAGTTGGATGGCTACGCCTCGCGCCTGCACTACTTCTCTGAATGGATCGCTAATAACGAAACCAAGGGATTACTGAAAAACATTACTTCAGAAATAGGAGGGACGGAAATCACCAAGAATATCGACTTTATGAGTACCCATCGCAATTTGTATCCGTTTTTGGAGGACGATGTAAATTTTGAAAAAATAAAAGCTTCTGAAAATTACCTCAATAACCAGGCAATATGTATTCTGCCACAAGAGCAGATCGAAGCGAACGAGCACTTGATCAAATCGGGCGACATCATCGCACTAACAACTTCTATAAAAGGATTGGATATCACCCATACCGGTATTGCCCTTAGAGAAAAAGATGGGCGTATTCATTTACTCCATGCTTCCTCTTCAGGGCAGGTAAAGATTTCTGAACTTTCTTTAGTCGATTATTTAAAGAAGATTAAAAAGAATACGGGAATTATGGTAGCGAGACCTCTTTAAGATCATAAGCTCACTCTCTTCTCAAGCAATACTTGAGTCCTCCCAATAAATGAGCCCTAAAATCAGGTTCGTCATAAGATTCTTCGGTATGGCCGCCGCCGGTATAAAAAGATCTTCCTCCATCAAATTCTTGGTGCCATGCAATTGGGTGAACAATGCTATTGGTTCCTCCTTCATAACTGGTCTCATCCAATTTTAGCAAGATCGTTATGTTCGAAGACAGATCCTTAAAATTATACCACTCATCAGTACGTACCCATGTAGCTGATAAATGCTCGGTCGAAGGGTGGGTTCTATCCACAACATCGATGCTGGCTTCTTGTATAGCCGGGTGACCGTTGAAATAGGCTCCAATCAGCTGACCGTACCATGACCAATCATACTCTGTATCAGTCGCAGAATGAATGCCCATATAGCTTCCACCACCTTTTATATAATTCTCAAATGCAGTTTGTTGCGCATTATTCAAAACATCACCCGTAGTATTTAGAAATACTACAGTTTTATATTTCTGAAGATTGTCCATATTGAAATCAGAAGCATTCTCTGTCTGGTCAACTTCAAAATCATTATCTATACCTAGATCTTTTAGCGTATTAATTCCCTTTAAAATAGACGTATGCCTAAAACCAGCTGTTTTGGTAAAGACCAATATTCTATCGCCTGCCGATTTTTTTTCTTGGACCGTAGTAACGGATTCTACATTGCTCAAAGGAGATTCATTGCCTGCCGAATCAATTGCCAGTACTGTAAAGTCATAGGTGGTATTTGCCAATAAGCCTGTTACTGGGTATGTTGTTTCAGTCACCGTAGCAATCGAAATTACATCTTGAAAAACGATGTATTCCAAAGCCCCGACCTCATCAGTAGCGGCGACCCAATTCAATTCAGTTGTAGTTTGTGTGGTATTCGATGCAATCAGGTTTGAAGGAGCAGTTGGCGGAATGGTATCCTTCACCCCTTCATTAGCATCCTTTTCAGTAGTTACTTGAACTTTTGAACTAAAATCAGAGATATTACCTACTGCATCTATTGCCCTCACCTCATAGCTATATACTGTTTCGGGTACAAGGCCAACGCTTTGGTAGCTTGTTATAGAATCGTTTGAAACCTGTATGTCATTTTGATATACAACATATCGCACTACTTTTACATTGTCAGTTGATGGGTTCCAAGATAAAACCATCGCTGTACTGGTAATCTCCGATATTACAAGATTTTCAGGTATGCTCGGCACCTCTCTATCCATGCTCTTTATGTTTTCGAACAGATCATCTACGGTTTCACACGTAACAAGAGAGACCGCTAAAAAAACAAATAAAATTTTCAAAAACCGTTGAGGGGGACTATGTCGGATCATAACATGGGGGGCTGCTTCATACATATTTACGTCTGATATTCAAAAAAAGACGTTGGCAAAGAGCTGCCAATATACATTTAACGTTTTTCTAATACCCTGTAAATGTGTTTTTTACGACAAGAGAACCCTGTTCTTCGTTAAAAACCCTTTTTTTGTCAAAATTGTAGATGTACGGTAAGGGTTTCAGAACCAGTTATGAAAATGTTTTTTCACTTTTTAGAGCCTGCTATAAGTTTTATTATTTGCAAACCTGAATTTACGAATGGGCCAACGCCATCAAATACTTCTTAGGCGTAGTACCGTATTTTTTCTTAAAAGCCGATATAAAA
>CAZEUV010000103.1:8711-10689 GCA_964515285.1 uncultured Maribacter sp. | reverse complement strand
ATGCTTTTTTATCAATTTTCAATGAAATCGTAATATATGCTCGTAGATATTGGGGTTTTTTATTGATTTCTTCAATAACCCGCTGACCAAGATCTGCAAGCGATACGAATCTATTATTGATTTGAATTTTGGGTTCTGTACCCGCTATTGTCTCGTGTTGTTTTGTTGGCTTGCCAACATATATGGTAATAATTCGATATTTCTTTTCTAGTTTTTTGATTTCACTGGCGTTAGGAAGTTCGTTCGCCACTTTGAGAGTGTCATCTTTCATAACGGTGACGGTCATAAAAAAGAACAGCAGCATAAATACGATATCGGGTAAGGATGCTGTTGAAACTTCCGGTAAATTAGCTTTCTTTTTAAATCTGATTTTTGACATGGTATTGCGTTTTAATTGCGTTCTGCTTCTGATAGTTTCATGGGATACAGATTTTGAATTTTTTTAATCTTTCCTATAAGATTCACACTAATATTTTCTGAAGTTTCAGGGTTGAGATATGCTTCTTCCATAGTTGTAAAATCGGTTTTAAACAGCCGTTGAGCTTCTCGGTTTCGTAGATCATTGTAGGCGCCAACTAATTCATTCTGTACCGTGATATAAACCCCATAGCTTGTTTTCCGACTACTCATTAACGAGACTATGGCTTTCTCAGGATTATCAGATGATTTTTGGTCTCGTTTTCCTAGACAATAATCACAGTAAGCTAGAGTATTTTTTGAGGCCCCACCATTATCTAAAAAAGCCGTGGTCAACGATCTTAGGTTCTTTAAGTCTACAAGCTCGTTATCAACCAATAAATCACCTTTCTCATTGATCAAAACGGGAAGTATGTTTCTCTGCGCAATGGGGAGTGAGTGTATGGTTGATTTACCAGGTAGCTTTCTATCCAAACCCACATCAGTTGCGATACTGGTGGTCACCAAAAAAAAGATAAGTAACAAAAATGCAATGTCGGCCATTGAACCGGCATTTACTTTGGGTGCTTCTTCTCTACTTGCCATACTGCATGAATTTTAAATGTTGAACGATTAACAATAGCAAATGCACGTAACAAAAATTCTGATATAAGAAATAACGGGGCAATTTTTTTTAGGCCATCAATAATGACTTCGGTTTAGTATATACCAAGAAGTATGCCATTTCTTAACAAAATGTTAAAACAGCTTGAATTTAAGGAGGTTTGCGTTAAGGGTATGGCGAGTGGCTTTAAGGTGTCTTTAAACAAAACCCCAACACCATTGCCCTTTCGCCAATACTAGGTTAACAGGAGCGGTATTAGAGAATATAAAAGATAAGACCAATTTGAAGGGGCTTCATTTTGATATCTTGTCCATTTATTAGAACACCCTCATTAAAAAGGCCTGTTAAAGAATAATAAGCATGAATATTAAAGGTATTGTATCCAAAGCTAAAAGTAAGGCCATATTGAAAATCACGTACATCATTGTTGCTGAATGAATCTTTTAGAGTGTCAGAAATAAACTTGGACCTAGCATCAAAGGCATAACTGAGTTTTATACCTGTATATGCCCGCCAAAACCTGTGTTCACTTGCGGTGGAGTTTCTCCACCTGAATTCCAACGGCATTTCTACCAAATGGGTTTCGAGCTTGCTTCGCCTAAAGTCATCATTGCTGTTCAGAACGGTATATTCAATTCCATTTGAGGTCTCAGTGGCCAAAATATTGGAATAATAGGTATTCAAACCTACACCAAGACCAAGACCCAATGCAAGGGTTCTATTTTGATTAAGAGGTATATCTTTTATAAAGCCCGCTTGCAGGCCGTACGATAAATTACGCTGATCAACATCTGTGGGTTGATTCAATAGAAAATTGTAAGTGAGACCAATGTAGAATTGATCTTCAAGATAGCGTTCATCGATAAAAAAGTGGTCTTGTTCTACTTGAGAAAATAAGCAAAACGGCAGTAAAGATAAAAGCCATAAGACAAGATGCTTCATACGGCTAAAGTTAAG
>CAZEUV010000103.1:0-8611 GCA_964515285.1 uncultured Maribacter sp. | reverse complement strand
GAAACCGCAGGTAACTCTCCACTTTTTTTCTTACTAAATTTAGACATACCGTTTTTGTTTTAGCTTCTTTAATTATTTGGACTTAGATGCTGTTTCGGCCTCTGATAATTTTTGAGGAAACAACTCTTTTATTCTTTTGACCTTATCTTTAAGTTCGTCCTTCACATCTTTTGACGTTTCAGGGTTCAAATACTGAGCTTCCATAGCCGTGAATTCTTTACCGTACAAACGTTGGGCCTCTCTATCACGAAGATCATTGTAAGCACCTACGAGTTCATTTTGAACCGTTATATAGGTACTGTACTTGGTCTCTCGATCATTTTTCAAAGAGATTATCGCCTTAACGGGGTTGTCAGATGAATCACCACTTTTCTTTCCCCGACAATAAGAGCAGCTACCATCACCGTTATTATCTAAGAAAGCCATGGCTTTTGATCTTAGATCTTTCAGGCTGATAAGCTCATCATCTGCCAATAGTTGCCCGTTTTTATTGATATTCACTTGAAAGATGTTTTTCTGTTTAATGACAACATCAATATCTTCGGGTGGGTCAATGGGCGGCAACATACGATCCAAACCTGCATCGGTTTCAATGGTAGTGGTCACCAAGAAAAATATAAGTAACAAGAACGCAATGTCTGCCATGGATCCCGAGTCTACCTCGGGCGGTTTTCCTCTTCTGCTCATAATTTCTGTTTTTTATTTACTGGTTGCATTTTTTATACTCCCCCATGCGATAAGACCAACTGCTGCCACCAATAAGATAGCGAACATATTGATGCCCGCACCTACTCGCTTGATTTCGCTTTCTGTGGTAGTGATGTTATTTCTATCTAGCATACCTTCTACGCTAATATCTGTACCACTTGACAGTCCGTAAGCAATACCCAGAGCAATAAGAAGTCCTACAATGCCGAACAATGATTTTTTAAGTCCTCCTGGTGTAGACACCATATTTTTCAATCCGAATACCAAGGTGGCGACTACTGCTATGGCCAATAATATATAGGCTAAAGAGAACATTGCCGTTATACCTCCACTTTCCATTGCTTCTGCCATGGGCATATCGCCATCAGGCATAAAAAACAGAAGAATGAAAGCAATAACGCTGATGATGATCAATACAATTTTTATAATCTTGTGCATAATTCTTATTTTTAAGTCAGATTATTATTTTTTGTGATCTACCAACATATCGATCAATGAGATTGATGAATCTTCCATGTCATTGACAATGCTATCTATTTTTGCTATAATGTAGTTATAAAAAATCTGAAGTATAATCGCCGTAATAAGACCAAATACGGTAGTCAATAACGCCACTTGAATATCACCTGCAATCAGGGAAGCACTTAGGTTACCCACTGCGCTAATCTTTTCAAAGGCCGCGATCATACCGATTACAGTACCCATGAAACCAAGCATTGGTGCAATGGCGATAAACAAGGCAAGCCAAGAAACGTTTTTCTCTAATTGGCCCATTTGAACCCCACCATAAGATACTACTGCTTTTTCTGCTGCCTCTACACTTTCGCCTGCACGCTCTAGACCTTGATAGTATATTGAGGCTACGGGTCCTTTTGTATTTCTACAAATTTCTTTTGCGGCTTCAACACCACCAGATGCCAAAGCATCTTCCACTTCTTGCTTAAGCTTGCCCGTGTTGGTACTGGCCATGTTCAAATAAATAATTCGTTCAATGGCGACCGCCAAACCTAAGATCAAACATATTAATACGAAGCTCATGAAACCAGCCCCACCTTTAATATATTGCTCTTTCAAAACTTGAGTAAAGCTTTTGTCGGCAGCAGGGGCTTCGTCTTGAAGCATAACTGTCGTAGCCATAGTTGATAGGTTTGAAACTACCGTTGCAGTAGTCGCTTTTGCATTTGCAGTATTTGCACTAAGTACAAATAACCCAGCCAATGCCAGGATAGAGAATAATTTTTTCATTTTTTTCAAACTTAGAATTTTCGATTAGTTAATTGTGTTAAAGATAAAAAAAAATAGCAATAAAAAAAGTAAAATTAAAAATGCAGAGAGGAAGGGATTCGAACCCTCGATACACTTTTGGTGTATACACACTTTCCAGGCGTGCGCCTTCGACCACTCGGCCACCTCTCTAGTTGAGCCTTAATGGTTGCCCAAATAACAAAAAAAATATTGGTTAGAAAAATTATAGACGTTATTTTTATTGCATTTCCCCTCGCAATGAAGTTTCAAATATCGTTTTGAACGACTTTGAGGATACTTTTCTTCCCAAGAGGTACATTGATTTAGCAAGAGCCGCCTCGGTCGTAATATCTTTACCATCAATGACTTGTATTTTTTTTAGATGTTCACTGGTTTCATATTGACCCATAATAACGCTACCACCTGAACACTCTGTAACGTTAACAATATGTACACCTTTTTTTATTGCGTTTTTTAAAATGGCTATCAACCATTGTTCGGTAGGGGCGTTTCCTGCGCCATAGGTCTCCATTATCAAGGCTTTTAGTCCAGGTGTTTCGAGTATGCTTCGAACTACCGATTGGTTGATGCCCGGAAAAAGCTTTAAAAGAGCGACATTATTGTTCAATGATTTATGGATGTAGAATTTTTTTGCCCTGTTCGGTTTCAATAAATACGCTCGATGAATTTTTAGATGAACTCCTGATTCGGCCAAGGGGGGGTAGTTCAATGAGGCAAAAGCCTCAAACTGCTCTGCATTGATTTTTGTTGTTCTATTGGCACGGTATAATTTGTATTCGAAATATAGACCCACTTCTTGAATGATCGGTTTCCCTTTTTCTTGAAGTGCGGCAATTTGTATCGAAGTGATCAGGTTTTCTTTGGCATCGGTTCGTAGATCGCCTATGGGTAATTGAGATCCAGTGAAGATTACTGGTTTTCTCAAATTCTCTAACATAAACCCCAAGGCCGATGCCGTATAGCTCATTGTGTCGCTACCATGAAGTACTACAAAGCCATCATGGGTTTTATAATGTTTCTCGATAATGTTCGCAATATCGACCCAATGCTCGGTATTCATATTAGATGAATCAATGGGCTTGTTAAAAGAAACAGTATCAATATGGCAGTCAAGTTGGGTAAGCTCGGGAATGCTCTTGAGCAGTTTTTTGAAATCAAAAGCTTTTAATACTCCTGATTTATAATCCTTGATCATACCTATGGTGCCACCGGTATAAATTAACAGTATGTTGGTTTTTTTCTTCATTTGTTTAAACGAGTTCTATACCCCAAAGATTTCTTTTGAATTCTCAGTGGTAATATCAGCGATTTCCTTAATACCCACACCATATATATAAGACAACTTTTCTTGTACCTTAATAAGGTATGCACTTTCATTACGTTTTCCTCGGTAGGGGACAGGTGCTAAATAAGGCGAATCGGTTTCAAGAACAATGTGTTTTAATTCGATTTGGTTCAAGAAAATATCTATTTTTCCGTTTTTGAAGGTGGCTACGCCCCCAATTCCTAATTTCATGTTATAGGATATGGCTTTCTCAGCTTGTTGCAAAGTACCTGTAAAGCAATGAAAAATTCCGAAAAGATCGTTTCCCTTTTCACTTTCCAAAACATCAAAAATTTCATCAAAGGCTTCCCTGCAATGTATTACTATAGGAAGCTTGTATTTTTTTGCCAGCTTTATCTGTGTTTTAAAAGCCTTTTGTTGTTCGTTCAAGAAGGTCTTATCCCAATATAAATCAATACCTATTTCGCCAACCGCATAAAACTTGTGTTTTTTCAACATCTCTTCTACATGTTTCAGCTCATCGGCATAATTTTCTTTCACATGCGTGGGATGCAGCCCCATCATCAAAAACATATGATCGGGGTAGCCTTTCTTTAAGTCGAACATCGCCTTGGTATGCGTAGAATCGATTGCTGGAATGAAAAAACGCTTTACGCCAAGATCCATAGCATTTTTTATTACCGCATCACGGTCGTCATCAAAAGCCTCACTGTACAAATGTGTATGTGTATCAGTCAATATCATAGCACAAAAATAGGACTATCTTTGTCAAAAAGAACACATGGGCAGTTTGAAAAAGTTTCTCGAGCAAAAAAAATACACCAAAGTACCCTTGGTGCTTACGGCAACGAACCATTTTGAAATTGTAGCGAAAATCAATGGGATCACGGGTAGGTTTATATTGGATACGGGCGCATCGAACACCTGCGTGGGCTTTGACAAGTTAAAATTCTTCAATCTTACTTCTAAGGAATCGAAAATAAAAGCGGCAGGTGCTGGCGCAACAAATATGGAAACCTTGATCTCGACCAAAAACCGCATTGAAATCGGTGATTGGAAAATAAATAAATTGAAAATCGTTCTATTCGACCTCACTCATGTAAATACGGCATTGACCGATCACAAGGCCTTGCCTGTAGACGGAATCATTGGGGCAGATATTCTTATTAAGTCAAAAGCGGTTATCGACTATAGAAAACGTTGCGTTTATCTTAAATTTATAAAGTAAAGCCGTATAGTTCGATTAGAGAGATAGCTTAGCGAAAATTCTGTTTCTTTATCGAAAAAGTATGGTTTTTAAGGTGGGTTTTGTTCTCTTTGTGGTCAAACTTAACCTACAATGAAAAACCACAAGATTTATGCAGGCGCTTTCTTGTCTGCCCTGCTGTTCACTACTTCATGTTCAAAAGATGCCGACCGTTATGAAGATATTGTATCGGATTCGTTAGTAAAAAATCAAATTTTAAAGGTTACATCATCTTTAGATGATTTGAAATTGCCTGAAGATGGTGATTTTTCAAACGTGCCCAGTGATGCCAAAAACCCCATAACACAAGAAAAAGTGATTTTAGGTAAATTCTTGTTTCATGAAACAGGCTTAGCCTTGAACCCAAAACAAAATGAGGGTATGAATACCTATTCGTGTGCCAGTTGCCATCAACAACGAGCAGGCTTTCAAAGCGGAATGAAACAGAGTATTGGCGAAGGGGGATCTGGATTCGGACTATTTGGTGAGGGCCGTAGAATGGCAGCAAATTATGACCCGACCACTATAGATATTCAACCTATAAAAACACCCACTGTGCTCAATACTGCATATCAAGATGTTATGTTGTGGAACGGTCAGTTCGGAGCGGTAAAGACCAATGCCGGTACAGAGGCCGAATGGACGGAAGGCACACCAAAAGCGGAAAACCTTTTAGGTTATGAAGGCTTAGAAACGCAGGCGATTGCAGGGCTTGATGTACACCGCCTTAAATGTGATTCTGAAATGATCGTTAACGGGCCGTACAAAGTGCTTTTTGATGCGGCTTTTCCTAATATTCCTGTTGAAGAGCGTTATACTAAGTTATATGCTGCTCTAGCTATAGCCGCTTATGAACGTACCGTGGTGGCTTCTGAGGCACCGTTTCAAAAATGGTTGCGTGGTGATGACAATGCCATAAGCGATACTGAAAAGAAAGGTGCTATTTTGTTCTTCGGAAAAGGAAAATGCTACACCTGTCACTCAGGACCCGGTTTAAACGGGATGGATTTTCATGCCTTGGGGATGAACGATCTAGGGGGTGTTGATATGTTTGGGAATGTTGATGAAGCAACAAAAAAGGGAAGAGGTGGTTTCACAAAAACCCCCGAGGATGATTATGCCTTTAAAACACCCACCTTGTACAATTTAAAAAATGCCCGTTTTATGGGTCATGGCGGTAATTTTTCTAGTGTAAAGGCGGTAATTGAATACAAAAACGCCGCAGTTGGTGAAAATAATGGAGTGCCGCAAGAAAAGTTGTCTAACGAGTTTGTTCCTTTAGAATTGAACGCAGATGAAATTGACCAATTGACTGCCTTTGTTGAAAACAGCCTTTATGACGATAACCTCGCTCGTTTCGAGCCAGAAAGCTTGCCTACTGGCAATTGTTTTCCTGTGGCCGATGATAAGGGTAAGGAAGATCT
Source organism: uncultured Maribacter sp. (assembly GCA_964515285.1). Classification (GTDB taxonomy): domain Bacteria; phylum Bacteroidota; class Bacteroidia; order Flavobacteriales; family Flavobacteriaceae; genus Maribacter_C. The sequence goes on along the minus strand of CAZEUV010000103.1, from coordinate 2,682 downwards.
TGGGTGCGACTAAACAGATTTGTTGTCGATATTTTAAAATGTATAATCACCATAATAGGAAGGAAGCGACTTATTCTAATAATAGCAGGGTTTTACTAAGAAACAGTAATATTTTAAAAGTATAATTGTTTGGATCATTACTAATTCTATCTTCCTTAAGAACTCCGTTCCTTAAAACGTTCGTTTTATGGGACTATCAGAAAATTGAGATTTTACCAGTTAATTTTCGATAAAACTATAATTTCAGATCTCCGCCATTCGTTGTAAAAATCATTGGCATAATAACACCCGAAATCTACTTCGCCAGACTCTTCTCTAGTAAATATTTCCATACGAATTGGGTAAAAAGCTTTTTTCAAAGGGACTGCAAAAGACTGTTCCGAGTTATCTTCCTTGTTGAAATCCATTAATTTCATACCTCCAATCGATGGTTTTGCTCCCTCAACTGATTGATGAATTACATTTTTAAATCAATTTTTGATTTAAAGTCTTTTGCTTTATCCAACAAAGAATTCAGTTTGTCCGTGTTGAGATACTCTCCTCTATAGACAACGGCCTTTATGTCTTGCGTGTTTTCAATATTAACCAATGGATTATGTTTTAATAAAATAAAATCCGCTTTCTTGCCTACTTGAATTGAACCAAATGAATTTTGAAGGCTTAAGAACTCAGCTGAATGCAAAGTTGCAGCTTGAATTGCTTGGAGTGGGGTTAAACCGGCCTTGACCAGTTCCTTTAATTCATCATGAACACTAAATCCTGGATATACAAAACTATCTCCGCCATCGGTGCCCACGATTATTCTAACCCCTGCATTGTGGGCTTTACCTGTTATTTCCAATCCTTTGCGATAAAATTTCATAAAGGCATCTCTACCGTATTTTGTAGAATCTATTGCTACAACCCGATCGGCATCTTTCATCCATGAATCCAATAACATCTTAGGGATGTACTGATTTCTATTATCATTTCTAAACTCAAAGTTGTCTGCAAAGGCTTCCATTCTTCTTGTTCCGTGGGTAGGGACATACCACGTCTTGTTTTTAATCATCACTTGAAATATTTTCTGACATTTCTTTTCCTCGAATTGGTCAACCATATCATGCATTACATCAATAGAAAGGTCTTGTGATTTTCCTGATTTTCGGAAAGACTTAGAACCAGGAAAACAATCAAAGAGAAAATCCCTTGCATGTTCAAGACTTCTAAGCCCTTTAGAAGATGCTTCAGAAACCGTCATTGTAAGTGGAATATGGCCGCCTACTGGAATATTATGTTTTTTGGCTTCACGCATAACCCGATTATATGCTTTTGGTGATAAGCGATTATAAATTTTTATGAGGTCGATATTTTGTTCATCAAACTTTTCAACCATTTGTTTAATTTCATTTTTCTTATACTTATAGTCCCAAGGTGGATCAAGTTTGAAACTACTTAAGGATAAAAATCTTGGCCCATCCAAAGTACCCATCTCAATTTCTTTTTGCCATTCACGCATTTGTTCCAAACAAACCGGTCCTTGATCGTCGGTCTCACAGCTTGATGTCATATCGCGGACTCCGGTCACGCCATTAGCTGTAAGAAGAGGCATCATCCAATCCGTGATTATCTCAGGAGGTAGATTATTAGCACGTAAATGCGCATGCATATCCCATAGTCCGGGAATTAAAAAACTTCCTTTGGCATCGATAACATCAGAAAAATTAGATGTGACAAGTTCTTTAGTTGGTATAATGGATTTTATTTTTCCATCAGAAACTAGAATAGAATGGTCAGAAAGTATTTGCCCGTTCTTCACGTTAATAATGTTAACATTTTGTATTAGAAGTGTTGGTTCTAATTCGCTTATCGAGTTGGCTGGTTTCTGAGCATCTATGTTTTGAGCAAAAGATACTATTGTCGCCGTGAATAGGGTTATAATTAGTATTCGATCCCTAAAGGTTCGTTTCAATTTGTTCATCTTGTTGTGAATTAAGTTTACTAATGAACTTCTTGGTTCATTTGCTATTTGACAAGATGACTTTGAAAAAGGTTACAAAATAAATACGAGATTTCAACTCGACCTATCTTTTCTAAACAATTGGCGGTCTCATAAATAGTCCGTTTTACGGAACACTTATTCTAGTGCTTTATAAAACCCTTTTTTGGTTTTATAAAGTAATGCACATTCCGACAAATTTGAATTGATTTTGTCTGAGAACAACTAGGCATTGTTCTTGGAAAGACTGTAGGTCTCGTTCAGTTTTAAAATGTAATTTAAAGCAAGAAAAAACAAAATGGCAACTATCGTAAAAATTGGAGTTCTGCCAATTTCCAGACCAATATCAAATGGTTTAGCTCCCGACCTTAGAAATTTGTACGAAGCAAAACTTATCGCTAGCATTGCTAGGACCAGTACTGAAAATACTGGTGTAAAATTCCACGCAAAAGTTTTTTTCTCCACCTTTTCAGCGTCAAGACGACGCATCAATTTGTCCGTAAAATCGTCTGAGGTTTCAACAATACTTTTTTGTAGTATATCTCTAGCTTTCTCCTCGTTCATAATAAATCATTTATTTCTTTTCCTAAAATTTTTGTGAGCTGATGATTCAAGTTGTTCCTACCCCTATGAAGATCGACCTTTATTTTGGAACTCTTAAATCCTGTAACCGTTTCGATTTCCTTGATCTTCAAATCACATAG
>CAZEUV010000102.1:2858-10810 GCA_964515285.1 uncultured Maribacter sp. | reverse complement strand
CCCAAATTCGTCAACGTAGAGATTTCGATGATCGCCGTAAAGTAGACGACAAGCATTACCACTATTTTGAGTTTGAACTTGAGTTTAAGTTTGGACTTTCTGTCTAAAGATTCTCTTTGTGAAATTCGACCAAACCCTCAATAGGTTTTTGCCGAATAACGCCTACGACCAAATCATTTCTTTTCAAAACCGTAGTCAGTTCCTCTCTTAGGAAATGCGCAATGCTTCCGACAAAGTTGATCGGTACTTTGGTCGCCAGTTCAAACTGCATAATGTAATTGTTAACGAATTGTTGAAACCCTTTATCAATGACACCTTTGGAATACGGATGATCTTTGTTTTCGATTAAAAACCGCGCAAAAGTCGCCAAATACGTATTGGGGTTTGGCTGTTTGTATAAATTCTCTTTGATGACGTCAGGTTCAAGATCATAATCCTTGGCGAATTTCATTGCCAGGTCTTGCGGCATCTTGTGAAAATAATAATCACGTATTAATTTTCTCCCAAAGTAATTACCACTTCCGTCATCCATAGGAATATAGCCCAATGATACCACTTTTTGAAAAAGCTGGTGGCCATCATAATAACTACAGTTCGAACCCGTACCCAAAATACATACAATACCTTGATCCCCTATTTTTGTAGTTGCAAAAATCGCCGCATAGGTGTCTTCCTTAACATCGGTTTTTGCATTGGGAAAAAAGACAGAAAAAATCTCTTTAAGAAATGATTTCATACGATCTGTGCCACAACCGGCACCGTAGAAATATAACCGGGATACTTTCTCTTTGTTCTTAGAGAGTTCAAAATTGTTGGCCAATCGGTCTTCGATCACAGAGCGTGTAAGCACCTCTGGACTCAAACCAAGGGTCTGGGTCAAGAACAATTGATTTCCCTTTTCATCCAAGGCGATCCAATCTGATTTGGTCGCACCACTATCAACTATCAATATCATAGGCCAACAGGTAAATCGAAGTATCCTGAAAACAAAGTAGAGTTCTACTTGTTTTCAGGATACTTCATATAATATCACTACTTATAAGCTTGCTACGTACTGGGTCAGATCTAGCATTTTATGAGAGAATCCGGCTTCGTTATCGTACCAGCATATTAATTTGAAGAATTTCGAGTTCAACTCGATTCCGGCTCCTGCATCGAAAATACTTGTTCTGGCATCGCCCACAAAATCTTGAGACACCAGCTTCTCTTCGGTATATCCTAAAATACCCTTCAAATCACCTTCAGAGGCGGCTTTAAATGCCTTTTTTACTTCTGCATAAGAGGTCTCCTTTTCAAGACGGACCGTTAAATCCACTACCGAAACATCAGCTGTTGGAACCCTAAAGGCCATACCTGTAAGTTTTCCTTTTAACGCTGGAATAACCTTGGTAACCGCAACGGCAGCACCTGTAGATGCAGGAATAATATTCAACATCGCACTTCTACCGCCTCGCCAGTCTTTCTTTGAAGGACCATCAACGGTCATTTGAGTAGCCGTTGTGGCGTGAACCGTGGTCATCAATGCTTCTGCAATACCAAAATTATCATTCAGCACCTTGGCCATTGGGGCCAAACAGTTTGTGGTACATGAGGCATTAGAAACGATGGTGTCAGATGCTTTCACATCTTTATGGTTAACACCCATTACAAACATCGGTGCGTCTTTTGAAGGTGCCGAAATAACCACTTTCCTCGCTCCACCGTCAATATGGTATTGTGCCGTTTCCAAGGTAGTAAAGATTCCCGTACACTCGGCAACGATCTCTGCACCGACTGCATCCCATTTAATATTTTTTGGATCTCTTTCAGCGGTAATCCTAACCGTCTTGCCATTAACGACCAAGTGTCCTCCTTCAACCGCTACAGTGCCATCGAATTTTCCGTGTACCGAATCGTACTTCAAAAGATAGGCAAGATGCTCTACATCTAAAAGATCATTGATGGCAACTACATCTACATTGCCCTTTTTTATAGTTGTTCTGAATACGAGCCTTCCTATTCTCCCAAAACCGTTTATTCCTATTTTCAAATTTGCCATTTTTTACTTTTTGTATTATGATTTATGTTGTCATTATTTCTGAAACCCTAATGAGTTCCTTATCTATTGTCGTTTTTCCCTTTATAGCCTTATCAATGGGGGTCAATATAATTTCGTTGTTCTGAATGCCTACCATAAAATTTGTTTTTCCCTCCAATAAGGTTTCCACAGCTTTTACGCCCATTCTACTAGCAAAAACCCTATCAAAACAAGAGGGCGAACCCCCTCTTTGCAAATGACCGAGAACCGATACCCTTACATCGTAAATTGGCAAATGTTCTTCTACATAATCCTTTAGTTCAAAGACATTTTTACCTATTTTATCACCTTCGGCCACAACCACGATACTAGAAGTTTTACCTGAGGCCTTGCTTCTTTTTAAAGATTCCAGCAAACGTTCCAGTCCAAGGTCTTCCTCGGGTATCAATATCTCTTCAGCACCCGCACCAACGCCTACGTTCAAAGCGATATGGCCAACATCACGGCCCATTACCTCAACAAAGAACAATCGGTTGTGCGAACTGGCAGTATCCCTTATTTTATCAATAATTTCAACTACGGTATTCAAAGCCGTATCAAAACCCAAAGTGTTCGAGGTTCCGAATATGTCGTTGTCGATTGTACCGGGTATGCCTATTACCGGAAAGTCGTATTCTTGATTGAAAATCATGGCTCCCGTAAAACTACCATCCCCACCGATTACCACAAATGCATCAATGCCTTCCGCCCTTAATTGGTCGTACGCTTTTTTGCGCCCTTCTGAAGTTCTGAATTCTTCACATCTTGAAGATTTTAATATCGTGCCTCCTTTATTGATGATATTGTTTACGCTACGGGCATCCATTGGTTTAAAATCGCCCTCTATCATTCCTTCATAGCCTCTGTAGATACCCACACAGTCTATCTTGAAATAGGCGCATGTACGAACTACCGACCGTATGGCAGCGTTCATTCCGGGAGAATCGCCCCCCGATGTGAAAACACCTATCTTTTTTACTTCTGTAGCCATAAAATTAAGCTAGCAAAATTAACGAACTTATCTCAATAAAAGAACTGTTAAACCCCTTATTTTCATTGAACAAATTCACTAAAACGTTTTCGTGGAAAAACCAAATTACGGAAAGTTACAAACAGAACATTTTGATTGCCTTTTGTGACGAAATCAATCAAGCTTCTTGGTTTTAGGATAAAACCGCAACAAGCTGTCCTTGCCCATTATTACAGCCGAAGTATTCTCTGGCTTGGGTGGCGGGTCTTTTTTAGGTTTGTCTTTACCGAAAATCTTTCTGAAAAGCTCTCTAAAACTATTGAAATCAACTTCATAAGAAAGGCCTATACCCTGAGTTGAGCCTAACCGATCGGCCAAATATTCTTGAATCTCGCTCTCACGGCTAAAGAACTTGGCACTCAGGGTGCCTTCTTCGTTCAAAAGTACCTGAATTTCAAAATTTCCGGCAATGATGGTTTCGCTGGCTCCTCCTACCGGCACCCCTACTCTACCATTGAACAATACCCTATCACTGATTTGGGTAGATACGGTGACCCCGATCCTATTATCAGTTTGTATATCGGCATTTCTATCTTGTATTCCCTGTTCGTATGATAGGCCTAGGTTGAATTTATCATCGTCACCGCCCAAAACCTGGTTCAATAGGCCAGAAGCCGATTGTAGCAAATTGCCCGTTACTGCCTGTTGGTTTATGCCCGTTTGATCATTGACAAAAGAACCTTGCGCCAATAAGAAAATAGCATTCCGCTCTTCGATCATTGGATCTTGTAGCCTATATTCCAATTCTGATTGAATAATCGAGTTCGTGCCCGGAAAATCAATATTAAAGGCAATATTCGGACTTTCAAGCTGACCCGATAATTTAATGACAACGTCAGTGGGTATTCTTCTGGTATACCCGGCATTATCCAATAAAGGTGCTGGGTTGGCATTTAAAGAGTATACCGCTTCCATTCTTAATTCGGCATCTAGGGGATCTTGGTTCCAGTTAATCGTACCCCCTGGTTTGACCTTGAATGTTTTGTCTATGACACCCCCAAATTTATAATGGTATGTTCCGGTGACAACAACAAAATCACCGAACATATGAAACTTACCTCTTGTATTGATGCGCAAGAGCAAAAGACCTTCACCAGTTCCCTTTAATGAACTGCCCGTTTTGATATCGGTAACGATCTCTACCTCTGCATCGGGCGTTACCTCTAAATCGAATTCAAGCTCTAATCCTTGAAAATCATCCAATACCCCCTTTTCCTCAATTGTTTGAACGCTGTTCTTGTCGATAAAATTTATAAAAGAATAATCACCTACCGAAGCTACATCACTTAGGGGTATCTTGAGCGAGGTGCCAGGTGCTGTTTTTCCATCAACTGTAATGGTAAGTGCTTTGGTATGGCCAAAAATTCTTCCTTTTCCGTTTAAATAGCCTGCACCGTAATAGAGCTGTTCTTCATCGAATTCTGTATTGAGTATCAGCAAACGGTCGTTGTTTGTATCTACATCAAGGTCTAAAATCCAATCTTTAAAAAATGAATGGCTAATGGTGCCATTTAAAACGGCTTTGGTGTTTTTATCTACATCCGTTAAGGCGATTTGTTCAAAATCGAAAGTATGTTTTGACAAACGCACCCTTGAGTTTTGAGCAAAACCATAATCGACATTAAGGTAGGGCACGGCGATGCCTGCATTGTCTAAAGTCAACAGTCCGTTGATTTCTGGGTTATCAATATCTCCTTTGATACGAACATTTCCATTTAGATTACCCCGAATATTATCTATCACCCCCTCACCAAGAGGGCTGAACGGTTCAAGATCAAAATCTCTAAAATCAGCCATTAAGTTGGCCTGGGGCATGTCACCCTTATTGATGATATTGCCGATTACACCAAATTTTTCAACGCCATTATCCGTTATTTGGGTGTTTACCACAAAATCAGTCAGATCCCTATTGCCCACTATACCCATTGTCAGGTCGCCAAGTCTCATATCATTGATCGAAAAATCATCGATCGCCAAATTCGAAGAAGGTAAGTAGATGTTGTCTTTTTGAAGAATGTTCAAAGTACCATTGACCTCGCCCTTTAACCTCAAACTATCCAAAACGGGTGCTATCTTATCTAAAGACACGATCTTAAACTGCAATTGTAGATCTTTGAACGTTGAATCTGCTAATTGCCCTTTGAGGCGAATTTGCTCTTGCTCACTATTGTTCATCACGATTTCTTGAATTGTGATACTATCAAGAGTTCGATTGATTATTACTTTGTTCTTACTATTACCTGTTTTGTTCAGTATCCATTTGTTGCCCTTGAAATTGATATCGGATGTCTTTAGACCAATAACCGATTTGTTCTCTTTATTAAAGGTGTGGTAAAAATTCAGATTATAACTATCGTTGTATTCACTACCGCCCTTGAACTCCGCCCTAAAGAACAGTGTATCTTTTAGAGTAGTATTGATCAGGTTGAAATCTTTTACATCATAATACGCGGTCGAAAGATCACCGACAGAAATATATGTATTGAAAAGTGGGTTCTTATTGTCAACCTTAACCTCGATCTTATCTGCCTTATTGCCATAAGCCGCAATGCTCGGTGATTTGAAATTGAGCTTGAAATCACCTTCATCTGCAACGATGTTACCTTTGATAAATGTATTGGGGTCAAAAGAAACTTCAGGAAAAAAGACATCGACGATCTTATTGTAGATCTTAAAATTAAACGCCAAGGTCTGCCCACCCGAAATCTCAAAAGGCCGGTAGTTGGTATAGACGGTACCCAAAGAGTTTTGTATCAATTTACCCAATTCCTTCACCCTAAAATTTCCTTTTAGATATCCTGTAATTATATCTGTGGAGTTTATATCTATAGTACGAACAGAATCATTTTCAAATGTTGAGGAGACCTTGAAATCTTCAAAGTAATAGGTCTCGTTCTTGTTCTGAAAACTTGTTTTCGTAAACTTGATATCACCAACGATATCATCTAAGGAGTTACCTGAAATAGCCATATTCACTCTACCCTTGAAAATGGATACACTATCATTTATAAAGTTCAGTTTTTTAAGGTCTGCATAATCTACAGAAGCTATAAAATTGAAATTATTCTGTGCCGTTCCGAAATCGGCCAATCCCTTAAAATCAACTTTTAGGTTTTCGTCGTTGCTCACCAAAGTACCATCAAACAATTGATCTTTCAAGATACCTGAAACGTTAATGTTTTGATAGCTGTAACCATTGAAATTTATTGAGTAGATTTGCCCAATAATCTCAGTGTTCAAGCTTTCTTTAACAAAACCTTTGCCCTCTACATTGAAATCAAGTGTTGTTTTTCCCAAACTTTTTCGATCTACAAAACCACCTAAATCAAAATCAATCAAAGAAACGAACCCTTTATAACGAGCATTATCGATATTGCCAATGTTGGTCAGTTCTAAATCTACGTAGCTACTACCAATTGGTGAGTTCAGGTTTACTTTTGCGGTAATAGCACCTTCGGTCACCAAAGCGTTACCCCGTACGGTAAATAGACCCAATTTTTTAAAAGTTGAGGGTAATTTTCCCAAAATATTGGGCATGAGCGATCGTAGCTCGTAATAGCTTGACGTTACATTCTTCATTTGGGCATTCATCACAAAAGGCTCGCTTTTGCTAAAGAGGTTCCTAAAGTTGAAATCACCTCGAATACCTGTATTTTCAGATGAAACGAACAACTTTTCTGCATTCAAATCATTTAGGGTCCCATTGATACTCGATGAGAAAATCACTTTTTTATCTTTGCCGAATTGATCGTACAGTAAATTTATTTCGTTTAAAGCCACCGTTGACTCATTAAATTCAGCAGCGATATTCACCTTGTTCAAAAAATTTAAAAAATCTTTTCGCTCATAATTAAAAACCACATTGCCCTTTATTACAGATTCGGGTGTCTTTATGTTCAAAGAGTCAAACCGCATCTGTTTTTTTGTGTACTTGAAATTGGTCACTAGCTTATCTACTTTTAAGCCGAGCTTACTATTGAACGACATGGCCTGAATATCAACCAATACCTCAGGCCCAAGAATTAGAAAATCTTTGGCTGAAATATTCAGGTTTTTAAAATTCAACATTTCGGTACGCTCACGGTTTTCATCGATAAGCTTAAAATTGCTATTGGCGATCTCTACATTTGAAGAGGAAAAAAAGAATGGGTCAGTACCTGGTTTTCTAGGCTTTCCATCATCAAGCTTATCAATAAAAACCTCTAAATTGGTGATTGTGGTATCTCTATATGTTTTTAGCTTAAAATCGATTTCATCAACGTCAATATCACCAAATTCTAATTTTCCATTAGTGAGATTGCGCATACTTAGAATTGATGTGGTGAGCTCGTTCACATAAAACAGCGTATCTTTTCTGTAATCCTCAATATAGACTCCTTTAAGCGAGGTGTCCCATGAAATAAGTGAAATCCTTAATTTATCGATATTTATATTGGTCCCATATTTTTCGTTGATCGAATTTGTTGCATACTTGGCAAAACGGGTCTGTAAAACAGGTAAAGAAAGAATGATCGTGCCCAAAACACAGATCAGCAAAAACACCAACAACATTCTAAGCAGTATTTTTCTAAGTTTTTTGATAGGTCTTTATGTTTTACCTTTTTGACAAAGATATTCAACTTTATCTTTTACCTGCGAAATTCACATTTTGCACCCAAATCTTGTCTTTTTTCTATGTCGTAGCTTTATATGCCATAGAAAAAAGCCTTCATTAGGGCACAAAAGCCGAAATTCTCGGTTCCAAACAAAAAGTTGAATATCTTCGTACTCCAATTTCTATTCCAAACCTTGTGGAAAACAATACTATTTATATTCTTGCCATAGAATCTTCTTGTGATGACACTTCTGCTGCTGTTTTGTGCAATA
>CAZEUV010000102.1:0-2758 GCA_964515285.1 uncultured Maribacter sp. | reverse complement strand
ATTCTTGCCATAGAATCTTCTTGTGATGACACTTCTGCTGCTGTTTTGTGCAATAAAAAAGTACTGAGCAATGTAGTGGCAACGCAGAAAATACATGAGGAATATGGGGGCGTTGTACCCGAACTTGCCTCAAGGGCACACCAACAGAATATCGTTCCGGTCGTGCACCAAGCGTTAACGAAAGCAAATATCGATAAAAAACAGTTATCAGCCATAGCTTTTACGAGAGGACCGGGACTTATGGGCTCATTACTTGTAGGTACTTCTTTTGCAAAGTCATTGGCAATGGGTCTCAACATTCCATTGATCGAGGTAAATCACATGCAGGCCCACATTCTTGCCCATTTTATTGAAGGTGATGATATGAAGCCACCAGAGTTTCCTTTTTTGGCCCTGACCATCAGCGGCGGCCATACCCAAATTGTTCTGGTAAGCGGTTTTTTTGATATGGATATTTTAGGGGAGTCTTTGGATGATGCCGTTGGCGAAGCCTATGATAAAAGTGCAAAGGTATTAGGGTTGCCCTACCCCGGTGGCCCTTTAGTGGATAAATATGCGCAATTGGGAAACCCCAGGGCATACCCTTTTCCCAAACCCACGGTAGACGGATTGAATTTTAGCTTTAGCGGATTAAAAACAAGTATCCTTTATTTTATCCAAAGAGAAACAAAAAAAGACACTGATTTCATCAACAAGAACCTGAACGATATTTGTGCCTCGATTCAGTATACGATTACCGAAATTCTTATGGATAAACTTAAAAAAGCCGTAAAACAAACTGCTGTGACCCAAATTGCCATTGGAGGGGGCGTATCGGCCAACTCAGGTATTCGAAAGGCATTGAAAAATGCGGAAGATTCTTATGGGTGGACGACCTATATTCCTAACTTTGAATACTGTACGGACAATGCGGCCATGATAGGTATCGTTGGGCATTTCAAATACAGGGCATCGAATTTCGCCGACCAAAGTGTAACGGCCAAAGCGAGGTATGCCATAGGCCAGTAGATTTGTTAAGCACTAGCAAAAAAGATGTATTATGCCGTATAATGAAAGTTTAGCAAAAAGGGTTAGGGCTTCGACAAATCTACTCCCTGAAGAATTTACCGAAAAGAAAATGTTCGGTGGGCTCGCTTTTTTGTATCATGGTAAAATGACCGTCCGTATTGTGAAAGAAGATTTAACAATACGGGTCATATCAGAAAAAATGGAGAATCTACTTCAGCTAGAACATGACCTATGGATTTCACTAAACGCCCCATGAAAGAATTTGTATTTGTTTCTTTAGAGGGATTTAAAACTGAAGAACAGCTACAGTCTTTTATAGAATTAGGTCTCGAACATGCAAAAAACAAGTTAAAATAATTTTAATAGAACTATGCAGTTATTCTACAACCCACGTTTAGACAATAGCGCTTCACAGTTTATGTTTAGTGCCGAAGAAAGCAAGCACATTATCAAAGTGCTCCGAAAAAAAGAAGGTGATATATTGAAAATCACCAACGGAAAAGGATATTTGTTCGAAGCAAAGATTTTGCTCGCCACTGCAAAAAAGTGCAAGGCAGAAATCATATCCACCACAAAAAAGCACCACAAAATGTATTGGCTGCACATGGTGGTAGCACCCACAAAAATGAACGATCGCTTTGAATGGTTTTTAGAAAAAGCAACCGAGATCGGCGTACATGAGATCACACCCATTATCTGTGAGAACTCAGAACGAAAAACACTGAAAATGGAACGGATGGAAAAAATCATACAATCGGCAATGAAACAATCGTTGCAAACCTTTCTTCCAAAATTAAACGAGCCCCTTTCGTACAAAAAATTTATGGCGAAAGAACACAAAGGCCTGCTCTTCATTGCCCATTGTGAGAACGATGAAAAAGTTGATCTTAAAAGAAGGGTTGCTCCTGATAAGGATGTTACTATTTTAATCGGACCCGAAGGTGACTTTTCCCGTTCCGAAATCGAAATGGCCTATGACGATAGTTTTCTTCCCATTTCGTTGGGCGAAAACCGATTGCGTACAGAAACTGCCGCTATAGTGGCCTGCACAACCGTGGCCATGATCAATAATGGGTAAAGTAATATTGTATCTTTAGCACATGACACTATCTAAAACGATTTTTCTTTTAATTGTATTAGGGCTTTCTATGGTATCAAATGCCCAAGAAATAGCTATCTTAAAATACCATGGTGGCGGTGATTGGTATGCCAACCCTACGGCTTTGCCGAATTTGATTCGGTTTTGCAATGAGAACATCCATACGAAATTAAACAAAAAACCGAAGACCGTAGAAGTGGGCGATATCACAATTTTTCAGTACCCTTTTCTACATATGACAGGTCATGGCAATGTGGTTTTTTCGCAAGATGAGGCCGAAAACCTTAAAGCATACTTGCTATCGGGTGGGTTTCTACATATTGATGACAACTATGGCATGGAACCTTATTTGCGTAAAGAGCTCATAAAAGTATTTCCTGATAAAAAATTGGAAGAGCTGGGGACGGATCATCCAATTTTTTATCAAGAATATGAATTTCCTGAGGGATTGCCCAAAATTCACGAACACAATGGCAAACGACCTCAGGCATTAGGTATTTTCAACGAAAACCGACTGGTCTTGTTATTTACCTTTGAATCGGATCTGGGCGATGGCTGGGAAGATCCTTCAGTTCACAATGACCCCACGGAAGTGCGTAAAAAAGCGTTGCAAATGGGCGCGAATATTATATCTTACGTTTTTAAAAATTA
>CAZEUV010000101.1:8018-10977 GCA_964515285.1 uncultured Maribacter sp. | reverse complement strand
CGCAATGCTTGCGAAAGTTCTTTGTTCTTGTCCACATCTATTTTTATGACCTTGCTTTTATCACCAAGAGCAGCGGCAACATCTCTTAGCACCGGGTGCATCGCCGTCGATTGATCGTTCCAGTCTGCATAGAAGTCTAGCAGAACGGGCACCTTTAAATCTATAAGTTCACCAAATTTTGACATAATTGAATCATCGGTTTACATACCAAATGTAGTGAAAAATGTTAAATATGTATAGATACAAGGGGTTTTGTAGTGTTCTTGTCAAGTTAAAATCATGTTAATGATTTCTTTTTAAGGGTAATCACGGTGATTTCTGGCCAAATACCCACCCTGCCCGGGTAGCCCAAAAAGCCAAAACCCCTGTTCACATTAATGTATTGACCCAACTCTTGATAAATGCCGGCCCAGTATTTATAGCGCCATTTCACAGGGCTCCATTTTATCCACCCGGGTATCTCGATACCGAACTGCATACCGTGGGTATGACCACTTAAAGTCAAATGATAATGGTAATCATCGTTGATAACTTGTTCTTCCCAATGGCTCGGGTCATGGCTCATCAAAATCTTAAAATCATCTTTGGCAATATTCGATGCCGCTTTTTTTAAATCTCCCGCTTTTTTGAAACCGCCCTTGCCCCAATTTTCGACCCCTATCAAGGCCAATCGATCGTTTCCTTTTTGTAAGTATCTGCTTTCGTTCAGCAATAGGTCGAACCCCATTTCGGTCTGTAATTTTTTCAGCTCATCTAAATTAGCCGCTTTGGCTTCCTCGGTATCCCAATCTATATAATCTCCGTAATCATGGTTTCCCAGTATTGAAAACTTACCGTCTTTTGCTTTTAAAGTTGAGAAAAGTTCTTTCCATGGGTACATTTCCTCGGCTTTGTTGTTCACCATATCACCAGTAAACAACAAAAGGTCACTTTTCTGCTGATTGATCAGGTTTATGGCATATTCGATTTTTTCGCGGTTATCGAAACTACCACTGTGCACATCTGAAATTTGTGTAATCCGATACCCGTCAAAAGCACTGGGCAGATCATCAAACTCCAAATTGTACTTCAGTACCTTAAAATTGTACTTGCCCCAGTACATACCGTAGAGCAAGGCACTAAAAGGAACGGCCGCAATGCCCATTGCCAAAAAGCTGAGAAAGCGTCTTCGTTGTGGAAAAGTAAATTCTTTGTTCGTGCCCGATAACCTGTAATAAAGTGCGGACAGAAACCTAAAAATATCCTCAGAAAATAGAAAGAGTACCGTAATCAATTGAAAGGTCAGCATGGTCAATAAAAGGCCAAAGGCATAACTTTTTGGCCGGCTCAGCACCCTGCCTTGCTCTTCACCAAGGGTAAACTGAAAGATGAAATTGCCCAGCACCAATAAAGAAATAGTAATGAAGGTATAATACACCCACGGAAATCTAGAGGTGGTTTTCAGGGCCTGTAGCGTATAAAACCCCAAGAGCATATAAAAGGCAATAAAAATAACCCAACGTAACATATGAATTTTTGCCAAAGATATTTCTAAATACGACGCTCGCCAGTACTTTTACGGTTTATTTAACAGCCTTCACGATCTTTAGAACTTTATCAATGGCCGTACAACTGATCTCATCATCTTTTATGAACGAAAAAGAGTTCATTGAGATTTTTGGGAGCCTTGCCAAGGTTTTGATAGATTCGGTACCCGAAAGATGTATGGTGCCAAATCCGCTCTCTTTGAATCTACTAACATTGTCAATATCAATACCGCCACCGGGCATAATGGTACAGTTTGATTCTTGTTGAAAAAGTCCTATCAACAGATCAATACCCTGAACAGCCGATTTTTGTTGACCCGATGACAAGATAAAATCAACTTCCAATGCCTCTAATTGTTCTAAGGTCTTATACGGGTCTTCAACCCAATCAAAGGCGCGATGAAAGGTAAATTTCAATTCTTTGGAAGCACTGATCAATTGTTCGGTACGTTCTACATCCAACGAAAAATCTTTATGAAGAATTCCTGACACGATACCATCAAACCCCAAATCAACGCAAAGGGCAATATCTTTCTTCATGATATCAAACTCAATGTCAGAATAGGTAAAATCACCACTTCTAGGACGAATGAGCACATGAACAGGAATCGAAATCCGCTCTTTTACGCTTTTCAATAAACCATAAGAAGGCGTAATACCGCCCACGCCAAGCTCAGCACAAAGTTCGATTCTGTCTGCCCCCCCTTTTTCGGCATTTATTGCGGATCTCAATGAATTGGCACAGACTTCTACTAGCATTTACTTATATTTAGTGTTCTAAAACTAAGAGATTGTTTTGAAATATATCAATTATTTTTTTACGCTTATTTTTGAGCATTATTTCGTTAAAATTTTGAACGATAGCCCTGCTATCCTTAAAAATTTCGCCTCATCCTGCACAAAAATAAGCTATAAAAACTCTAATCATACATTTCAAAACAGTCTCTAATCATCTTGAACCCATGAAACGAAGAAATTTTCTAAAAAATTCTAGTGTCGCTACAGCAGGATTGATCTCTGCCCCTTTATTGGCTTCCTGTAAAGAAGAATCCGGATCGAAAACCACTGAACCCAATTCAACAAAAACCATTCGTCCCATAACAATCTGTACTTGGAATTTCATGAATGCCTCTTCCGCCTCTTGGAGCGTATTAAAAGATGGGGGCAGTTCTTTAGACGCTGTACAACAAGGCGCAATGGTAGAAGAAGCCGATATACAAAACCAGACCGTAGGTATTGGTGGCAGACCCGATCGTGATGGCAATGTCACCTTGGATGCCTGTATTATGGACAAGGATGGCAATTGTGGTGCCGTATTGTGTATGCAGAACATCGCTAGCCCGGTTTCAGTAGCTCGAAAGGTGATGGAGGATACGCCCCATGTGATGCTGGCCGGTAAAGGTGCTGAACAATTCGCCTATGAAAAGGGTTTT
>CAZEUV010000101.1:2959-7918 GCA_964515285.1 uncultured Maribacter sp. | reverse complement strand
GAAACGGGTGCATACTGCATTCAACCGGGTTTTACCTACCGTACTTTTTCAAATGACGGGCATGTGAACAATGCTTCGGCTTCATATATTAATCCATAAACTATAAAGGAAAGTATATAATCTTTGTAGTTTTGAAATTCTTTTTTTAAAGGGAAAGACTCATTAGAAGTAAATGAAAAACAGTCCTGAACATAACACGTTTTATTCGCAAATATTTGATTTGTTGAAAACTGCAAGAAGTCAGGTCGTTCGCACTATTAATCAAACAATGGTGTGCACATATTTCGAAATAGGCAGAATAATAGTTGAGAAGGAGCAAGATGGGAAACTGAGAGCAACATATGGCAAACAGCTTCTAAAAGAGCTTTCAAGAAGGTTAACAACAGAATTTGGAAAAGGTTTTTCGGTTGACAACCTTGAAAATATGAGACGGTTTTTTACGATCTATATAAAATCCGAGACAGTGTCTCGGATTTCTCAAAAAGGCCAAATAACCAAACAACAGCTTACCCCTGTCACATTTAACTTGAGTTGGTCGCACTATATAAAACTAATGCGCATTGATGATGAAAATGAGCGCAAATTCTATGAAATAGAAGCCGCAAAAAGCAATTGGAGTATCAGAGAACTGCAACGACAATATGATTCTGCCCTCTATACCAGACTCGCACTGAGCCGAGACAAAGATGAGATCAAAAAATTATCTGAAAAAGGCCTTGTATTGCAAAATACAAAAGATGCCATTAAAGACCCGTATATTTTAGAATTTATAGGGTTGCCTGAACATTCATCATACTCTGAAAATGATTTAGAACAGGCATTAATCAATAAACTGGAGCATTTTCTTTTAGAACTGGGTACGGGCTTTACATTTGTGGCAAGACAGAAACGAATTTCTTTCGATGACAAACACTTTCGAATAGACTTGGTATTTTATGACAGAATATTGAAAAGCTTCGTCCTTATAGATTTAAAAATCGGTGAACTGAAACACCAAGATATTGGACAGATGCAGATGTACGTCAACTATTACGACAGAGAGATTCGATTAAAAGAAGAGAACAAAACCATTGGCATTGTACTCTGTCAGAATAAAAGCAAAGCAGTTGTGGAATATACACTCCCCGAAAACAACAAACAAATTTTTGCCAGTAAGTACAAAACCATTTTACCCAGCAAAAAAGATTTGAAATGGTTATTGGAAGAACCCAATGAAACCTACTACATTAACAGCACAAAATAGCACTACCTAAAAATGGCAGAACAAAAAAGACTTTTTTTACTTGACGCATTTGCATTGATCTTTAGAGGCTATTACGCACTGATCAAAAACCCGAGAATCAATTCAAAGGGCATGGACACCTCTGCCATAATGGGTTTTACAAACTCTCTTTTTGATGTAATCAAACGTGAAAAACCAGACCATTTGGCGGTCTGCTTTGATAAGGGCGGTAGTGTAGAGCGTACCGAAATGTTTCCTGAATACAAGGCAAATCGCCAAGAGACGCCTGATGCAATTAAAATTGCGGTTCCGTATATTCAAGAAATCTTAAAAGCCATGCATATTCCCGTTGTGGTATTAGAAGGTTGGGAAGCTGATGATATTATCGGCACCTTGGCCAAACAGGCCGAAAAGGAAGATTATAAGGTCTATATGGTAACGCCCGATAAAGACTTTGGGCAATTGGTATCTGAAAACATCTTTATGTACCGCCCTGCGCGCATGGGCAACGGCATAGAGATTTGGGGAATTCCTGAAATTCAAAAACGTTTTGGGGTAGAACGGCCTGAACAGGTGATCGATTACTTGGGCATGATGGGTGATGCCAGTGACAATATTCCCGGTTTACCAGGAGTGGGCGATAAAACAGCCAAAAAATTCCTTGAAGAGTTCGGCTCAATGGAAGAACTTCTTGCCAACACTGATAAACTAAAAGGAAAATTAAAAGAGAAAGTTGAGAACAATGCCGAATTGGGCCTCTTATCGAAAAAACTGGCCACTATCTGTACCACCTGTGACGTGACCTTTGATGCTAAAGATTATGAACTGTCTGCACCCGATAACGAAAAAGTACAAGCTATTTTTGAGGAATTGGAATTCAGAAGGCTAAAAGATCAGTTCGTCAAAATATTCTCTGGTGAGGCCATTGAGACTACTACAACAACGAGTAGTTCGCCAAAAGCGAAGGCGCAGACCAGTGAAGCTGGTGGCGGCCAGTTCTCGTTATTCGGTGCAGACCCAAGTAGTACAACTGAGGCTGTTAAAGATTTTTCGAGTAGAAAAACCATAAAAGCTGTACCGCATGTGTACCAAAGTGTTGCGCCCGGTATGGCCATGCAACTTTTTATACAGAATTTAATAAAACAGACTTCAGTCTGTTTTGATACCGAGACTACCGGATTAAACCCGCTTACAGCAGAATTGGTAGGTATTTCTTTTTCTTGGGAAACCGGAAAAGGCTTTTACATTCCTTTTCCAGAAGACAAGGATGAGGCTCAAGAACTTATAGAACAATTGCGACCCTTCTTCGAATCAGAAGCTATTGAAAAAATAGGTCAGAACCTGAAATACGACATCAAGGTACTTCACAAATACAAGGTTCAAGTAAAAGGGAAGTGCTTTGACACCATGTTGGCGCATTACCTTATCAACCCTGATATGAGGCATAATATGGATGTATTGGCCGAAACCTATTTAAACTACACACCCATTTCGATTACTGAACTTATTGGTAAAAAAGGAAAAAACCAACTTTCAATGCGAGATGTTCCGTTGGAAAAACAAACGGAATATGCCGTAGAAGATGCAGATATCACCTTTCAATTGGCGCAACATTTCAGACCCGAACTCGCCGAAGCCAAGACCGAAGATTTGTTCAACGATATTGAAATTCCGTTATTACACGTTTTGGCAGATATGGAATTGGAGGGCATCAAACTCGATACGACATTTTTAAACTCCCTCTCAGAAGACCTGAACAATGACATTGAACGTTTGGTAGGCGAAATTTATAAGGAAGCCGAACAAGAATTCAATATCGCCTCGCCAAAACAATTGGGAGAGATCCTTTTCGACAAAATGAAATTGGTAGAAAAACCTAAAAAGACCAAAACGGGACAATATTCCACTGCAGAAGATGTATTGTCGTATTTGGCAAAAGACCATAAAATCATTCGAAATGTACTGGAATACCGAGGTCTGGCCAAACTCAAAAGCACTTATGTCGATGCCCTGCCCGAACAGGTTGAGGAAAGTACAGGAAGGGTACATACCGCTTATATGCAAACGGTCGCCGCTACAGGGCGCTTGAGCAGCAACAATCCCAACCTACAGAACATTCCTATACGTACCGAAAGAGGGCGTCAAGTACGCAAGGCCTTTGTGCCCAGAGATAAAGATCATACGTTGCTCGCTGCTGATTATTCTCAAATAGAACTACGGATTATCGCTGCCCTAAGCGAAGAGACCACCATGATTGAAGCCTTTAAAAACGGAGAGGATATTCATGCCTCTACGGCTTCTAAAGTATTCAACGTGCCTATTGAAGAAGTGACCCGAGAACAACGCAGCAATGCCAAAACCGTGAATTTCGGAATCATCTACGGCGTATCGGCTTTCGGACTGAGCAACCAGACCGATCTTTCACGGTCAGAAGCAAAAGAACTCATTGAGACCTATTACAAAACATACCCAAAACTTCGAAACTATATGGGCGAACAAATTGATTTTGCCCGTGACAATGGGTATGTACAAACAGTACTTGGAAGACGTAGGTACTTAAAAAACATCAATGCCGGAAACGCCATAGTACGGGGAGCGGCAGAGCGAAATGCCGTAAATGCACCCATCCAAGGCAGTGCGGCAGATATCATTAAAATCGCAATGATCAACGTTCATAAAAAGTTAACAGAAGGAGATTATAAGAGCAAAATGCTCCTACAGGTGCATGATGAATTAGTCTTTGATGTATACAAGCCCGAACTAGAGGCCGTGAAAACCCTTGTCAAGACAGAAATGGAGAATGCATATACCCTAGCCGTTCCTTTAGATGTAGAGCTGGGCATGGGTGAAAATTGGCTCGAGGCGCATTGACATACAAAAATACCCGTTTCACAACATTTTTTTGAAAACAAAGTGGCCTTGAGATATCTTTATTTGAGAATACGCCTATCATGAAAAAGACACTTATATTTCTACCTCTATTATTGTTTTCCTTTTGGGGTTCTGCCCAAACAAGTGAAAATCAAGAAGTAGCTTCTAAAAAAGAACTATTAACAAAGCAAAAAATCAAGGTTTTTCCGAACCCGGCAACCAATGTTGTCAATATTCTAGGACTCTTCAATAGCAACAAGGCACGTATTTCTATAGTAGACATATCAGGTAGCATTGTTCAAGAGCACCAATGGGCGATTCGAAACAATGCCCTAAGTATACCCATACCCAATTTGAAATCGGGTATTTATATGGTACACATTCATTCAAAAGAACAGCAGGTACGAGCCAAATTTTATAAGAACTAGTTAAAAAACCAACCTATCAAAAAAGCCCTTTCCGAAAATCGGAAAGGGCTTTTTACCTATGGTAAACTGTTTTTAATTTCTTTTGAAAATCAATTCTCCTTCATAATTAAAGTTGGGAATATTCAGATCAACAGCATTAATTATCATTGTATCACCATCAATAGCAACCCCTATAGAAATCGAATTTCCGCTGACATCTGTAGTAGTCAGTCTTTCACCGTCATAGGTATAGGTTACGGTATCGGTATCCACCTCTGTTGGGCAAGGTATCTCTAAACCTGTGGCCGTGGCATTGATTTGCAGATAGTTCGCTGCACTCTCGAACACCCTTGTCAAATCTTGGTTGAACGTCAACGATAGAATATGGCAATCCTTATCGGTTAAAAAGTCTAGTATTTGCTTTCCGAATTTGGCATTGTCGGTCGCCGTATTGGTATC
>CAZEUV010000101.1:0-2859 GCA_964515285.1 uncultured Maribacter sp. | reverse complement strand
ATGGACTCCATAAAAAACTAAAAAAATAATCAGAAACAAGCATTTGTATTTAAACTTAATAGTTGTACATTTGCACCCCGTTTATTGGGATTGGAGTGTCTAATTGTTAAAACAAAGTAGTAGTGGATACATTAAGTTACAAAACTATTTCGGCCAACAGAAAAACCGTTGACAAACAGTGGTTATTGGTTGATGCCGAAGGTCAAACACTAGGTCGTCTTGCTTCTAAAGTAGCAAAATTACTTAGAGGAAAGCACAAACCTAATTTCACACCGCATGTAGATTGTGGCGATAATATCGTTATAATCAATGCCGAAAAAATTACGCTTTCTGGTAATAAATGGGAAGACAAAACCTATTCACGCTACACAGGATACCCTGGAGGTCAGCGTCACACAACAGCGAAAGAACTTTTGGAAAAAAATCCAGGGCGTATCGTCGAAAAAGCTGTAAAAGGAATGCTTCCTAAAAACAGATTAGGTGCCGAACTTTTCAGAAACCTGAAAGTATATGTTGGACCAAACCATGACCAAGAAGCACAAAAACCGACCGTAATCAACATAAACGACCTTAAGTAATGGAGATAATTCACAAAATAGGCAGAAGAAAAACAGCGGTTGCCCGCGTATATGTTTCAAAAGGAAAAGGAAAGATCACCATAAACAAAAGAGATCTGAACGATTACTTTCCTACAGCCACATTACAGTACAAGGTAAAGCAACCTTTTTCATTGACCAACTCAGAAGACAGCTATGATGTCAAGGTCAATGTTTTCGGAGGCGGCATTACCGGACAGGCTGAAGCAATTCGCTTGGCATTGTCTAGGGTTATGTGCGAGATCGATGCTGAGAACAGAACGGTTCTTAAACCTGAAGGTCTTTTGACTAGAGACCCAAGAATGGTAGAGCGTAAAAAATTCGGGCAGAAGAAAGCACGGAAAAAATTCCAGTTCTCTAAACGTTAATATCGAATTGAATTCCTCACCTTATCAAATAGGTGTTGTACTATAATTAAACAGATACTGAAACCCCCTAAGCGTTGGGGCAGTATAAACCCAGTTCATTGAAAGTCTCCTTTTTTAGGGGATAATTAAAAATCCTTTCAGCTTGTTTCAAACAAGTGCAAGGTAAATTAGTTTAGCATCTAAATGATGAAGGCTTTCCACTTGTTACGGAATACCACTTCAGCATTGCTAATTCATAAGAACGTAAACTAAATTAAAAATGGCTAAAAAAGTCGAAGTAAAAGATTTATTGGAAGCAGGGGTGCATTTTGGCCACCTCACAAGAAAATGGAATCCGAATATGGCGCCCTACATCTATATGGAGCGCAACGGAATTCACGTCATCAACCTTTACAAAACAGTTGCAAAAATGGAGGAAGCCAATGAGGCCCTCAGAAAAATTGCAGCATCGGGCAGAAAAATACTTTTTGTAGCTACCAAAAAGCAAGCAAAAGACATTGTCGCTGAAAAAGTAGCCAGTGTAAATATGCCCTATATTACCGAAAGATGGCCAGGAGGTATGTTGACCAATTTTGTGACCATTCGTAAGGCGGTCAAAAAAATGGCCTATATAGATCGTATGAAAAAAGACGGCACCTTTCTTACCCTTTCTAAAAAAGAACGCTTACAAGTAGATCGTTTGAGAGCTAAGTTGGAAAAAAACCTTGGTTCTATTTCAGAAATGACACGTTTACCAGGAGCTTTGTTTGTTGTTGATACCATGAGAGAACATATTGCGGTAAAGGAAGCGCAAAAATTGAACATTCCGATTTTTGCTATGGTCGATACCAATTCTGATCCTAGAGATGTTGATTTCTTGATTCCTTCAAATGATGATGCGTCAAAGTCTATTGATATCATCATGACCCAGGTCATCGATGCAGTTGCAGAGGGCTTGGCAGAACGCCAGTCTGAAAAACAAGGAGACAAAGAAGGTAATGACACACCAAAAGCTGAAGTCAAAGAGAAGGTTGCCGAAACTCCGAAACCCGTTGAAACCAAAGAAGAGAAGGTAGCGGTCGTTAAGGAAGCAGCCAAGAAAGAGGAACCGAAAAAAGAAGAAAAGAAAGAAACAGAGAAGGAAGCTAAACCCGCTAAGAAAGAAGCTCCTAAAAAAGAGGCCAAAGCAAAATCACCAAAAGGTGATAATTTGACCAAAATCGAGGGTATTGGCCCAAAAGCCGCAGAAGCCCTTACCAAAGCAGGAGTTGCGACTTTCGCTGAATTATCAAAAGCCAAGCCAGCCAAAATCAAAGAAATCTTGGCCGAGGCCAGTTCAAGAATGGCCCACCTAGATCCGACTTCATGGCCCAAACAAGCCAAAATGGCCGCCGATGATAAATGGGACAAGCTAAAAGAATGGCAAGACAAGGTAAAAGGAGGAGTTGAATAACATATTTAATCGTATTTTAAAACAGAAACAAAATGGCAAAAATTACCGCCGCAGAAGTAAATAAACTTAGAAAGTTAACCGGTGCAGGAATGATGGACTGCAAAAACGCTTTGGTCGAAGCAGAGGGAAATATTGAAAAAGCAATCGAAATTCTTCGCAAAAAAGGACAGAAAGTAGCTGCTAAAAGAGCTGATAGAGATTCTTCTGAAGGCGCCGCAATCGCAAAAGTGAATTCAGAGAACACCACAGGTGTGGTCATCTCTCTAAACTGTGAGACCGATTTTGTAGCCAAGAACGATAGCTTTGTAAAATTGGCCAATGATCTAGCTGATGTAGCTTTAAACTTTGATTCTTTAGATGCCTTTCTCAGCGCCGATTTCAACGGCATGTCAGTTCAAGAGAAACTCATAGAACAAACCGGGGTCATTGGTGAAAAATTAGAGATTGGCGGATTCGGCGTACT
>CAZEUV010000100.1:0-10983 GCA_964515285.1 uncultured Maribacter sp. | reverse complement strand
ACAAAGCCTATAATTAATACGAGTTTTGGTGTTTAAGGCAAAAGCTTGCGTATGCTTATAGTGTCCGCCAAATCTTTTTGATTTCGCTTTAGACAGAAAACATTAAAACAAAAAATAAAGTTTTGGCTAAGTGCTTAATTGGAAATCAATTGCTTCCTAACTCCCGCACTAATCATACGAGCCGAGACGTAAGAATGATTGTTTCTCTTGAACATAAACGATTCGGTGGCGAGAACCAAATAACAATTCCTTAAATTAGCGCAACCTATAAAATGCGTACATGATTTCAAAGGAACAGTTTCAAAACGAATTAGATCTAATCATATCAAATGCCGTTCGTGAAGACATTGGTGATGGCGATCATAGTTCCTTGGCATGTATACCCGATACAGCAATGGGCAAGGCAAAACTTTTGGTAAAGGGTGATGGTATATTGGCAGGTTTGGAATTTGCCAAACAGGTGTTTGCTTATATAGATGATGCCTTGAAAGTCGAGGTCTTGATCCAAGATGGTTCTACGGTAAAGTATGGCGATATTGCATTTTATGTAACGGGAAGCTCTCAGAGTATTTTAAAGGCAGAACGACTTGTACTGAATGCCATGCAGCGCATGAGTGCCATAGCTACTAAAACCAATTCTTTTGTTGCACTGTTAAAAGGCACCAACACAAAAATATTGGATACCCGAAAAACAACGCCCGGTATTCGGGCTCTTGAAAAATGGGCCGTAAAAATTGGGGGAGGGGTGAACCATAGATTCGCCCTTTACGATATGATCATGCTCAAAGACAACCATATTGATTTTGCGGGCGGTATTACGAAAGCGATCAACAAGACCCAACACTATTTGAAGGCAAGTGGTAGAGACCTTAAGATTATTGTAGAGGCGAGAAACCTCGATGAGATAAATGAAATTCTTAAATCAGAAGGCGTATATCGTATTCTTATCGACAACTTCAATTATGAAGATACCCGAAAGGCCGTTGCACTGATAGGTGACAAATGCCTCACTGAATCTTCAGGCGGCATCAATGAAAAAACACTTAGAAAGTATGCCGAATGCGGAGTTGATTTTATTTCTTCAGGCGCACTTACCCATTCGGTGTACAATATGGATCTTAGCCTTAAAGCGGTATAAATGTCGGCAGAGATAGAGAGAAAACTAGGGAAGATACCTATTCTGAATTGGGTGGTTCGGCTATTGAAAAAAATACGGCTCCCCGGTTTTGAAGGGCTTTCCATTTTTGATTTAATTGAAATGTACATCAGGGGCATTGTCGAGGGCGCACTCTCTACCCGCGCAAGTGCGATTGCGTTTAGTATATTCCTTGCTCTTTTTCCACTTTTGATATTTATGTTGACCTTAGTGCCTTTTTTGGTGTCTTTTTTAAATCTGGAAAATGCCAATTTCGATGCTGAATTCCCCTTGTTTTTAGAATCGTTTTTGCCCTCGGCAACAGGGGAGTACTTTGGTGACATTTACGAACAGATAAAGAATCAAAAACGTACAGGTCTTTTATCATCGACCTTTGTCTTGTCCATTTTCTTAGTAGCAAATGGTGTCAATTCTATTTTTGGGGGTTTTGAGAACTCGTACCATGTGAACCTGACCCGTAATTTCTTTAAACAATATGCCTACGCTTTGATGGTAGGTCTTATCTTATCGATATTGATTATACTCGGTTTTGTGGCCTTTGTTTATTTTGATGTTTATATATTGGGATACCTTAATGATTTTGCTGCAAGAACGGGAGGCTATGTTTTGGCTGAAGACGATGTAATGGGAATCCAGATTGCAAGATTCCTCTTCTTTATTATTCTTTCGTACTTGACAACCGCTACCCTATACTATTTTGGTACTGCTGAAGGAAAAGCGGCAAATTTCTTTTCAATTGGGGCTTTGATGACCACACTTTTGTTTTTACTGACCTCGTATCTTTTTGGGGTCTATGTTGAGAAATTTGCACGATATAATGAGCTATACGGAGCCTTAGGTGGTTTGTTGATCCTGATGGTATATATTTGGCTAAATTCAAATATATTGTTGCTCGGTTTTGAACTGAACGCCTCTTTGACTTGGCTAAGAAAGAATTATAAGAAAAACACAACGAATGAATAAACTCATACTGGTATCATTTCTTTTTTCTATGTTTTATGGAAATTCGCAAAGTGTCTTTGGAAAATGGAAAACAATTGATGATAGAACAGGAAAACCTAAGGCCGTCATTGATATTTATGAAAAAGATGGTTTAATGTACGGTGATGTGGTCAAGATCCTTGAAAAGGGAAAAGAAGATTCCCTTTGTGTGAAATGTGATGGTGATTTAAAGGACGAACCCGTAGTGGGCATGAACATAATCACGGCTGCGGAGAAAAACGAGGATGGCGAATGGAAAGGAAAACGCTTGTTCGATCCAGAGCAGGCAATGACCTTTCGATGTAAAATATGGTTAAACCCTGACAACCCCAATGAATTGAAAGTACGGGGTTATTTAATGTTTATCTATAGAACGCAAACATGGATCCGTGTAAAAGGCTAGAATGAAATGTCATTATGCAGCACTTCGTTAATGTAATATTGCCAATTCCTTTAGAGAAACTCTTCACCTATAGTATTTCTGAAACCGAAGCTGGTTTTTTAATACCGGGTATGCGGGTCGCTGTACCCTTCGGAAAATCGAAAATCTATACTGCACTGGTTCATGAGGTGCATACAGACCCACCTACGGTCTACAAAGCGAAAGAAATTCATCAGATATTAGATGAACATCCTTTGGTAAATCAAATTCAACTAAAGCATTGGCAATGGGTCGCTGATTATTACATGTGTTCGATCGGTGAGGTTTTTAGAAGTGCTGTTCCAGGTGCTTTTTTGCTTGAAAGTGAAACCTTGATCTTAAAGAACGATATGATAGAGGTCGATGAGGGCGATCTGAACGATGATGAGTTTTTGATCTTTGAGGCTTTGCAGCACCAATCGGTTTTAAAAGTGCATGAAGTAGCTGCGATTATAGATCGAAAAAATATAATGCCGATCTTGGACCGTTTGTTGAAAAAAAACGTCATTTTACTCAAGGAGGAAATTTTCGAACAATACAAACCCAAACTCGTACGCTATGTAAAATTGGCAGTAGCGTACGAATCAGAAGAAAATCTTGAGAAATTACTGGAATCCCTGACACGTGCCCCTAAACAGAGCCAGGTCATACTCTCTTTGTTTCAATTGCGCGCAACAAGTAAAAAACCAATTAAGATCAGTGAACTTGAGAAAGCCAGCTTAACATCAAGAGCCGTAATAAAATCATTGGTAGACAAGGGTATTTTAGAGGCATATTCTATCATAACGGATCGCGTGGTTTATCAGGGTAGCGAAGAAAACAGTAGTTTGAAATCGCTTAATGAACAACAAGAAAAAGCCTTGAACGATATTCAAAAAGCATTTGACAATGAAAAGGCCACCTTGTTGCACGGTGTAACATCCTCAGGAAAAACAGAGGTATATGTAAAGTTGATAGAACAATGTATAGCCAGTAAAAAACAAGCACTGTACTTGCTGCCCGAGATTGCCCTGACAACACAGTTGATCGGTAGGTTGCAAGAGTATTTTGGCGAAAAAGTTTCTGTCTACCATTCTAAATACAGCATACAGGAAAGGGTAGAAGTATGGAACAATATAATCGCCCATAAAACCAAGGCTCAAGTGGTAATAGGGGCACGGTCGGCATTGTTTCTTCCTTTTTCGAATTTAGGATTGATTATCGTAGATGAGGAACATGAGGGCTCTTTCAAACAGTTTGACCCTGCCCCTAGATATCATGCCCGAGATGCAGCGATAGTTTTGGCAAATTTGCATGGTGCGAATATTCTTTTGGGCTCTGCAACACCGAGTATCGAAAGTTTTTACAATGCAAAGATCAAAAAATACGGGTATGCAAAGATCGATCGGCGCTATGGTAACGTAGTCATGCCCGATATCGAATTGGTCGATATCAAAGAGCAGACCCGAAAAAGAAAAATGAAAGGCCATTTTTCCGAACGTTTGCTCGAAGAGATCACCGAGACCTTAGATGCAGGTAAACAGATCATTCTTTTTCAGAACAGAAGGGGGTACGCCCCAATAGTGGAATGTACAAGCTGTGGCAATTCACCCCAATGCCCCAATTGCGATGTAAGTCTTACCTATCATCAGTATAAAAAACAATTGCGCTGCCACTATTGTGGGCACCACATGGCATTGCAAGAAAGCTGCCAAGCATGTGGTAGTCAAACAATGAATACCAAGGGGTTTGGCACCGAACAGGTCGAGCAAGAGCTACATAGCTTGTTTCCAGATGCCAAGGTCGGCCGTATGGATCTGGATACCACCCGCGGCAAGCATAGCTACGAACGTATAATCACTTCTTTTGAACAACAAGAACTTGATATTTTGGTAGGTACGCAAATGCTCGCAAAGGGCCTCGATTTCAGAAATGTTAATTTGGTGGGGATTATGAATGCCGATTCATTGCTCAATTTTCCTGATTACAGAGCACATGAACGCAGTTTTCAATTATTGACGCAGGTGTCGGGTAGGGCAGGGCGAACCAAGAAAAGAGGTAAAGTGATCGTTCAAAGTTACAATCCGTATCATCAAATATTAAAGCAGGTCTCGACCAATGATTACGAAGAAATGTTCAAAGAACAACTGTACGAACGTGAACAATACAAGTACCCTCCTATTAACCGAATAATCAAGATTACTTTCAAGCATAAGGATTATAATAAATTAAACGAGGCGGCCGATTGGTTTGTGAAAGCCCTAAGAAATGTGTTTGGCGGTAGTGTTTTAGGGCCTGAGTACCCCCCTGTCGCCCGTATTCGCAATCAATACATTAAAAATGTGATTATAAAGATAGACCCTGGCCAATCTACGGTAAAAACAAAAATCAGCATTAAAAGAATAGAAAAGTCTTTTAACGCCATTTCATTTTATAGAAGTGTGCGTGTAATCTATAATGTAGATCATATATGAGCATAAAAAAACACCTCTTTAAGAGGTGTTTTTTTGTTTTCCCATAAACCAACTGGGCAATAAATTTGTTAGGCGTTGCTCAATGCTTCGGCCAATTCGGTCTTTTTATTTCTGCTCAATGGAATAGATCTTCCACTAACTTCAACATTTTTACTATTGAATTTTTCTATCTTTTCAAGATTCACGATATACGATTTGTGAATACGTAGAAACTTATCTTCGGGCAATTGCTTTTCAAAAGATTTCATTGTTGATAAGATAACGATATTGGCCTCGTCGGTCACTAATTTGATATAGTCGCCAAGAGCTTCGATCCATTTGATATCGTTCAAAATCACCTTTCTCTTCTTAAGATTGCTTTTCACGAAGATATGTTCTTCATCTTCGTGTACACGGTTTATTTGCTCGTACTTGCCTAAAGCTCTTTTGACAGATGCATCAAAACGGGCCATGGTAATAGGCTTGTGCAAATAATCGGTTACGTCATAGTCAAATGCCTTGAGGGCATAATCTGGTTTTCCGGTAATCAATATTACCTGAGGTCTGTTTTCTAGGGATTCGAGTAGGTCAAATCCGTTGATAATTGGCATCTCCACATCGAGAAAAATCAAATCGATCTCGTTGTTCTTAATACCGTTTTTTGCCTCGATCGCGTTGCTGTATTCGGCCACCATAGCCAAATTCGGATGGTTGTTTACCAATTTGGCAACGGCCATTCTTTGCATAGACGAATCATCTACAATTATACTTCGTAATTTCATAAATGGGTTGATTTGTGGGGTTAAATCATTGACAAATTACATAAAAAACATGTTCATCAACAACAAAAGTTGTAAACAATGCACGAAATTCTGTGTAAATGGTCAATAATCATGGTTAAGATTTGGGTTTAAATCAATTATTTTTTAGGATTCCTTTGTATATAACGAAGATTTTTCGGTTTTCTTGTGAGGTGTCGTAAATATTATTATTTTTGCACTCCTTAAATATAAATTTATAATATATGAACCATTACGAAACTGTTTTCATTTTGAATCCCGTTCTATCTGATGATCAGATAGAGGAAACAGTTAAGAAATTCGAAGATTTCTTAATTAAGAAAGGCGCCAAAATGGTTGCCAAAGAGAATTGGGGGCTAAAGAAATTAGCCTATGCCATACAACATAAGAAAAGTGGTTTTTACCATTTGTTCGAGTTTACCGGTCCTGGTGAGATTCTTACTCCTTATGAGCAAGAGTTTTCACGAGATGAACGTATCATGCGTTTTCTTACGGTAAAATTAGACAAGCACGCCATTGCGTGGGCAGAAGTTAGAAGAACAAGGTTAAAAACAGCTAAAGCTTAATACTATGGCATCTATAGAACAACAAGCAAAAGGAAAGAAAGATGGTGAGATCAGGTATCTTACCCCGCTCAATATCGAAACGAGCACCAAAAAGAAGTATTGTCGTTTCAAAAAGAACGGTATCAAGTACATTGATTACAAAGACGCCGATTTCTTGATGATGTTGGTGAACGATCAAGGCAAATTGCTTCCGAGAAGATTAACAGGTACTTCCTTGAAATTTCAAAGAAAGGTGGCTCAGGCCGTAAAACGCGCCCGTCATATTGCATTAATGCCCTATGTTGGTGATTTATTAAAATAAAAGAAACGTATACCATGGAACTTATATTAAAAGAAGACGTACAGAACCTAGGGTTTAAAGACGACTTGGTCAACGTTAAGAACGGATATGGTAGAAATTACCTGATCCCTAATGGTTTGGCCGCTTTGGCAACTTCATCTGCCAAGAAGGTTTTGGCAGAGAACCTAAAGCAACGGGCGCATAAAGAGAAAAAGGTGGTCGATACTGCAAATAAAGTGGCAGATAAGCTTAAAGATCTTGAATTGAAGATTTCGGCCAAGGTAGGTGCCGGTGATAAATTATTTGGTTCGGTTACTACTATTGATCTTTCTGCCGCATTAGAGAAGCAAGGGCATGAAATCGATAAGAGGTTCATCAGTATTCTTGGTGGAGCGATTAAAAGAACAGGGCCTTACAATGCGCAGATCAGACTGCACAGAGAGGTTGTTGTTGATTTTCCTTTCGAAGTTGTCGGAGAGAAAAAGTAACCTTTTAGATTGTATTTGAAAACCGTTCTTTGCGCATGTCGTAGAGAACGGTTTTTTTGATTATATGGTTGACAAATTGTGAACAAAATGTTAATAGCTATGCGTGCATAGCTCTTTTTTATATCTATATTGCGAGACTCAATTCACGAAACCTAATCAAATACTATCATGAAAAAAAATATACTTTTGGCTGTAGCCCTTTTTCTAGGTGCTGTATCCTCTTTTGCACAAGTAACTACCTCAAATATAAGAGGTACGGTCATTGACGACCAAAACCAAGCCCTGCTTGGGGCGAATATTGTAGCCGTACACACCCCAACAGGTACTAAGTACGGAGCAATTTCAAATGAAGATGGTCGCTTTAATTTATTGAACCTACGGGTAGGTGGGCCCTATCAGGTCACCATATCTTATGTGGGGTATAAAGAGCAGCTTTTAGAAGATGTATACCTGACCTTAGGAAAGACCTTTAATGCCAATGTTAAATTGGTGTCTTCAAGTGAGGCTTTAGATGAAGTCGTTGTAATCTCTGATCGTAGTGGCACTTTCGGTAGCGATAGAACAGGAGCCGAAACCAGTGTTGGTAGGAGAGAACTCACCCGCTTACCCACCATTTCACGTTCTGCACAGGATTTCACGAGATTAGAACCTTCTGCAAGTGGCAATTCATTTGGGGGCCGTAATGATCAATTCAATAATTTTTCTTTGGATGGAGCGATTTTTAATAATCCATTTGGTCTTGATGCACCTACCCCTGGTGGGCAAACAAGTGCACAACCCATTTCATTGGATGCCATTGAACAGATACAAGTCTCCATTGCGCCTTATGATGTTACCCAATCTGGCTTTACCGGTGCTTCGGTAAATGCAGTGACCAAAAGTGGCACCAATGAATTTCATGGTACCGTGTACGGATTCTCAAGAAGCGAGAGCCTGACAGGAGGTAAAATAAAAGGGGAGGATGTTACCAAACCAGATTTATCGCAAAATCAATATGGGTTGAGCATAGGCGGTCCGATCGTTAAAAATAAATTGTTCTTTTTCGTCAATTTCGAAAAAGACGAACGAGATGATCTAGGTAGTAATGGATGGATTCCCAATACAGGCTCAGGGGCAATCAACGAGTCTAGGGTTTTGGAAACCGATTTGATGGCCGTACAATCCGGACTTTCACGTTTGGGGTATGATACGGGTAGGTATGAAGGCTTTACCTATGGTGCCGAATCAACCAAAGGGATTTTTAAGTTAGATTGGAACATTAATGATAATAACAGGTTGGCCGTTATTTATAACTTCATGAACGCATCCAAAGAAAAGCCTGCACACCCAACGGCAATTGCATCTAGAGAACCTAGTTTCACAACCTTGCAGTTTGAAAATACGGGCTATGAAATCAATAATAAGTTACAATCGGTACAATTGGAATTGAACTCCACCCTATCAGATGAAGTTACCAACAAACTTCAAGTAGGGTATACTCATTTTGATGATTTTAGAAATCCGTTGTCAGCTCCAGGGCCTTCTATCAATATCTCAAAAGGTGGCGTCAACTATATTATTGCCGGTCATGAGCCTTTTTCTGTTCACAACCGTTTAGATCAGAAAGTTTTTCAGATTACAAATAATATGAACATTTTCAAAGGAAATCATACCTATACGGTAGGTTTCTCGTTTGAGAAATTTGAATTCGATAATTCCTTTAATTTAACCTCTTACGGTTTTGATCTGTTCGGTAGTGTACCCATAGATCAAGATATTGATTTAGACGGTGATGGTTCGATCGATACTAATTATGTTGATGATGCAACGGGCCAAACAGATCTACAGGCTTTTCAAGATTTTCTTGTCGGTAGATATGGCGGTGCCTTTTCAGGGGCCGAATCGACTTTCAATGCCAATAACCAGTTAGATGACGGAGTTCCAGGAGGGTGGTCATTAGCAGAGACCAACGTTGGTCAGTTATCTTTTTACGTACAAGATGAGTGGAGCGTTTCCGATGAATTTAAATTGACCTATGGCATTCGTTTTGATAAGCCTTTGTATTTCGATACAAAAAAGAAAATCAGTGAGAACATTGCTAGAAAAGGCACCTACCAACCCAATAATCAGTATTTTGATCCCGATACCGGCGAAAACATTACCATAGACTCAGAGGTCTTACCAGACAATGACTGGTTGATTTCGCCAAGATTAGGGTTCAATTGGGATGTGAAAGGAAATAACACCACCCAACTTCGTGGAGGAACGGGAGTATTCACGGGCCGTTTTCCGTTTGTATGGTTGGGCAATCAAGTACAGGGAGTCGATTTCTTTTTCTATCAAGCCGTGGATCCTGATTTTCAATGGCCACAGGTTTGGAGAACGAATATAGGTATCGACCATAGGTTTAAGAACGATATTGTCTTAACAGCTGATTTTTCATATACCAAAGATTTAAATGCGCCACACGTTCAAAACTGGGCTTTGAACAAACCTTCGGGCACATTGAATGCGCCTGGTGATAATAGGCCTATATATACCGCAGGTGACAGGGCCTTACATGGTTTTGGAGGCCCAACGAGCGCCTATATTTTTACGAATTCGGATAAGGGAAGAACAATCAATGCCACGTTCAAAGCACAAAAAACCTTTGACAATGGCTTATTTGCAAGTCTGGCCTATAATTATTTGAATGCTAAGGACATCAACTCGATCGAAGCGGAAATTACGGGGGATGCTTTTGACTTCAATCCCAATCTTGGTGATGCCAATCAAGATGTATTGGCCTTTTCAAAATATGGTGATACACATCGTTTTATCGGTGTAGCTTCAAAGCAGTTCACTTACGGATCAAATGATAAATGGGCAACCACCATTTCTACCTTTTTCGAATATGCCAAAGGAAATAGGTTCAACTATACCTATGCCGGTAATATCAATAATGACAGTTCATTTCAAAATAATGACTTATTGTATATTCCTACCGCTTCCGAAGTGGGCCAAATGCAATTTTCGGCAGCAGGGCAGGCAGAAGCCTTTGAGGCCTATATTCAACAAGATGATTATTTAAGTGATAACAGGGGTAGTTATTCTGAACGCTACGGCGCATTGTCTCCATGGAGAGGCCGTTGGGATTTCAAATTCTTGCAAGACTATAATTTTAAGGTTGCGGGTGATAAGACCCACACCATTCAGTTCAGTATTGATGTTCTGAACTTGGGCAACTTATTGAGCTCTGAGTGGGGTGTGATTCAAAAAGTCAATAATTTTAGCCCGTTAGGTGTTAGTGTAGACCCTGCAACCAATATACCTACATACACCTTCAACCCCTCGCTTACCGAAACCTATGGTTTCGATGCCAGTTTGGCGTCAAGGTGGCAAGCACAATTTGGTTTGCGTTATATATTTTAAACAATGATTTTTGTGAAATAAAGGCCGTGCTTTTTGCATGGCCTTTTTACATTTGCAGCATGAAGTATACAAGACTCACAAAACAGCAGTTTGAAGAACTGCAACAAGAATTCATCAATTTTTTGGCAACACAGACCATAACCGCTGATGAATGGAATACCCTTAAAAACGACAAACCCAAAGTAGCCGAAGAAGAACTTGATGTTTTCAGTGACTTAATCTGGGAAGGTGTTTTGACCAAAGTAACCTATATTGAAAATATTGGGAAGCAGCAAATGCACTTATTTTACTTGACGAAAAAAGAAATGAAACTGATTTCGGTTAAAGTGATGAATCCTGAAATTGATTTGACCACTAAGATCGGTTTTGATTGGTTCAAGAAAAATTGGCAATCTGACTTTGTTGAATACCTAACGGCAGCAAAAGCATATTCAAGCGATAAGAATCTTGATAAGTTTAAATTAATAGA
>CAZEUV010000099.1:0-11082 GCA_964515285.1 uncultured Maribacter sp. | reverse complement strand
TTACCATTGGGTAGCACAACAGAACCTTTTAAAGAAGTACCATCACTATAACGCCATTCATCAGCGCCTTCGTAAATTGCCGTATTGGGGCATTCGGGTTCACAGGCCCCGCAATTGATACATTCATCGGTAATAATAATCGCCATGATTTTCTTTTATATCAAAGATTGTTATAACAACGAGATATTTACATTGAAAGTATTTCTACTTTTGCGCAAAGGTAAACCCAATTAAAATTTTGTACAAGTATTCATGATAGAGAACCAACTTATTATCGAAGCATTCGTGAGACTCGGAACTTTTCTCAGGTCATACTGTGATTCAAAAGTAAATTCTGCCCATAACAATGATAAGTGGTATGCCGAATTTAACGAGGGCATAGTTTTGGCAAACCACAAAAATGGTTGGTTTACCGAAGAAAATGTCTTGTTTGCTTTAAAAGGTTGGGGCGAACTTTTAACGTTCGACAAATTGACCGATTGGCTATCAAATTACACTATTGAAAAAAACCAAAAAATAACCGTTGCTATCATTATGGCCGGAAACATTCCCTTGGTTGGTTTTCATGATTTCTTAACGGTTTTGATTACAGGTAACAAGGTCTTGGGAAAACTATCTTCCAGCGATACGATCTTACTACCCCTCATTTCAAGATTTCTAATCGTTACCGAACCCTCCTTATCCGATAAAATTGTCTTTACCGAAGACAGGCTAGAAAATTTTGATGCCGTCATCGCTACCGGAAGCAATAATACCGCCCGCTATTTTGAACATTATTTTGGCAAAAAGCCGAATATCATTCGTAGAAACAGAAACTCGCTTGCCGTACTTACGGGTAATGAGACCAAAGACCAGTTGGCAGCTTTAGGTGAAGATATTTTTCGCTATTACGGTTTGGGCTGTAGAAGCGTTTCAAAATTGTTCGTGCCAAAAGAGTATGACTTCGATGCCTTTTTCAAAGCCATATACGACTATAACCCAATAATTCACCAAATTAAATATGCCAACAATTATGACTACAACAAGGCGGTTTATTTAATGAGCGAATTCAAGATTCTTGAAAACGGATTTCTAATGTTGAAAGTAGACGAAAGTTACGCCTCGCCTATTTCATCCGTTTTTTATGAATACTATGATTCATTAAAATCACTCAAAACCAAATTGGCTAAAGATGCCGAGAAAATACAATGTGTGGTTGCCGACGGTTTCACTGAAAACGAAATACCTTTTGGCGGTACACAAAGTCCCAATCTGACCGATTATGCCGATGGTGTTGATACTGTTCATTTCTTGTTAAAAACAAACAAGATTTAATAACATTTACATTGTAGTATTTTCCTATATTTTTATGATCTTTGATGTCTTAACCAAAAGACATCATGAAGAAGCATAATTTTAGCGCAGGACCGTGTATTTTACCCCAAGAAGTATTGTTAAAAGCATCTGAGGCAGTTTTGGATTTTAACGCATCTGGCTTATCGCTCATTGAAATTTCACATCGAAGCAAAGACTTTGTTGAAGTAATGGAAAACGCAAGATCCTTGGCCTTAGAGCTTTTGGGTTTGGAAGGAAAAGGATATCAGGCCTTGTTTTTGCAAGGTGGTGCCAGTTTAGAATTCTTAATGGTGGCCTACAACCTCTTAGAGACAAAAGCGGGATACCTCAATACGGGTACTTGGAGCGATAAATCAATAAAAGAAGCCAAACTCTTCGGCGAAATAGTCGAGGTGGGTTCTTCAAAAGATGAAAATTTCAAGTACATACCAAAAGGCTATACCATACCTGAAGGACTTGACTATTTGCACCTGACCTCTAACAATACCATTTTCGGAACGCAAATAAAGAAATTTCCAAAATCGGATGCAACATTGGTCTGCGACATGAGCTCTGATATTTTCTCTAGACAAATGGATTTTTCTCAATTTGATCTGATCTATGCAGGAGCACAAAAAAATATGGGTCCGGCAGGTGTCACTTTAGTTGTGGCAAAAGAAGATATTTTAGGCAAGGTATCACGTAAAATACCTTCGATGCTCGATTATAAAGTGCATATCGCGAAAGACAGTATGTTCAATACACCTGCGGTTTTCCCCGTTTATGTTACTATGTTGACCTTGCAATGGCTGAAAGACCTAGGTGGTATTGCGGCCATTGAGGAAATCAATGACAAAAAAGCACGACTACTGTATTCTGAAATAGATATGAGTCCGGTTTTTGATGGGTATGCAAACAAAGAAGATCGTTCGAGCATGAATGCCACCTTTAGCCTGACCGATGATAAATTGAAAGACCCTTTTGAGGCACTATTGAAAGAAGCGGGAATCAATGGCCTAAACGGTCACCGTTCTGTTGGTGGTTACAGAGCATCAATGTACAATGCCCTTTCTTTGGAGAGCGTCGGCACTTTGGTCGACGTCATGAGTGAAATGGAACGAAAAGGATAAAACGTATAAGCGTGTTCAAGCCTTTGAACATTCGAAAATCAAAAAAACAAACAAATGAAAATACTGGCCAACGATGGCATATCTCAATCGGGAATCGCGACTTTGGAAAAAGGAGGTTTTGAAGTTCTGACAACCACAGTCGCCCAAGAGCAACTAATCGATTATATCAATGAAAATGGTATTACGGGTTTATTGGTGCGAAGTGCAACAAAAGTGCGAAAAGACATCATCGATAACTGCCCCAACCTAAAACTAATCGGTCGTGGTGGCGTAGGTATGGATAATATTGATGTCGCCTATGCAAAAGAAAAAGGACTGCATGTGATCAACACACCTGCAGCATCATCAGGGTCGGTTGCTGAACTGGTATTCGCACATTTATTTGGTTGTGTTCGTTCGTTGCATAGCGCAAACCGTGATATGCCCTTAAATGGTGATAGTAAATTCAAAGAACTCAAAAAAGCATTTGCCGGTGGTCTAGAGCTAAGAGGCAAAACCTTGGGTGTCATTGGTTTTGGAAGAATAGGGCAAGCCACGGCAAAAATTGCACTGGGCGTAGGTATGAAAGTAATCTATTCAGATCCGTATATAGAAAAAGCATCCTTATCCATTCCATTTTTTGATGGGCAAACGGTTTCCTTTGATTTTGAAAGCCAATCTAAAGAAGAGGTATTGAAAGCCTCTGATTTTATCACCCTACATGTTCCTGCTCAAAAAGAATATGTGATAGGGGCAGCTGAATTCAAAATCATGAAAGAAGGTGCGGGTATCATAAATGCAGCAAGGGGTGGTGTGATCGATGAAGTGGCTTTGGTCAATGCATTGGAAAACGGAAAAATATCTTTTGCCGGTTTAGATGTTTTCGAGTCAGAACCATCCCCAGAAATAAAAATATTGATGCACCAAAACATTTCGCTGACACCACATATTGGTGCAGCGACCAAAGAGGCACAAGACAGAATCGGCATCGAATTGGCCGATCAAATCATTACATTGTTAAAATAACTTGTACAAAACGGTATTGAGATCAAAACTCTTTTTGTACATTACGCAAATTCATTTTAAATAAACACTATAAACATGTCAGGATTATTAGATTTACTAGGAAGCCCAATGGGCAAACAAATGATAAGCGGTCTCGCAGGTCAAACAGGCCAGTCGGCAGATAGCACAGGTAGCGTACTAAGTATGGCACTCCCATTATTAATGGGCGCTATGAAAAGAAATGCGTCTACACCGCAAGGTGCACAAGGCCTAATGAGTGCCCTTTCGGGTAAACATGATGGTGGTATTTTAGATAACCTCGGTGGCTTGTTCGGCGGTGGCGTTGACCAATCAGTGATGGATGATGGTTCTGGCATACTAGGCCATATACTTGGTGGTAAACAAAGTCAAGTTCAAAATTCGCTAAGCCAAAAATCAGGTATGGACATTGGATCAATAGGAACCATTTTAAAAGTGGCGGCCCCTTTGATCATGGGGTATTTAGGAAAACAAACAAGACAACAAAATGTAACTGATTCCAGCGGATTGGGTAATATGTTGGGAGGAATGCTCGGTGGATCTGACGGTGGTGCCAAACAACAGTCGCTTATTGAATCTTTTTTAGATTCAGATGGCGACGGAAGCATTTTAGACGATGTCGCTTCAATGGCATTAGGAGGAAAAAGTGGTGGACTCGGCGGACTTCTAGGAGGTCTTTTCGGAAAGTAATATCCATTTAACATAAATATGCAAAGCCGTTCACTTCCGTGGATGGCTTTTTTTGTATCTTATACCAACTTTAACCATAAAACAAGTCATATAAATAGTTTCTTTTTTACTTATATTTCAAAATAAAAATATACTGTAGCAATGGCTATGCTAGATTTTTCTTTATCATCTAAGCAAAAAACAATTCAATTTATTTATGCCTCATTTTAAAATTAAATTGGTATTAAGCCTATGAAAAAGACAGCTTCAATTGCTTTTATTTTTAGCATTATAATTTTTGTGGCAAGTTGCGGAACCACAAAAGAAATGGTCGATATCAGTGATGATGAGAGAACCGCTTTTAAACAAACCGAAGGCGATACCATTCATATTGCAAATGAGGAAACCGAATATGAAATCATTATTATAGAGCCAGGCTTCGATATTTGGCTACAGACCATTGCCAGACCCGAAGGCTATTATTCACAATCGTACCTAGAGACCAGAAACCAGATCTATGTTCAAGAATGGAACAGTAGAGTGGTACAGCCCCAACGCTATAGCACTAGTCTTTACGAACTTCAGATCGATTACCAACATAATATCGATTACGGTTATGAGGTAAACTACAAGCTCTATAACTATTTCATTTATTTTCAGCGTAAATACAAACAAAGACTGGGCTCTTTTCTTCCTCGTATTTAAAAAGTATCTTTGTCGGCTACATAAATCACTATGAAAAAATTAAGGGAACGTTGGGGAATAGACTCCAATTTTGGTGTTTTTATCATTATTATAGTTTTCTCTGTTACCGGTTCCACCTCGATCAAAGTTGCTCGCCCGATATTGGACTTCCTAGGTTTTACTCGGGATAATTTTGCCAATGACTGGTACTTCTCGGTGTTTTATTGGGCTATTCGGATCCTGATCATATTTCCTGTCTATCAAGTTCTGCTCGTTATTTTCGGATGGCTTTTCGGGCAGTTCAAATTCTTTTGGGCCTTTGAAAAAAAAATGCTGGGCAGATTGGGGCTGGGGTTTCTTTTTAAATAGAACCGGCCTTGAGTTCATAATCTCAATACATTTAATTATAGTTTCTTTAACCTGTTAGCTTAGGGTATTGTTTACTTTTGTAATGAACTCGTTTAATATGAAGTTTTTCAAATTTCAAATATACATTTCGTCAGTATCACTGTTTTTAGTGATGTCTATTCTTGCCCCGTCGATAATTAAACTCTCTCACGCCCTATATGAACATCAAGATACGCATTGTGATGAAATAGGGTCATTGCATATTCACAAGGTCGAGTTTGATTGTGATTTTCAAAAATTCAACCTTTCTCCGCAACAATACCCTATTTATTTTCAAATTCAAAATTCCAGTGTCCCTCCTACAAAGGTAGATGCTATCGGCTGCTATTCTTTTCTAAGTAACTATCAAAAACTACATTTCGCATTAAGAGGCCCACCCCTCGTTTCATAGCTTATCTCGGTTTATAAAATCAGTATCCATTTTATTCAAATAAGAAATGAAGCGTTCATTTATTTTTCTGTTTATAGGAATGTTCTGTTTATATGGACATTCTCAAAATTCGCTCTCGGGTACAGTTTCCAATAACAGAAACGGCGAACCTTTAGAGCAGGTTTCCATTTTCTTTCCGAAATTGGGAAAAGGTGCTATAACAAACGTACATGGTATATTTATCATCAACGATCTTGCAAAAGGACGTTATAAAATAGTAGTCTCACATCTTGGGTATAAAACCCATTCTGAAACGATAGAGATCAAATCCGAAGAAAATAATCTGAATATAACACTAGCATTCTCGGTCATTGAAATGGAAGAAGTTATCGTCTCGACCCCTTTTCACAAATTGCAGCGCGAAAACGTAATGAAAGTAGAACAGGCCAAGGTCATTGAATTTAAGACTAAAGGTGCATTTACGCTATCTGACGGAATTACGACTATGCCGGGTGTCGAAAGTGTTTCTACCG
Organism: uncultured Maribacter sp.; assembly: GCA_964515285.1. Lineage (GTDB taxonomy): Bacteria > Bacteroidota > Bacteroidia > Flavobacteriales > Flavobacteriaceae > Maribacter_C. The sequence continues at coordinate 4,951 of CAZEUV010000099.1, read as the reverse complement.
GTATTGGCATTGGAAAACCCGTTATCAGGGGTCTAAGTTCAAATAGAGTGTTGGTGTACGTACAGGGTATTCGGCTTGAAAACCAACAATTTGGTGATGAACATGGCCTTGGCATGGGCGACTCTGGTATTGAAAGTGTTGAAGTTATTAAAGGTCCTGCTTCTTTGCTGTACGGATCTGATGCAATGGGAGGCGTGCTGTATTTGAATCCTGAAAAATTTGCGTTACCAAATGAAACGGTTATTGATGTAAACCTTAATTATTTTTCAAATACCGTGGGTGTTCATACTGATGCGGGATTCAAAAAATCTACAGAAAGATTCAAATTTATCGTACGAGGTGGCATTTCGTCACACGCTGATTACCAAACCGGAGATAAAGCGAGGGTCACCAATTCAAGATTTACCGAATATGATTTAAAAACGGCCTTGGGCTATCAAGCTACAGTTTTTAAAACAGAACTCCGTTACAATTACAACCGCTCTGAATTAGGTATTGCTGAAACGATTGCCGAGCAAACAAAAACACGTACCCTAGTAGCGCCCTATCAAGAAATCGGCAACCACATCTTGAGTTCAAAAAGCAATATGTTCTTTGAAAATTCAAGTTTAGAAGCAACATTCGGGTTTATTTTCAATACCCGAAAAGAATTTGAGGAAGGAGAAGAACTAGCGGCCCTTGAGATGGACCTGGCTACTTTCAACTATAATTTGATGTACCATCTACCCAAATGGCGTAAACTGGAAACCATTGCAGGGGTTCAAGGCATGCACCAAACCAATACCAATGCCGGTGAAGAAATTCTTATTCCCGATGCGGTTACCAATGATATAGGTATTTTGGCAACTTCGCACCTTCACCTTAATGACAAAAGCGACCTGCAGTTCGGCCTTCGTTACGACCATCGAAAAATTGCTGGAAAGGAAAGTGGGACGAATACTGAAGAAGGGTATATAGCGAAACTCGATAGAAAATTCAATAGCTTTAATGCTGCACTGGGCTATAAGGCGAACTTCTCTGAAAATATAACGGCTCGAATCAATATGGCCACGGGTTTCAGGGCTCCAAATTTGGCCGAGCTGACTTCAAATGGGGTGCATGAGGGTACGAACCGCTTTGAAATTGGAAATGCCGACTTGAACAATGAAAAGAATTTTCAGGTGGATGTTGCCCTTGAATATAGAAACGAACACTTTGAACTGTACATCAACGGTTTTCACAACTCGATCAACGATTATATATTTATAGCACCTAACGGAAGTGTAGTTGGAACAGATGATGTATTTATTTACCGACAGCAAGATGCAAGATTGTACGGCGGTGAAATCGGACTGCACCTTCACCCCCACCCCTTAGACTGGCTTCATTTAGAAAGCACATTTGAAACAGTTACAGGAAAACTGCAAGGCGATAACCCTCTACCCCTTATTCCTGCCGATAATTGGACCAATACTCTTAGGATCGAAGCCTTCAAAGATAAAAGCTGGTTGAAAAAGAGCTACGCCTTTGTAAGCTTGATGCTCTATTTTGATAAAAATGATGTAAGTGATTTTGAAACTGCAACGAACGGGTACAGCCTTTTGAATTTAGGTTTTGGAGGAAGTTTTGCCGTTTTTGGTCAAAAAATGGATATTCGTATTAGCGGCAACAATCTTTTGAACGAAACTTATGCATCTCACCTATCACGCCTAAAAACAAATGGTATTGCCAATATAGGAAGAAACGTTAGTATGGGTATCAGTGTAGAACTGTAAGCTTAATGTAGAAACCAAACCATTGAGATTTTGGAAATCATTCCAACTCAATAGTTTTTTCTTTTTTAGAAGTCTTAAAAACATGGGTGTACAACCACATAATGGTAAAGGTCGGAACAACATCCATACCCGGTATGAGCTCTTCTATAAAAGTGACCGCACCGGCCGCTTGGCCAATTTTACCCTTGTACATACGCATCATTAACCAAGCAGCTAAGGGTGCCCAAATAATATCAGAGAATTCACCAATGAACGGTATTGCAAAAGAAAGCATACCAATGGCATCGAATAATAGCCCCATAAAGAGGTCTTTGTATTTACTATCCTTTGTTTTTGACATATTGAAAGTTAAAAGTTCCGTTTAAAGAAAACAAAAAGAATGCCATAAAAATATACTTGAATCATTTACGACAAATTAGAACTGATTAGTTTTAAAAACTCACTACGGGTCTCTATCTTTTCAAACTGCCCACGAAAACCAGAAGTTGTTGTGACCGAGTTCTGTTTTTGAACACCGCGCATCATCATACACATATGTGATGCCTCTATAACTACAGCCACTCCCTTAGGTTTTAATGTGTTGTTGATACATTCTAGAATATCGTGCGTCAAACGTTCCTGTACCTGTAAACGTCTTGCAAAAACATCGACAACACGAGGAATTTTACTTAGGCCCACAATTTGGCCATCGGGTATATAGGCGATATGGGCCTTACCATAAAATGGTAGCATGTGGTGTTCACAAAGTGAGTACAACTCAATGTCTTTGATAACGACCATATCGTCATAACACTCTTTGAACATAGCGCTCTTCAAAATCTCAACCGCATCCTGTTCGTAGCCTTGGGTCATAAATAGCATTGCTTTGGCAGCACGTTCAGGGGTTTTTATCAAACCCTCACGACGACTATCCTCACCAATACCATCAATAACTGATGCGTATTGATCTTTGATCTCTTTGGTGATTTCTTTATTGTACTCATCTAAATTTTGATATGCCGACATAGAAAGCGTATTAGTTGTTTTGTTTTTTGATTTGAAAAATTCGTAGCAAGATAATCAATCCTTTAGATAAAATTCCTAAATACTAATTTATGATCCCATTTCAATTGAACGACCTCATTTTGCCATGTCCACCCTATTGTCTAATTTCAACCCATAAAATTTCATTGATGATAAAAGCTACCAATATTCAAAAGTTCTATGGAGACCTTCAGGTTTTAAAAGGGGTCAACCTCCATATAAAAAAAGGAGAGATCGTTTCTATCGTTGGTGCATCAGGTGCAGGAAAAACAACCCTCTTGCAAATTTTGGGAACCTTAGATGTGCAGACCAATAAAAAAGATAGTATGTTGGCCGTCAATGGCATTGAAGTTACGGCACTATCAGATAAGAATATGGCCAAATTTAGAAACGAGCACATTGGTTTTATCTTTCAGTTTCACCAACTACTGCCTGAATTTACTGCTTTGGAGAATGTGTGCATACCAGCATTCATAAAAAAAACAAACAGAAACGAGGCAGAAAAAAAAGCAAGGGAATTACTTGACTTCTTAGGCCTATCGCACAGGTATGATCACAAGCCCAATGAACTTTCTGGGGGTGAACAGCAAAGGGTCGCGGTGGCAAGGGCACTTATCAATAACCCATCGATTATTTTTGCCGACGAACCCAGTGGAAACCTCGACTCTGAAAGTGCCGATACTCTTCATAAATTATTTTTTGAGTTACGTGATAAATTCGGACAGACCTTTGTTATTGTAACCCACAATCAACAATTGGCCGATCTTGCAGACAGAAAACTGATTATGGTAGATGGGCGCATCACTAATTCTAAAATATCAAGGCAAATCGAATCGGCAATAAACCCATGATTTGAAAAATCACCTATTTTCTGCAAAATGACCAAAACCCAGCTCAAAGATTTTTTAGATGCCAAGGTGATGCAGTACAACCTACCCAAATTTCTTGAAAGCGATCCCATTCAAATTCCTCATCGCTTTTCTAAAAAAGAAGATATTGAAATCAGCGGTTTCCTTACGGCCATCATTGCCTGGGGAAACCGTAAAAGCATTATCACCAATGCAGATCGAATGATGGATCTATTCGATAATTCTCCCTACGACTTTATTATCAACCACCAAAAGAACGACCTAGAAAGATTGACAGGTTTTGTTCATAGAACCTTTAACGCTACTGACCTAACATATTTCATCAGTAGTTTAAAGAACATTTATTCGGTGCACGGGGGGCTTGAAAATACGTTTGCACAAAATAGTTCACCTGATTCAATGCAAGCAGCCATATCGGGTTTCAAGAAAGTGTTTTTTGAATTGCCGCATCCGGTTCGAACTACAAAACATATAAGCGACCCTTTAAAAGGTTCTGCTGCAAAGCGAATCAATATGTTTTTAAGATGGATGGTGCGTGACAATACCACTGGAGTGGATTTTGGCCTATGGAACAAAATAAAACCTTCACAATTATCATGTCCCCTAGATGTACATACAGGAAACGTTGCACGAAAACTCAATCTCTTAAAACGGAAACAGAACGATGCCAAGGCACTTGCAGAGCTTGACAAGAGCCTAAGAGGGTTAGATGCCACCGATCCTGTGAAATACGATTTCGCCTTATTTGGCTTGGGGGTTTTTGAGAAATTTTAAAAAAATCCCTCAGCGTTAATTGAACTTTTTTTTCTATTTTTAAACTCAACCAATAAACTAAAAGAATATGCAGAAAATTCTATTCTTCGTTTTGATTCTGAGTGGTTCATTGACCATCGCACAACAACGTAAGTTACCCATTGATACGGTGGTTACAACACAACACAGTGTCACAATCAATGGTTCTGCCATCAACTATACGGCAAAAATAGGTACCCAACCCGTTTGGGACGAAGCGGGAGAACCCATCGCTTCGCTACATTATACCTACTATACACGCAACAATATAAAAGACCGATCGGCGCGGCCCTTATTGATTTCCTTTAACGGAGGCCCTGGTTCTGGTTCTGTTTGGATGCACTTGGCCTATACCGGACCAAGAACCTTAAAGATAGATGATGAAGGTTATCCCGTACAACCTTATGGGGTGAAGCAGAATCCATATTCGGTGTTGGATGTAACCGATATTGTTTATGTGAATCCCGCAAATACCGGTTATAGTCGAACCATTCCTGAAACAACAAAAGAAGA
>CAZEUV010000098.1:0-11121 GCA_964515285.1 uncultured Maribacter sp. | reverse complement strand
TTAAGTCCTTCTTCCATACAACTGCAGGTTTTTCGCCTTGGGTGCTTCGTACCTTGAACAACTCACCATGCAAATGAACGATTTTTGAACTACCCGCCCGTTCATGCAAATCATCTACATTTTGGGTGATGATGGCCACATCAAAAACTTTTTCAAGATCCACCAGCGAAAGGTGGCCTTTGTTGGGCCGTACGTTCAACAATTGTCTTCGTCTTTGATTGTAGAAATCTAAGACAAGTTCAGGGTTTTTTGCAAACCCCTCTGGTGATGCAACCTCCATAACATCATGGCCTTCCCATAGACCATTGGCATCACGAAAAGTTTTGATACCGCTTTCGGCACTCATGCCCGCTCCTGTAAGTACTACAATTTTTTTATTCATCACCATAAAAATAGTGGTTTTCCTTATATTGGGCCATGATAGATCAACAGCTTTTGTCTTATTTAGAAGGTTTTCTTACCGAAGAACGTAAAAAACGCTTTATAGACGTTCTAGAAAGACGAACAAAATACATTACGGTTGCGATAGAAGATGTTTTTCAGGTTCACAATGCAAGTGCCGTGATAAGGAGCTGTGAGGTATTCGGTATTCAAGAGGCTCATATCATTGAAAACAGGTTCGGACAAAAGTTGGACAAGAACATTGCCTTGGGTGCCGAAAAATGGGTAGATGTCATTCGCCATAAAAGCTCAAAAAGCTGTATTGAAAAATTAAGAAAAAACGGTTTTAAGATAATCGCCACGACGCCACATGAGAATACCTGTTTGTTGGAAGATTTTCAGGTAGATGAAAAAATCGCACTGTTTTTTGGTACAGAAAAAGACGGACTTAGCAAAGAGGTGCTAGAGGAAGCCGATGGTTTTCTTAAGATAGGAATGGCAGGTTTTACCGAAAGTTTGAATATATCGGTATCGGCAGCGATTATTTTACAAAATTTGATCGAAAAATTTAAGAAATCAGATATTGATTGGCAATTATCAGACAATGAAAAGTTAGAAAAACAACTTGACTGGGCAAAGAAAACGATTAAAAGTATTGATGATATATTAGATCGATATCACAGTGCGAATTGATTTATTAGTTATATTTATAAAGAACCAACTAATTGATAAACAAATGTATACATTACTTTATATTCTTGGAGGATTGATTTTTGTTGTTTTTCTGTTGGCGGTGATAGCCCCAAAGACCTATGATGTGTATAGATCAGTTGAAATTAAAAGACCAAAAACGGAAGTATTCGAGTATTTAAAATTCTTGAAAAATATGGCTGATTGGTCGCCTTGGGAGAAAAAAGACCCTAATGAAAAAGGAATTTACAGGCACTGATGGTGAGGTAGGTGCGCTTAGTCATTGGATTGGCAATAAAGATGTGGGCGAGGGCGAGCAAGAAATCACAAAAATAATAAACGGTGAACGTATTGAGTCAGAGTTGAGGTTTCTAAAACCGTGGAAATCAACTTCAGACTGTTATACCCAAATAGATGATTTAGGAAATGGAACTACAAAGGTCACTTGGGGTTTTACGGGCAAAAACAAATTTCCGATGAGCTTTATGACGCTATTTGTTAGTATGGATAAAATGGTGGGTAAAGATTTTGAGCAGGGTATGGCGAGCCTTAAAGAAGTTCTTGAGAAACAGCATTGAGCGGTTAATTGTCTAAAACATAAAAAGCTATGGAAAATAATATGGTAGGGTGGTTTGAAATTCCCGTTTCCGATATGAAAAGGGCCAAAAAGTTTTATGATTCGGTATTCAATATTTCGATTGCCATTCATGATATGGGCGAACTTAGAATGGGATGGTTTCCGAACGCCCCGGATAAATCAGGCGCAACGGGCTCTTTAATGCAACATGAAATGTACAAGCCAAGTACTACCGATGGTGCTTTGCTCTATTTTTCTTGTAAAGATGTTGCCGTTGAATTGAGCCGTGTAGAGGTGGCGAATGGTGAGATACTAAAAGGAAAGACAGAAATTGGTGGCGGACACGGGTTTATGGCCTTGGTAAAAGATACCGAGGGCAATCGAATAGCCCTGCACTCACAGACGTGATTTTATTCATTGCGCCAATTCTAAAAGAGCAATATCATAATTGTTTTCAAGAATGACCTTTCCTTTTTTGACTTCTACCACGGTCTCTGAATATACGTCGTACAATTTTGTGCCATTACCAAAAAAACCTTTGACCCAAAGCGATTTCTTTCCTTTAGGAAGATCTAGGCCGATTACGACTTTGTCTTTAAAATCACCATTTACATAGGTTCTACTAAAAACGTAGGGTTTTTTTCCGAGCCTTTTGTGTTTGCCGGCTCCTACCGAAGGGTGATTGCTTCTAAATTGGCCTAGCTTTTGCCAATGACTCAATATTTTTTTTGTCTTAGGCAGACTATCGATTTCTTCCCAATTCATAAACGACCTCAAAGTCGCATCACCCACGGCATCCTCTATTGTCAAGTTTCGTGAGCTTTCATCACCATAATACACCTGCGAAGTTCCTGGTGTGAGTAAAAGCATATTGGCGGCTTTTATACTGTTATTTCTGTCTTTGTCAAAAGGTTCGGCATCATCGTGCGAGGTCAAGTAGTTTACGACTCCTTTTCCTTTAAAGGTTTTGTTCAAAAGCTTTGAGTACTTCATAAAAACGGTTTCGTAGTCTTTAAGGGCATCCTTTTTCAGCTCAAAATTGATGAGGCTATTGAAACCGTGGTCAAAATAATCTACTTTTTTATCCCCAAAATCATAGTTTTTCCCTTTTGAAATTCCATAGCCATATACTTCGCCCATCATATAAAACGAATTGTCGTCCAATACTTCTTTCGGATGCTTCTTTTTCCATGTTACAAAAGCATATGAGGCTTCTTTACGGAGTTCTACCCATGCTTTTTCATCAACGTGCTTTACGGTATCAACACGATATCCGTCTATTCCTAGATCACCGATATAATCGGTCAGCCACTTTATGATATAGGCTCTAGGGCTTCTAGAGTACCCTGTGCGTTCAAAAAACACATTGAGTTCATCAAGCTCATTGCTCAACCTGTCCTCGGCTTTCCATTTTGCAAGAAGGGCGTCGGGCAGTTCGACCGCCGAATCTGATTCGGTCAGAATGTCCGGTAGGTTTTCTACCAAGGTGCAACTGGTTGTGTTTTCATAGGAGGTGAATTCGCAGGTAGGTGCTGTACGTACCCATTCAGATGGCCAAACCGGATCTATTTCGGTTACTGGGCCTGTATGGTTGAGTACTACATCGATTAAAATGCGAATACCTTTTGAATGTGCGGTTTTAACCAAATTGGCCAAATCTTCTTCGGTACCGAAATTGGGATCAAGAGCTGTCCAGTCTTTGGTCCAATACCCATGATAGGCGTAGGTATTACCAGTACCCTCGTCAACATCACCATGTATTTGTTCAAAAACCGGCGTGAACCAAATTGCGTTTATGCCCAGATCGGTAAAATAACCTTCATTTATTTTATTTGTAATGCCTTCGATGTCACCTCCCATAAAGCCTCTCAAAGGACCCGTAGTTTTGGTTCTGCTCAAAATAGTATCGTTCTCTACATTGCCGTTATTGAATCTATCGGTCAATAAAAAATAGATGTTAGCAGCTTCCCATACAAAGGGCACTTGCCTTTTGGGCTCTGAAATGGAATCTGTTACCATGACCTGTTTTTTTTCTGCTTTTTTATTTTCTTCCTTACAACCGGAAAAGAGCAAAAAAATGATAGCGATAATGAATCCTTTTTTCATGAATGACTATTTTGTCTAAAGCTATAAAATGAAGATCGGAATATGAAATTTATTTCAAAAGATATCATGTCCGCTTTATAATACCGAAAACGAGCTGCAATTAGTTCAAAGTCATGAGAAACCTATGTAAATATTAGCCAGTGGCAAATTAAATATGCGAATCACCGCTTCTTTTTACTCCTGTTAAGTACTTTGAAATCTTCGTAACAGCTACTTATGGCATCGAGTATTTGAAGATCGTTCGCAGTGGCGATAAACGACCTCGAATAGCTGCAATTGTTCAAAATATCCTCAATATCGACTTTTTCGATCTGTAGTAGTTCGGTGAGGGTTTCGCGGTCGAATTTTGATGCCAACAAGTTTCTGATCTCATCATCTTCTTTGACTTTGCGAAGCTTGCGCATTTGGTTGGGTTTTTTGCCAAAAAGGTTACGGAGCAGATCTGCAGGGTTCAATATGGCCCCAAGCACTTTGGTGACTGCACTAGGGTTTTTATTACCCGCCTCATACCCAACTGAAAGCCCTGAAATACTATATTGATAAGCATTGTTGATGGGCAGGTTCTTTACATCGATTTCTAAAAAACCCGTAAGTTGATAGGGTCTTACGATTACTTCCTCTAAGGCGTATGCGAGTTCGGTAAGGGAAATTTTAGTATCCACAAATTTGAACATATCATTAGTGACCCTGATTTTCTGTGATTTAAAACCCAAAAATGAAAAATATAAGGTATCATTGATAGCCGCAGTAATGGCAAATTCTCCTTTTTCATTGGTTATGGTGCCCACGACTTTGTTAAGGTTGACGATATGAACACTTTCCATGGGAGCGCTTGTCTGGGCATTTATGACGGTTGCCTTGAATTCTTTGAGCACCGTACTATTTTTGTCTTCTTGCGAAAATCCCCAGAAACCTGTGGCGATAAAGAGAATAAGTATGAGTTTTTGCATGTAGTCTGTTGAATGTATTTTGCGAGTTAAAAATACTAAACAAAATAAAAAAATACGCCGAAGCGTATTTTTTAATATACAATTAACTAAAAGAAGTCGCTTTTTCTTTTCTTGCTACGTCTTTTGCCAGAGTTTTCACTCTTATTGTAGCTGCGTTCCCTTCTTTTGCCTCGGTGTCCGCCTCCACTGTCTTGGCCTCTATTTCTGTTGCCTCCGCCTCGGTATCCTTTTCTTCTTCCGCCACCGCCACCGCCACCAGGGCTGTTGGATACCTCAACATTGACAAATCTTCCTTCGACCTTGAATTCGGTGAATTGGGCCAAAATTCTTTCCGTAGCTTCGGCATCGGTATTGAAGAAAGAAAAACTATCCTTTACATCTACTTTGAAAACATCATCTCTGCCAAGACCGACCGTATCACGTATAAAATCTTTTAAAGACATCCAATCATAACCATCTTTCTCTCCGACATTGATAAAATAACGAACAGAACCAGACGTTGGACTATCACCACGACTGCCGCGATCTCCTCTTCTTTCTCCACGGTCATCAGATCTCGAGTTCAAATCTTTAGTCTTGTTGTAGTAGTTAGAGAAGCGCGTAAATTCTACGGAAACTATTTTTTTAATGAGCTCTTCACGGTCAATATCTTTAAGAACATCATTGATTGCAGGCAGGTAATTTTCAACATCTTCATTGATCTGGGTGTCTTTTATTTTATTCGCCAAGTGGTACAACTGTATTTCACAGATTTCGATACCTGTTGGAATCTTTTTGGCGATAAACGTCTGTTGTATCTTCTTTTCTATGGCCTTGATTTTTCGAAGTTCACCACGGGTAACGATGACCATTGAGATTCCTGATTTTCCGGCTCTACCTGTACGGCCACTACGGTGCGTATAGGTTTCTATTTCATCGGGCAACTGGTAATTGATGACATGGGTAATGTTCTCAACGTCGATTCCTCGTGCGGCCACATCGGTGGCGACCAACATTTGAATCTGTTTTTTTCTGAACGAGTTCATGACCATATCTCTTTGGTTCTGGCTTAGATCACCATGTATAGCCCCAGCACTGTACCCGTCTTCAATCAGCTTTTCGGCAACTCTTTGTGTATCTCTTTTTGTTCTACAGAAAACCACTGAAAAAATATCAGGGTTGGTATCTGCCAATCTTTTAAGGGCCGGGTAGCGATCTCGCCCGCCCACTACATAATATTCATGTTGTACGGTAGAAGTACCCGCGTTCTTTGCTCCCACGGTTATTTCTTGTGGGTTGTGCATGAATTTTTTTGCGATGACCGATACCTCTTTGGGCATTGTTGCCGAAAACAACCATGTAGATTTCGCGTCAGGGGTGTTTGACAGAATATCTTTGATGTCTTCAAAGAAGCCCATGTTCAGCATTTCATCGGCCTCGTCTAAAATACAGTAATCGATTTTTGAGATATCTACCAAACGACGCCGGATCATATCTTTCATTCGACCTGGTGTAGCAACGATGATCTGTGCCCCACGTTTGATTTGTCTTGATTGTTCGGTAATACTGGCGCCACCGTAAATGGCAACGGTATTAATATTTTTCTCGTATTTTGAGTACAGTTTAAGTTCGTTGGTGATCTGTAAACAAAGCTCACGGGTAGGTGAGAGTATCAACCCTTGCGTGGTTCTACTGTTACTATCTATTTTTTGGATCAACGGAAAACCAAAGGCGGCGGTCTTGCCAGTACCCGTTTGTGCCAATGCGACCAAGTCGGTCTCGGTCTCCAATAAAATAGGAATTGTTTTTTCTTGTACTTCGGATGGAGTTTCAAACCCTAAATCAGCAACAGCATCCAATAGGGATTTTTGCAGTCCCAGTGCTTCGAATTTTATCATAATATGGTATACTTTAATCGCAAATATGGGTGTTGTATAGAGCGATTATCGATATAACCTATTTAGACTCGGCACAACACATGCTATACTAGCGGCGTTAATTAAAGCGGCAAAGATACTGTATATTTATTTATGGGTATCATTTTATGAGTTGAACTTGTCTTGAGTTATTGTTTGGAACCGAGAATGAAGGTTTTTGTGCTTTAATGAAGTCATTTTTTGGTTTCATAGAGCTATGTTACGGAAGCAGAAAATGGCAAAATTAGGATGCGAAATTCGCAGGTAAAAGAATAACTCAAGACGAGTTCATTATCTTATTTTTAAATAGTCCATAAGTTGCTTTATGGCCTTGCCACGGTGGCTTATTTTGTTTTTGGTCGATATAGAAAGTTGTGCAAAAGTTTTTTGGTACCCGAGTGGTCTGAAAATCGGGTCGTAGCCAAAACCTCTGTTCCCTTGTTTTTTAATGGTGATTTCACCCACTACTATTCCGTTGAAAATAATTTTATCATGCTCTAGGTTTAGGGCAATGACGGTTTTGAACCTCGCCGTTCTTATCTCTTTATGCTGTAGCTCGGCAAGTAGTTTGTTCATATTGTCTTCTGAACTTTTCTGTTCTCCGGCATAGCGAGCAGAATATACCCCAGGAGCCCCGTTGAGGGCATCTACAAGAAGCCCGGTATCGTCGGCAAAACAAGGTAAATTATAGTGTTCGGTGACATAATCGGCCTTTAATTGTGCATTGCCCTCAAGGGTTTCGGCCGTTTCGGGTATTTCATCAATACAGCCGATATCGGTCAGGGATACCAATTCAATATGTGACGGAAGCAGTTCGTTGACCTCTTTGAACTTATTTGAATTATGGGTGGCGAATACTAATTTCATGTGCTGATCGGTGCTTTTACTTTAGAATGCAGAGTTTAACTTAGGTTCAAAAATAATGAATTTTAGAATTTAAAAAACATTCTAAATAGTTGAAGCGCTATCTAAACAATCAACCATCTACAATTGGGTTTTGTTATATACGGGTGTCTTATTAAGGCAATCATGTGGAAACGGCATAAGGTTATAAGCGAATTGGCTTATATTCATCAATTATAAGCGAATTGGCTTATATTCATCAATTATAAGCGAATTAGCTTATATTTTTATATATTTGTATTTTATTTATTTAGGTATGATAGCAATTATTACAGGAGACATTATAAACTCAGATCGTCATAAAACCTCTGAGTGGATCGAGAAGCTCAAAAAACAATTTTCGGTTTGGGGCGAATCACCAACGGAATGGGAGATTTACCGGGGTGATGAATTTCAAATTAAAATCGCTCCCAAAAAGGCCCTGTGGGCGGCGATACAGATCAAGGCAATCATAAAATCGTTTAAAGACCTTGATGTACGAATGGCCATAGGGGTAGGTGATGAAACCTTTAAAGGGGCTAGTGTAAGCGAATCGAACGGCAGTGCCTACCAGCGTTCAGGGCGTACCTTTGAAACTTTAAAAGAACAAAAATTGAACCTCGCTATAACCACGAGCAATCAAAAACAAGACGAGGCCCTAAACCTGATGTTTAAACTGGCCTTGTCTTTTATGGACGAATGGACGTCGGTATCAGCTGAAATAGTAGCTCTGGTACTAGAAAACCCCAAACATTCGCAGCAAGAAATAGCCAAGCAACTGCATATTCAACAATCTGCGGTAAGTCAACGACAAAAAAGAGGAGAGTTGGATCTTGTTATGGCGCTATTGGACTTTTACCTGCAAACCGTAAAACGAATGAAGCCATGATACTATTTGTAAAACTCTTTTTGGCGCATTTGATCGGTGACTTTTTGTTGCAGCCCAATACATGGGTACTGCATAAAGAAGAAAATAAGGCAGCATCAAAATTTCTATATATCCATGTAGTGCTGCATTTGGCGGTCACTATGCTTTTGTTATGGGATATCAATTATTGGAAGATCGGGTTGATAATCATGGTATCGCACTATTTTATCGATTTGATGAAATTGTATGCCAACCCTTTGTTTGAAAATAAGAGCATCCCATTTTTTATCGATCAAGTGCTTCATGTCATCGTACTGTATTGCTGCGCCTATTACATGAATTTATGGGAGCACACCCTAGAACTGTTTCAGCAATTGAACTGGCAGTTGTTGACCGCTGTTGTCTTTATGAGTTTTCCGACGGCGATAATTATGGGCAAACTCTTGGAAAATATGTCGGATCAATTGGAAATGGATCATAAATCATTGCCCAATGCCGGAAAATACATTGGTATAATCGAACGCCTGTTTGTGCTGACCTTTATTATTTTAGACCATTGGGAAGCTATTGGCCTGCTCATTGCGGCGAAATCGGTCTTTCGGTTCAATGACCTAAAAGAAAGTAATAGTAGAAAACTGACCGAATACATTCTCATAGGCACTTTGATGAGTTTCGGGATCGCGATTTTAACGGGGGTCGTTTATGTCAGTTTATAAAGCCTATTCACCATTGAATTTTCAATCCCATCCCTTTAAAAAGTGAAAATCCATCATAATAGATCAGATTGGTTACAGGGATAACTTTTTATAACATTCCCCAAAATCCATCAGAATAAAGTTTTACTTTTATACGCTTTAATTGGCAAATCATAAATACTTGATAGCAGTGGGCAGAAAATACGTTTTCGATTTTGACAGTACTTTGACAAGGGTAGAGGCATTGGATGTCTTGGCCGAAATCACATTACAGGGTAGATCGAACAAAGATGAGGTCATTGAAGAAATACAAAGAATTACAAATTTAGGTATTGATGGTGATATTTCTTTCACTGAATCATTGGAGAAACGCATTAAACTATTGAATGCCCACAAAGATGATCTTGAAGGCCTTGTTGCCGAGTTACGGCAGAAAATCTCTAAATCAATAGCCTCTAACAAAGAGTTTTTTGAAAAGTTCTCAGATGACATCTATGTAGTGTCCTGTGGTTTTAAAGAGTTTATCGACCCAATTGTAGAAGAATACAATATACCGTCGAACAGGGTATATGCGAACACCTTTGAATTCGACGACGAAGGTAATATCATCGGTTTTGATGAAAAGAACGTATTGTCTACCCACAACGGAAAAATAGAATGCCTAAAGCAAATGGGCTTAGAGGGCGAAGTGCAGGTGATTGGTGATGGGTATAGCGATTATGTGATGCGCAAGGCAGGTATCGCCGATAAGTTTTTTGCCTATACCGAAAATGTTCACCGTGAAAAAGCGGCCAATAATGCAGATCACGTTACACCTAATATGGATGAATTTTTGTTCGTCAACGATTTGCCACGCAATATCTCCTATCCGAAGAACAGAATCAAGATCTTATTGTTGGAAAATGTGCATCCGGCAGCATTTGACAATCTTTCTGAAGATGGCTTCACGGTTGAATTAGTGCAGAACAGCTTGACGGAAGACGAGTTGATCGATAAAATAAAAGGAGTTCATGTTTTAGGCATTCGCTCTAAGACACAGGTAACCAAAAAAGTTCTTGAGGCTGCCGACAAATTATTGGTAGTTGGGGCATTTTGTATCGGAACGGCCCAAATAGATTTAGATCATTGTAGAAAAAACGGAGTGGTAGTTTTCAATGCGCCCTATAGCAACACCCGTTCGGTGGTTGAACTGGCCATAGGTGAGATTATTATGTTGATGCGGAACGTTTTTCCAAGAAGTATGGAAATTCATAGCGGACAATGGCAAAAAACCGCTTCAGGCTCTAAAGAGGTGCGGGGCAAAAACCTCGGAATCATCGGTTATGGCAATATTGGCAAACAACTGTCCGTTTTGGCAGAAGCTATGGGCATGCGTGTATATTACTATGATATAGACGATAAATTGGCCTTGGGTAATGCCATAAAATGCAATACTTTAGAAAATTTGTTGAACGTTTCAGATGTGGTGACCCTACATATTGACGATAACGAAGCGAACAAGAATTTTATTGGTGAACGAGAGATCAATCAAATGAAGAATGGAGCCATCTTCATCAATCTGTCACGGGGCTTTGTGGTTGATATAGAGGCATTGGCAAATGCACTTAAAACCGGAAAAATAGGAGGTGCTGCTGTGGATGTGTACCCTGAAGAGCCCGGAAACAATGGAAACTTCACAACCCAATTACAAGGTCTTGACAATGTGATACTAACGCCCCATATAGGCGGCAGCACTGAAGAGGCGCAGCGTAATATAGCCGATTTTGTACCCAACAAGATAATGGATTATATAAATGGTGGAAATACGGTAGATGCCGTAAACTTTCCTAATATTAGACTTCCAAAACAGAACAAGGCGCATCGGTTTTTACATATTCATAAGAACGTTCCCGGTATTATGGCCAAAATCAATAAAGTACTGGCAGAATATGAAATGAACATTTCAGGCCAATATCTTTCTACCGATAGTGATGTGGGGTATGTGATTACCGATTTTGATAAGGACTATAATAAAGGGGTAATCAAAGCCCTAAAGAAAGTAGAACATACCATTAAGTTTAGGGTTTTGTATTAAGAG
>CAZEUV010000097.1:0-11130 GCA_964515285.1 uncultured Maribacter sp. | reverse complement strand
AGTTGATTAGCCAATCATGGATCAAAAAGGCTATTGAGCCCTCTACACCAAATGTTAATTACGGCTATATGTGGTGGTTGAACAAAAAAGGGAATCGTCATTGGAAAGGGCTTTCTGAAAACATCTATTACGCAGCTGGTTTTGGGGGCAATTTTATAGTTATTGATAAAGAAAACAATCTGGTTGTGGTTACCCGTTGGTTAGAACCCAATAAAATAGGGGCATTTATGACCTTGGTCAATACTGCTTTAAAGTAGAAGACTTTCTACCCAAGCTTCAATTTTTTCAAAAAAGAAGCTTTGTACAAACGCCCCAAGGGAATTTTAGTGGCTTCTATAAATAATAGATTCCCTGATATTTTTTCGATTTTTCTACAATTCACGATGTATGATTTATGCACTTGTGCAAAATCGTTTTCAGGTAGTTTAGTCAACCAATTTTTCAGTGAATCGAGGTAGCATAACTTTCCGTTTTTGGTAACCACGGTGACATAGTTCTTATCTGATTCTATATACAGAATATTAGAAACAGCTATTTTATGCAACGTCTTGTCAATATTCAAAAAGAGCGTGTCATTTGGCTTTTCTTGCTGCGTAGATGTTATTTTATCTACACCTATATTCTTCTTTACTTTATTAACGGCCTTTAAAAAACGCTCAAAAGAAAAGGGCTTGACCAGATAATCGCAAATGGTATCAAGTTCAAAACTTTCTACGGCATGCTCGTGATAGGCAGTCGTTATTATGATACAGGGTGGATCTGATAAGGTCTTTATATAGTGCAATCCTGAAATGTCGGGCAGATTGATATCCAAAAAAACGACACCTATATCATGTTTTTGTAGAAATGAATTGGCTTCTAGGGCAGACTGAAAGCTACCCATAAGTTCTAAATCAGGCAATTTAGAAATATAGTTCTGTACAATACGCTGTGCAGGAAGCTCATCTTCAATGATTACACATCTCACGATAGGTCTAGTTTTAAGTGTACTTTGTAGGTTTCTGTTTCTAATACGGTCAGTTCATGTTTGTTCTTGTAAAGAAGCGACAATCGTTTTTTTAGGTTCTGTAATCCTATTTTAGAGCTATTTTCTTCATTTTTTTGGTGGTTGATCTTGTTTTCACAAATACATTCTAACATGGCGTTTTCCTCTTTGATCTTAATTGAGATAATACTGTTCGGGCTACTATGCTTAAAGGCATTTTCAATGATGGTTATCAATAATAAGGGAGCTATTTCGTGTTCGCAATCGGTTATTTCTTTGTGATATTCGATGGTTTTGATACCCTCTGAGCGTATTTTTTGAAAAGCGATATAGTTGTCAATATAATCAAGTTCTTTTTGTAAGGCTACTTTGTGGCCGTCACTTTCGTAAAGTACATGTTTTAAATTGTCAGAAAGCATCAAGATCATTTTTGGCACTTTTTGAGGCTGCTCCAAAGAATAAGAATAAATAGTGTTTAGGTTATTGAAAAGCACATGCGGGTTTATTTGAGACTTTAAGAATTGCAGTTCCATTTCTGTGTTTTTCTGTTGAATGAGTTCTACCTCTTCTTGTTTTTCAAGATAACCGTACAACATCCATAGAAAAGAAAAGAATACGATAGGCACCAAGGTCTGCCATAGATAATCAGAAAGGCATTTCATGATAGAGCAACCACATTCCGCAAAAAAATTACAGTACAATTGGGTACCTAAAAAGGCGATTGTAGCAATGGCCAAAGCATACAAAAAATAATATTTTCTTCGGATAAAAAAGGGCAGCAACAGGCCGTTGTTGACATATACGATGGTAACCAGAATAAACAAATACTGTAAAAAAGGATTTTCGCTCCAATAGTAATTTGAAAAAACAAAAAGGGATACAAAAATGAACAAGGCCCAAAATAAGAGATGGATCAACGCTTTTGAAATATGTTGGCTTAGAAAATTCATAGGCATATAGAGTTGAAATGTACCAAAAAAGAAATTGTCGTTCAAAATCGCTATACGAAATGCACTTTTATCGATATGAACGACAAGATAATCTTCAAAATACGTTTGTGTTATGATTTGGGGCATACGTATAAGTATGCAGGTCGGTTGCATAAATAATTCTCTAGATCGGTTCATTGAAAATAGATTTGAGAAATTCTAAATCATAAAAACCATGATACCAATGAGCCGTTTTATTATGTGCCTGTTCGTTTTGATTCTGAATATGTATGCCTGCAATTCGCAACAGATTAATCAAAAGGTAACCGAGGCCAATGGCACAGAAAAGCTATTGGGGCAGGTCAATAAAAACGCTTTCGTCAACGATTCGTTTGCGAAGTGGTTTGATTCAGGGTTCAAGGCGTACGAGGTTGATGAAAAGACGATTTTGCCCCTTGCTAATGATTTGAAAAAGTATAAGATCAAGGCTTTTATGGGTACTTGGTGTGGCGATAGTAAGAGAGAGGTTCCTCGGTTTTACAAGATTTTAGAAACAGCGAATTATCCGATCGGGCAGTTGACCATGGTTGCCGTTGACCATATAGAACCCAATTATAAGAAAAGCCCTGGGGGAGAGGAGAAAGGCCTGAACATTATTAAAGTACCGACCTTTATTTTTTATAAAGATGGTAAGGAGGTCAACCGAATAGTGGAATCGCCTGTAGAATCTCTTGAAAAAGATATCGGGGCTATTGTTACGGGCAAAAACTATATACCAAACTATAGCAAAGCCGCTGTAGTTCCTACGCAGCCAATCGACTAAATGTCGTTTAAAATATCTGCTGCTTTTTCTAGGGTTTCCTGTGTTTTTGCAAAACAAAAGCGAAGTACCTTGTCATCTCTATGGTCAAGGTTGAACGATGAAATGGGAATACTGGCCAGTTGATGGTCTACGATCAATCTCTCGCTCAATTGTTCATCGGGCTCATCGGTAATATCGGTGTAATCCAATAATTGAAAATAGGTGCCCTTAGAAGGAACGAAATTGAAGCGTGAATCTTTAATGGCATTTAAAAAGAAATCCCTCTTTTCTTGATAGAAATCGTTCAGGTCCAAATAATGCTTTTCATTTTGAAGATATTCGGCGATGGCCCGTTGCACGGGATGGTCAACACAGAAAACATTGAATTGATGTACTTTTCTGAATTCTTTCATCAATGTCGCTGGGGCGACACTGTAGCCCATTTTCCATCCAGTAACGTGAAAGGTTTTGCCAAAAGAGGCGCACACGAAACTTCGGGAAGCCAAATCATCAAATCGCGAGGCACTTTCATGTGCTGTACCATCGAAAATAATATGTTCATAGACCTCATCACTGATTAGAATGATGTTGGTGTTTTTTAAACAGTCTTGTAATTGCAGCATATCGTTTTTCGAGAAAACGTATCCACTTGGGTTGTGCGGGGTATTGATAATGACCATCTTGGTTTTTGGGGTGATTTTCTTTTGAAACGCTATCCAATCTACCTTATACCCTTCTTTGCTTAACTGTAAACAAATAGGAATACCACCATTCACTTCAATGGCCGGTTCGTAACAATCGTAGGCCGGTTTGAGAACGATTACCTCGTCGCCAGGGCAAACGAAGGCCGTAATTGCCGTAAAGATAGCCTGGGTGGCACCTACGGTAACGGTTACTTCAGTTTCTGCCGAGTAGGTTCTTCGGTGTAGTTTTTCAATTTTTTGAACAATGGCTTCCCTTAATGGAAAAGCCCCGGCCATGGCAGCATATTGATTGTGCCCTTTTTTCATGGCCTTGGTGACCATATCGAGTAGTATCGGATCAGGATCGAAATTCGGAAAGCCTTGAGAAAGGTCTATCGCATTGTGTTTTCTTGCCAAATTACCAACGGTGGTGAATATAGTGGTCTTTACGTTCGGAAGTTTTGAAGGGAAAAGCTTTTTAATACCTGACATGATTTTTGTTATCTCCTCAAAAGTAGCGAATTAACCTTTGTGTTTCGATAAATACAAGGTCATAGCAATTTGTTCAAAAAACGCTTGTCACCTTGGGCCTGTAACTGTGTGGCCAACGAATTTTCAAAGGCGATGCGTATCAGTTCTTTTATGGCCATTGAATTTGATTTTGTCAAGCTATTGGTTCTGTAAACCACATCTCTAATCGTTGAAAAACTAATGCCGGTATTACTGGCAACGTTTGCAAAATCATCTTTTGTGGTATTTCTTCTCAGGGTAATGGACAGCTTTTCGTTGATTGGTTTTCCATAATCTTCATTTTTGAGCATAGGTCTATTGATGTTTTTTGGTTAGTGTTTTCTATTGTTGATTTTATGGTACATGAATCTAAATTTATGCGCAGTTCATTTCGCATTTACTATATTTGTTTGTAAGTGGATTACAGATAAACGCATTTTAATTACATATAAAACAAAATATGTAAGATTATTACGCAATATTACAATTTTATGTTTATAATAAAGCAATTAAGACGTAAAAAAAATATCAATCAGACAGATTTGGCCTATGCTATAGGTGTGAGTTTGCGCACAATTCAACTTTATGAAAAGAATGACGCCAATATTCCCATCAAAAATCTTACAAAGATCGCAGCATATTTCGATGTGAGTATAAGTCAATTGTACTCGTTGGAAGTAAATGAGAATAACATTGTTTATGACAAACAAAACAAGCGATCTAAAAAAGGACATAGTATAGGCAAACTGGCCCCTGGAAAATATTTGCTCACCGTGCCTTTGGCCATCGTCGAGGAACACTTAAATTTTGCAGGCAATTATAATGACCAAGAGTATCTAAATGCATTGGTGCGTATCGGTTTTGTCATTGACCAAGTTTCGGTTGCCCACTATATGGCCTTTGAGATCGCCAATAATTCAATGAACAATGGCGAAGTTGAAAGCTTAACGCGTAAAACCATTGTTTTGGGCAAGCAGGTCAACAAAAGGGAGTTGGCCTCTAAGCTTAAAGATAAGAGCGGTCTGTTTTGGATAATTGTCTACAAGGACGGCATTATGTGCAAAGAAATTACGGATTATGATAAAAAAAGCGGTACGATCAGTTGCCACAGTTTAAACAACTCTCCAGAATACCCTGATTTCAATATTAATATAGAGGATGTAAAACAGTTGTTCATTATACTAAAAAAACAAGTAGATTAGATGGGGTTCTGTTTATATATTCTGATTCTCAAAATGAGCGATAACCTTCTTTAAGCAAACCTCAAGTTCAGTTTTTACATCTTTTTCCCAAAAACGGAAGACCTTATAGCCCAAACGTTCCAGTTCTTTGTTCACCTCCTTGTCACGTTGCATATTGCGTTCGAGTTTTGGTATCCAAAATTTGCGATTGGTCTTTATTTTCTTTTTGCGTTCCTCCCAATTATGGCCGTGCCAATATTCACCATCGATAAAAATCACGGTTTTGTATTTTTTTAGAACAATATCAGGTCTGCCAATAAGTTTTTTGTAATCGATGCGGTACCGATACCCCGTAGCGTACAAGGCCTTTCTAAAAGCAAGTTCGGGTTTGGTGTTCTTGCCGCGGATCTTGCCCATGATCTTTGAACGCTCTGGAGTGGTATAGAAACCAGATTCCTCATTAAACCTCGGGACTTTTATTTTTTTATCTTCGTAAGGCATAACTATTGTAAAAGGTATAAATAAAACAGGCCAATCAAAAAATAGATGAAAAAGATCATTTACATTCTTTTAGTGATTACTTCTTGCTCAAAAGACGATAACCTGTTGCCTACTGGTAAAGTAGATTATTTGTTTGAGGATGGTTTTGAAACGCAAGATAATGATTTGATGGAATTGTTTCCGAGCAATGGAAGTAGATGGACCAACATTCAGCAAGTAAACCCTAACGGTGGAGACAATGAAATAGGAATAGAAAGCAATACAGTATTGAGCGGAAATAATTCTTTAAGGGTTTACACTACGGCTTCCGATAGTGCTCTATCAAAAATAGACATAGAGAAAGAAGGTTTTAAGGCCCCTGAGGGTTCAACGGTTCGCATTGAAGCTAATTTTTTTATTGCTTCCACTGAAAACATAGAGAACCTTTTACTGATTGATTTGGAATGTTGCTCATGTTGGGACCCCACCGTTTCTGACAATCAATGCCCAGGAATCAGATTGATTATGAAAGCGAATGATTTTCTATCTATCGAAAGAGGCAAGATATTAGGCTCGACTATGCTCCAGACCAACATGGCTTTTCCTAGAAATGAATGGGTCAATGTTGTATGGGAAATGAATTTATCACCAAATTCCGACGGGTTTAATAAACTCTTCATCAATAATCAAGAAGTACTCTCTGAAACAGGAATGAACATGCCCAATGCAAGTCTTTTTAAAACTGAATTTGCTGCCAACGGAATCGATTTTGAACTTCAGCAACCGTTGTTCTACGAAAGGTTTCAAATAGGGGCAACTGCAAACCCGACACAATCGAATATAGAGATTTTCATTGACGATGTTAAACTGAAAATCACCGAATAATAAATGTTACAGTAGCACATTGAGCCACTGACCTTCGATATATTTAAATAAGATTGTCAAACTAATTTAAAAGGCATCTCCCTTAATCTTTTCCCTGTCAATCTAAATACTGCATTTGCAACAGCAGCACCGATAGGGCCTAAAGGAGGCTCTCCCACAGCACCGGGCACATCGGCATTTTCTAAAATGACCACATCGATCTCTTTCGGTGTGTCTTTCATCAATGCCATCTTATAAGGACCATAGATGATAGGTTGCAGCTGACCGTTTTCCACAAACATCTGTTCGTGCATTGAAGCACTCATACCCATAATAATTGCCCCCTCGCACTGTGCCCTTATTTGATCTGGATTCACGGCCATACCTGGGTCAATGGCGCAGGTAACTTTATGCACTTTTATTTGATTATTTTCGATAGATACTTCGGCTACTTGTGCACAAGGGGTATTGACATCGGTAGAACAAGCAAAGCCCATTGCCCTGCCATTTAAAACCTCGTTTTTATAGTTTGATTTTTCAACCACCGCTTTGATGACTTCTTTGAGTCTATGCCCTTTTTCATCATCTTGTATCTGATCCAATCGAAACTGTACGGGATCTTTTCTTGATTTTAGCGCCAATTCGTCCATAAAGCTTTCAATTGCAAAGGTATTTGCCAACAAGCCAAGGCTTCTCCACCAACTAGTGGCAAAAGGTAATTTTACACGCCAAGAAATAGCCCTGTAATGGGGTATTTTCCCGTATTGGATCATACCGCCACGCCACGCGCCAATATCCGCCCCAAGTATGGGCTCGACAATTCTAGGAAGCATTGGGGAGCCAAAGGCCACATCGCCACTTGATACATTGTGCTCTATGGCCTCTATCATACCATCGGTATTTAATTTTGCTTTTAGCACATGGTGTGTTGGGGGGCGAAAGGTGTCGTTCTGAAACTCTTCTTTTCTATCGAAAAAACATTTTACAGGTTTGCCAATGGCCTTTGACAGTACTGCGGCCTGTATGCCATTTGGGGTATGAAGGCGCCTTCCAAAACCACCACCCAAAAAGGTCGGCACGATATTTACCTGATCATTGTCAAAACCCAATCTTTTGGCAATTTCAGCACGGGTAATCTTAACTACCTGTGTTGACATCATAATGGTTGCCTTGTTTTCTTCTACAAAGGCCAGGGCACCATTGGGTTCTAATTGCGCATGGGCACCTATAGGGCTTTTGAATTCTGAGACCACTATATTTTTGTCATCTTCAAGAATGCCCTCTGAACCACCTTTCTTTTGAATGACAAAAGGTTCTCCTTTTCCTACCTCGATCATGGCCTCGATATCAGCTGTCTGCCATTTTTTAGGTACATCCCATGTTACCTCTATAACATTTTTTGCATTTTCGGCCTCCATTCGAGACTTGGCGATCACACCCACAAAATCGACTTCTTTCACTATTTTGACAACGCCTGGCATATTTTCCGCTTTCGAGGTATTGGCATTTACATACGCTGCTCCAACAGAAGAAGGCCTTACTACCGCACCAAATAACATATCAGGCATCGTAGCATCCATACCGAACATCGGTTTGCCATATACCTTGTCTTTGAGGTCTACTCGTGCAATTGGTTTTCCAACGAATTTATAGTCTTTGATATCCTTTAAAGTGGGTGTGTCGGGAATATCCCAATCTGTCACGCCTTTCACTGCTTCCGCATAGGTCATGGTTTTTTCTCCACTGGATATGATTCCGTTTTTCACCAACAGCGTTGTTACTTCGACCCCTAGTTTTTTAGCAGCCTCTATTTTTATCATTTCACGCATGGTGGCCGCCAGTTCGCGCAAGGGTATCCATAGACTAGATATCGAGGTACTGCCACCTGTAGCAAACCCGTCTATATTACCGGAAGCCGATGCAGCGTGCACCACACTCATTTGTTGCATAGAAACATCAAGTTCATCAGCAGCGATTTGAGCGAGTCCCGTAAAAGCACCTTGCCCCATTTCAACTTTCGGGCAATGGAATACTATATTATTATCCGCAGTGGTTTCAAACCAAATTGTTGGGGTATCGGTATTGCCCAAATAAGGTGCGTCAGCAGTGTTTAAATAGCCAGCTATAGACCTGCGAATAGGGTTTCGAAACAAATATGTGCCAATGGCCAGCACCCCAATAGTACCCAGTGTACCTTTTACAAAAAACCTGCGTCGTGATATTTTCTTTCTGCCCTTACGCATCGTTTTCAACATTTATTTGATTAGGCGCACTGTTTTTGATTTCGGCGGCCCTATGTATGGCCTTTCGCATTCTGTAATAGGTGGCGCACCGGCAAACATTGCTAATATGAGTGTCTATATCCTCATCGGTGGGATTCGGAATTTTTTCCAACAGTGCAGCAGTTGTCATCATAAACCCTGGCTGGCAATAGCCACATTGTGGAACAATTTCATCTACCCATGCCTGTTGTACCGGATGAGGGTTCTCTTCATTGCCCAGACCTTCAATGGTAGTGATTTTTTTGCCTTCGGCGAACTTTGCGGTATACAAACAAGAACGAACTGCTTTACCATTGACATGAACGGTGCAAGCCCCACAAGTTCCTTTTCCACAACCGAATTTAGTGCCCTTCAAATCAAGCGTATCTCGAATGACCCATAGTAAAGGCATGTTGACAGCTGAGATTTCTATGGCCTGTGGAACACCGTTAACATAGAATTCTATTTTCATATAGTGATGTTTAAATGCTTCTGCACTAAGTTAAGCAATCTCAATTATCTCAATTTGATTCGAATTAAAAATAACAACATCACCAACTGATTTTCCCAACAATAGCCTTCCTACAGGCGTGGCTGCGGAGATACAGAAAACTGACTGTTCTTTTTCCTTATATTCCCCTGCGGAAATTGACAGATAATAGTTCGTCTTAGGGGTTTTTACCAAGCTGCCTAAACGTACAATTTCTGAATTCGTTTCTAACTGCACTTTAAATAAGATGTGTCTCAATTTTTCAGCTTCGGCCAATTGCTGCCCCAGTTTTTCGCGATCTAGTTGTAGCATGGCCCTACCCGTTTCGTGTTTATCGCCGGCACTACTTTTGGTTTCAAATGTCAATGATTCTTGAATGCCCTTAATATTTTTTTCGATGCGTAGAATACGCTCTTCTACAAAGGCCTGACAGAAATCGTATAGTTGTTGTTTGATTTTCATTGATTTTTGTGTTAAATCAGGTCTGCCAGTTCATTGCCTACCAGACTGCCTATTGCGACACCCATTCCGCCAAGGCGAATGCCACAATAGACATGGTTTGAAATTTGTTTGACAATGGGTTGTTTTTGATTGCCCAGGCCCATGATGCCACTCCATTTTCTATCGATTTCAAAGACAGTATGAGGTAGAATGATCTCTTTGAGCATCTTTTTCAGTTGGTTTTGTATTACATCGGTTTCACCTAACGAAGTTGTTTCTTCTTCCTTAAAATCTAAATTTCTTCCCCCGCCTAAAAGGATTCGATTTTCTATATTACGAAAATAATAGTAGCCTTCATCTAAATGAAAGGTTCCCCGTATCGGTAGGTTTTTGATAGGTTTGGTAACCAATACCTGTGCTCTGGCAGGTTTCACTTCTTGATGTATCAATTGGGACGCGAAACCGTTGGTGGCGATCAACAATTTTTTGGTTTGAAATTCAAACTGGTCGGTAACCACATCTAAAGCGTCTTTGTTTTCAGTAAAATCTTGAACGGAAACCGAATTTAGTACAGTAATTCCGTTTTTTTGAACAAGATGTAGTAAAGTGGCCATCATCTGGCCAGTATCTAGTTGTGCTTCAAAAATGTTGGTAATATAGCTTTCTTGAATGTTATTGAAATTGAAAGAGTTTTTCTGTATTTCAAAGGCTTTTCCATCGAAAATCGGATCTAAAAGTTGATTCACATAGTCCAGTTTATTTAAACAGTTGTGATATAGTTCTTGATGGTTTTTCAAAAA
The DNA here is from genome assembly GCA_964515285.1 of uncultured Maribacter sp. Classification (GTDB taxonomy): domain Bacteria; phylum Bacteroidota; class Bacteroidia; order Flavobacteriales; family Flavobacteriaceae; genus Maribacter_C. Next base: position 704 of record CAZEUV010000097.1, on the reverse strand, counting down.
TAGCTCGTGACCGCCGTATTGTTTGAAGTCGATATTTTTATCGCCCAAATTTTTACGAAGGAGCGTTATGCCGTTCCAACGTTTTTGAACCAATTTCGATACTTCCTCTTCTGTATGGTGTTTTAAATCGGAAAGAATCTCTGATATACTACCAAAACAAGCAAACCCTGCATTTTTAGTACTTGCACCTTGGGGCAACACCCCTTTTTCCAACACCAATATTTTGGCTTTCGGGTGTTCGACACGCAATCTCAAAGCACAGCTTAGACCTACGATACCACTGCCCACAATCGTAAAGTCGATGTTAGACAACCAAGTTTTGTATTCCCAATAGCTTAGGTTCATTGAACTCATCTTGAGTTTTTGTTTGGAACCGAGAATTATGGCTTTTGTGCTCTAATGAAGGTATTTTTTGGTAGCATAGCCATAGTTACGGTACTGAAAAATAGCAAAATTAGAGCGCAAAATGCAAAATTCGTAGGTAAAAGAAAAACTCAAGATGAGTTCATTGCACTAAAATACGAACTAAAGTAAGTAAGGGTAGGTTTTTTCAAATGAAATGACACTGCTATACAAAGAGAATCAGAAAAGCCTAGAAAGACCGTGTGGTCGGTTTAAGATATTCGGTAAAAGGGCAACTTGAAATCAGGTACGTTTTATAGCGACAATTCATCGATGAACCGTCTATTTTATTACTGTTTTTG
>CAZEUV010000096.1:0-11229 GCA_964515285.1 uncultured Maribacter sp. | reverse complement strand
TGAAGATCGAATTTCATAATATGTTTGATTTTGAACTCGTTTAATGTATTCTTTTGTTATCTGTCTTTATTGAGTATTACGTATCTAGTGTTTTAAGCGTCAGCCATACCATCAATCCACCGCCGATTTCCAAAGCCGATTCATCAATGTTGAAGGTTGGTGTATGCAGACCCGATGATATTTCTTCTTTTTCATTGCCTACACCCAACAAATAAAAACATGCGGGGTTTTGCTGTGAATAATAGGCGAAATCCTCGGCGGCCATCCATTGATCTAGATCCACTACGTTCTCGGTTCCCATATAAGAAATTGCAAATGCTTTGAGATTTTCTGTAAGTGCGTCGTCATTGATCAAATGAGGATACCCGTGATTGATCTTCAGTTCACATTCTCCGCCCATGCCCTCAGCAATCGATGTGACCAATTTTTCTAATTTCATCAATGCTGTTTTTCGCCAAGCCTCGTCCAACGTTCTAAAGGTACCTTCAATGATAACCTCATCAGGAATGATATTGATCGCACCATCAGCGATCACTTTGCCAAAAGATAGAACCGAAGGTGTTTTGGGCGATGCCATACGACTTACCAACTGTTGGGCGGCTATAATAATATGAGAGGCGATCAAAACGGGATCGATCGTGTTTTCGGGCATTGCGGCATGCCCCCCTTTTCCGGTTACTTTGAGAAAAATCTCATCCATACTGGCCATAAACTTACCAGAGCGAAATCCCACTTTGCCCACGGGAAGATCAGGCTTTACATGCTGACCAATATGTGGCAAGGAACCTAAGCTTTGGTATACCTTCTCATTCATAACCAAGGATGCGCCACCGGGCATGACTTCCTCTGCCGGCTGAAAAAGCAACTGTACCGTTCCTTTGATCTCACCTTTCATTTGATACAATATCTTGGCACACAATAAAAGGGATGCCGTATGTGCATCATGGCCACAGGCATGCATTACACCCTCATTTTCAGAAGCATAGTTCACTACGTTCTTTTCATGGATCGGCAAAGCATCCATATCAGCTCGAAGCAAAATAGACTTGCCCTCTCTGTTTCCCGGTATGGTTACTAAAAGCCCTGTTTTGGCAACGGAAACAATGTCGGTAATTCCAATAGATTCCAATTGTTCTTTTACATAAGCACAAGTTTTATACTCTTGAAATGACAGCTCGGGGTTTTGGTGCAGATGTCTTCGTACCGCTACAAATTCAGGAGCGAATTTATTGGCCAGGTTTTTTATCTTTTGTAGTATTTCCATTTTACACTTATGGCGTTTCAACATTTACCGTCAAAGGGTTCATCAGTCTTTCTGCATAGTATTGCATTGCCTTTTCGGGTGCCGACACATCAACCTTAAAAATCAGATAGGCATTTTTCTCTTTATAGCGATCTCCTTTTTTGACCAAAATATCGCTCTCGCCAATTAAAACACGGTTCCAATACCGTCCGTTATTCTTAGATTTTGAGATTTTGGTATACGGTTTATGGGTGGTTGATGGGTTTCCTTCGTTATTTGTATTGTCATATTCCAGACGAATAGAACCGTAACCATATCCCCTATCCATATTATAAAAGGCCAACCATGGCGCATCATCAGTGATGGGTTTCTCTTCTAACCAATCGAGTTCATCATCATATAACTTTAGATGTGTAATCTTCCCTCTAGGGTCTTTGTACATGACCTGGGAATAAAGGCTGTCCATGGTCATTTCATCGTTTCTAAGCAGGTTTAACTCTACATCTTGGTTCACTGACATGGTAGAGGAAAATTGAAAATAAGGAAGCCCTTTAAAAAAAGTGTATTCTCCCTCCATATCAATTTCAGGAACACTATCTGTCACCCCAGATCGTTTTTTTGTGATTTGGTACAGCCCTTTTTGAAGCGTGTTTATAGATGTTTCTCCAAAGTTTTCCATATTGAAATACCTTTTTGAACTGCTCTTTGAAAAATTAGGGGCCCAATGCATGGGTATGTGGCCCCGTTTTAAAATTTGATTGTCAAATTCTTTTAGAACAAGACTGCTCAGTTGACCGCCTCGCTCATCATTTTCAATACTAAAGTTCGCTTGATAGGTGTTGTTTTCAACCGAATACCCATCTATGGAAAGTTTTAAACCTGAAGCTTGATCTTCATCAATTTTAGCTGCGACCACTATTTGAAATTCTTTTGTTCGCTTTGCCATAATAGCAACTGGAAACAAAACTTTCAGATAGGATCCATTCTCTTGTGGGATAGTATCCAATATTTGAACAGGGATCAAGGCACCACTTTCCATGTCATTTGCCATCAGCATTTCAGAAACGTTCAATTTATTTTGTGGGAAGACGGCCGTCACATATTCTAAATCTCGTGACAGACCAGCTTGTTCTGAAATGGTGATTGTAGCAACAATATTGTTCTGTGTACAACCCAATATCAACAGAGCCAAAAATAGGTTTAATAGCAGAATCCGTGTTTTTTTCTGTTTAAAGGATTTATCTTTTGTCACCATATTCAATTTTTACACGATCATTTGGGCCTTTTGCGCTAAAGGCTTTTAATTCTTTGAAAAAAATAAATCGAACTTTACCATTACATCATCGCCCACCACTATAGATCCGAACATGGCCGTAGGAGGCTCCATACCATAATCTTGGAGCTTTATCTTTTTCTCACCCGTTATACGTAGTTTCCCATCAGATCTCTCGATTTTTGAAGGAACACTGGTTTCCTTCTCTACCCCTGCTATACTTATGGTTCCGACAATTTCTTGATTTTCACCTCCAGAAATATCCATTTCCTTTACCGAAAACACCACTTTTGGATGCTCTTCCTTTTTCAAGGCATTATGGGTTTTTTTATCCATCGTCGCACCGCGTTCGCTCATTATATCGGCCACGGTCACCTCAAAAACGATTTCCTCTAGAACATCTCCGTCCAAGTTCATTTTCCCCTCTATGGTATTGGCAGTGACCGTCCAATCATGAATAGTAGAGGTGCCATCAACGGTCAAGATACTTTCTGAGGAAAGGGTGTATATTTCTTGTGCGAAGCCTACGAGTACATTGCCTATAAAGAATAGAACTGGAATTATTATTTTCATTTTATCTGATTTTTATTTTATTAATTACAAAACCCTGATTCCCGGTTTCGGAACTGCATAATTACCATCTGCCAAAGGCGCATTGGGCATTTTCATATCCCAAGAGAACTTGGAGGGAACAATATGCAAATCCGATGCCTTTGCCTTGTCCAGTTCAATAATCTCGCCCGACTCAATGGCCATACGGCCCATGATGGTGGTCATAGTACTTTCAGCACCATACTTGGTATTGTTTACATAGGCCCTCGTACCCATGACAGCACCTATAAAAACATCTTGTTCGATCTGTGAAGATGACGGGTCGTCTTTGCCACGATGTCGCCAAAGGGCATTACCCTGTTTGTCTAAAATTTGAAATCGTTCGTCTGCTCTGGCCTTGACACCTTGTATATTAATACCCTGCTTTACATGGCAATTGTCCATTTGGCGGCATTGTACGTGCATTTTGACACTATCGGCATATTCGAATTCTACATAGTGGTGGTCAAAAATCTCACCGTGGTCGGAGCCTTCCAACAAGGCCCTACCCCCCATTCCACTTGCCCGTATTGGGTAGTCTTGTTTGATCCAGTTAACAACATCGATCTGGTGAATGGCCTGCCCGGCCAATTGCCCGCCCCAGATCCAATTGAAATAATGCCAATTGCTAAGTTGGTATTCCACCTCGGTCTGTCCCTCTTTTCTAGGGTAAACCGTAGCCTTGCCCACGTTGTAATATACATTGGTGGAAAGTATCTCGCCAATTTCCCCAGCATGTATCTTCTCAACCATTTTGTTCATCCCGATTTCATATCGAGATTGCAGACCTACGACCACGTTCAATTTTTTCTGTTCGGCCAAATTGCCAGCTTCGATGACTTTTCGGTACCCTGGCGCATCGACGGCCAAAGGTTTTTCCATAAAAACATGTTTGCCCGCATTGATTGCCGCCTCAAAATGTTCGGGACGGAATCCTGGGGGCGTAGCCAAAATAACCGCATCACAAGCAGCAATGACCTCTTTGTAGGCATCGAAACCCAAAAATTGGCGTTCCTTTGGTACATCTACCTGATCCGAAAAATCTTTGGACACCTGCTGAAAACTATTGTCAAGCTCATGTTGAAACACATCGCCCATAGCGACCAATTGAACTGATTTTGAAGCGGTCAATGCTTGAAAAATAGCTCCCGTGCCACGGCCTCCGCAACCCACAAGTCCTAATTTCAATTTTTCCTGCCCTACTACATTGGCGTTTGAAAATAAGGGCAGATGGTTAAAAACCATGCCAGCGGCTACTGTTTTAGCAGTGGTTTTTACGAAGGATCTACGAGACTTCTGATTGTTTTTCATTTTTTTACTTTTTCGGTAATATTCAATTTTCTAAAAAGCCAGCCCGTCCGGTCGGGCGGGAAGGTTTGGTTAATCTTATTTTATGGACACTCCTGTATTCTAACATAAAGTTAAAGGCAAATGGCTACTCATCCAACACTATTTGCCAGAATTTTTTCTGCTCTTCAAGAGTGGGTTGCTTTTTTGGACTTACCAAACGGAAACCCACGAAATTCGAATCAGTAAACCACCAAAAACTTTTAGGAATTTGAGGGTCTCGCTTTTGCAACTTCAAACTTGATGCCGTTCTTGATGCCGAACGCAAAATATCGGCATCGTCATCCCAAGAACCACCGCGAATCACCCGAGGATGAAAAACTGCAGGTACCATCCATGGGTTGTCTGCCTCTAAGGTTGCATAGGCATCGGCCTTATACTCATCCAAAGTCCATTCTGCAGCATTGCCGTGCATATCATGCAATCCCCATGCATTGGGTTTTTTGGTGCCTACTTTGGCATATACGTTATTTGAGTTTTTATAATACACGGCGTATTGATCTATGTCGTCGGTCGAATTTCCAAAACTATACGCACTTTTGCTTCCTGCTCGAGCTGCATATTCCCATTCGGCTTCAGTGGGCAAACGATAGAATCTACCCGTTACCGTACTCAGCCATTTACAGAAAACCAAGGCAGAGTATGCCGACATGCTCACTGCTGGAAAATCATCTTTACCCATACCGTAAGAAGGGTCTTCATAGGGCGGACTAGGTCGTGTAATAGCATCTATTTTGATGACCTTGTCGTTATCCAACTTTACAAATAGCTCTTCGTTCTGCTTGAAAAAGAGTTCGAAAATTTCCCAAGTAAGTTCATACTTGCCCATGAAAAACGCATCTAATGTAACTTCTCGTTGCGATCCTTCATCGGCCTTACGGTCTGTTTCTGAATCAGGACTGCCCATCATGAATTTTCCTTTGGGAACGGAAACCATATCAAAGGAAATATCGGTTGCCGGTATTGTTTCAGAATAGCCCTCATCAACTATTTCTATAGGTGATTTTACCTCTGCTTTTTCTTTAGGTTCGTTTTGAACTGGGGTATTTGTCGATTTACAGGATTGAAATACAAGCGACAAGGCAAATACCCCAAGAACAATTCGCATTGCCTTTTTTGATTTACAGTTCATTAATCAGATTTTGTTTAAAACTAGTTTATATTTTCGTAGTAGTCTGGTCATTTTCGTTTAAAACCACATACTATCCTATCATCCACTTCTGTAAATTGTCTTTTACAAACAAATCATCGTTCAATTCAGGATAATCTTTATACACCCTATCTATTTCTTCTTTTTGTCCTTTTGACAATTTTTCATTGGAATCCAAACACCATTTTCCCTTTAAAATCCCCTGCCTTTCCAATACCTCATGAAGGCCCGCGATACAACCATGAAAGCTGTTGGCAGCATCAAAAAAAGCGGCATTGGCATCGGTTACCGCAATATTCAATGTCAATAGTTCTTTGGGTATATCGGTATTTGACCTTTTGATTTTCTTGACTTGATCAAACATTTCGACGGCTTTCCGCGTCCATACGGCCCAATGCCCCAAAAGTCCGCCTACAATATCTTTTTTCACTGTACGGCCTTCGACCATAATCTCATAGGTTGTCAGCAAATCGGCAATAATATTGTCGTCATTTCCAGTATACAGGGCAATATCATCGCAACGTGACGAATTACAGACGGCCCGTACCACTTCTAAGGTCTGGTATCGATTAAATGGCGCCATCTTAATAGCATGTACATTTGCGATTTCTGAAAAAGATTTCCAAAAATCATAACTCAATACCCTGCCGCCAACTGCAGGTTGCAAATAGAAGCCAAAAATGGGCATGACCTCAGCTATCTTTTTGGTTCGTTCCAATAAAGCCCCTTCTGACCAATCTCCCAATCCGTTGGTACTTACCAGAACAATGTCGTAACCAAGATTGGCACAGATCTCAGCCTCATTTACTGCCTGATCTGTAGCACCACTTACCCCCGCAACTTTTACAAAAGGCCTATCGAGATCGGCAATCTTTACCTCTTCGGCAGCCAATTGCAATACTTTTTTATACAGATTAATCTTTGGATCCCGAATCTGAAATTGAGTGGTATGCACCCCAATGGCAATACCGCCAGCCCCTGAGGCCATATAATACCTTGTCAATAACCGTTGGCGTTTTTCATCAAGTTGTCGGTCAGCCGTCAATGCCAAAGGGTGGGCAGGAATTACCGTTCCTGAATGTAACAATTGCTTTATATGGGTATCTAATTTTTTCATTTACTTTTTATTTTCACGCCTTTCAAAAATCTCCTTTACGTTCTTGAAAATGGGTAGGCTTGCTGAGTTCCTCACCGCCGATCTTTACCCAATCTGCAGTAAGTGCTATCATTTCGTTCAAGGCAACGAATGGTTTTCCAAATAGTTCATATGCTTGGGTCGAATTGTTCAGCAAAGCGGTTTCCGCGGGCTGCCCCTCAAAAACAGGGTCTTTGCCAAAGGCTTTTCCAAACTCTTCTGCCAGCCATTTTACCGATATTGTTTCAGGACCCGTTACGTTCAATTTTTTGGCCGGCGACTCACAATGCAATAAACTTCGAATAGCATATTCGTTTGCATCACCTTGCCATATTACATTTGCATAGCCCATACTTAAATTGATGGGGACTTGGTTATAGACGGATTTTGCTACTTCAAGCAACACACCATACCTTAGATCCAGAGCATAGTTCAATCGATACAACAGCATTTTTGTATGGTTCTTGATGGAAAAATGTTCAAAAACCCTTTCCCTTCCCAAACAAGATTGGGCATATTCACCGATGGGCGATGGTTTTACTTCTTCGGTCGCACCTCCACTATCGATAGGTACAAAAGGATATATATTTCCTGTGGAAAATACCACGATTCTTGAATCTTTATATTTTTCAGAAACCCTTCCTGGCAGATAAGCGTTCATGGCCCATGTGAAATGTTCGTTTCCTGAAGTACCGAATTTGTTTCCGGCCATGTAGATGATATTCTCCACATTGGGCAATTGCATTAAGCTTGCATCGTTCAATAAATCAGTTTTAACACATTCTATCCCGAAATTGGTCAGTTCGTTAAAAAGACCTTCGTTCGAAAAACGGGATGCACCTATCACTTTCTTATCCAAGCCTGCAATATCTATGGCGCGCTTGGCCGATTTAGCCAAAGTCGGACCCATTTTTCCGCCGAGGCCCAAAATCATAATATCACCCTCGATCTTAGCAATGTCATCAATTAATCGTTGTGATGGCTCAGAAAGCTTGTCTTCTAATTCTTGTATTGTGGTTATGTTTTTCATTTAATAAATATGGAATATATGTTTGCCGTGGCCAGAAGCATTAAAATAAGGAGGCCGACTATCATGAGCGACTTCAAGCCCCACCCAAGTTGCATTTCTTTTTTAGAAGCCTTGTCTATGGCAACCAAAAACAACATCAAACCAATGATAGGCACAACGATTATAGTAAAGCCCTGTGCCATAATGATCAGTTGAATGGGCAAGCTTCCAAAAATTATAGCTATTGCGGCACCGATTACAATGACCAACATAATAACGTAGCGAACTTTCTGCGATTCAAGTTTTCGGCCTATGTTCAGGGCATCGGCAAGTAACACCCCCCCTAACGTGGCATTACCTATCAAAGAAGAAAAGGATGCTGCAAAAAGACCGAACATAAAAATCAAACTTGCGTAACTGCCAAATATAGGCTCTAGCGCCTTACCCATCTCGGTAGCTGAATTCACTTGTATTCCTTGCGGATATAAAACCGAAGCCGCAACCATCAAAACCGTTCCTGTTATGATCCCCAGTATAAAAATTCCTGAAAGGCCTTCTCTTTCATGAGATTTTGATTGTGCTTTGTTCCATCCCTTTTCTTGTACTAAATAGGATTGATAAAAGGCTCCTGCAATTGAAAAACTAGAAGCCACCAGTGCCAATGCAAGAAAATCAGAACCCTCGGGAAGCGAAAAATCGAATTGTGATACTATGACCGACACGTCTGGTTTGGAGATAATCAAAGTGATTACAAAAGAGACCAGCATTATAATGACCATAGCTATCATTATTTTTTCCAGAATCTTGAAAAAAGTCTTGAAAAACAGCAGCCCAATCGCTATTAACGAAAACCCCATGACCCATGGCACAGACGAAGTAGCGAACATCTCACTAAATACCATACCTGCCCCAATAGAGTTTCCTGCTTGAAACGATGCCGCCACAATGAACAGCCCTACACCAATTACGACACAGACCGCATTGCCATATTTTTTTCGAATACTCTGAATCAAGGTAATGTCAGAATGTAGGCCAATACGTGTAGATACTATGGTAAACGCACCCATAAAAAGAACGCAGAGCGGCACGACCCAAAGTAAACGAAATTCAAAATTAGCCCCTATTTTAGACGCTATGGCCAAACTGCCCGGCCCTAGAACCAATGCAGCAGTTATAAACCCTGGGCCAATAAGAGCCAAAAGTTTATGTGGTTTATTTTCTGCCATAAATAAAATCAAACACTTTCAGCACTACATATTCAAATTGTACCGAATGATTGCCTAAGATATGTATTCTCACTTCATTGTAAAAATTATTGTTCGGTTCTTAACGATATAATCACATAATGGACTCGTTTAAACTTTTTCAATCAAAAAAATGATTATTTCAAAAAATATTACATTTGGCATACTGAACTCATCTTGAGTTATTCTTTTACCTGCGAATTTCGCATTTTGTACCATAATTTCGCCATTTTCAGCTTCCGTAGCTATGCTATGCAACCAAAAAATGACTTCATTACGGCACAAAAGCCTTCATTCTCGGTTCCAAACAATAACTCAAGACGAGTTCACTTCATGGTCTAACCCTAGAATAAAAACGAACAAAATGAAAAAGATTATTTCTATCCTGTTTATAAGCTTAGTCGCCTTCAATGCAATGGCGCAAGAAAAAACCATAGAACTCGAAAAATTTACGCAGATCAAAGCCTATGACCGTATTATTGTGACATTGGTGAAAAGCGGTGAAAATAAAATCGTTATTTCTGGTGATGATCAAGATGAGGTAGCCATTTCAAACAAAGATGGACTATTGAAAATAAAAATGGAATTTGATAATATGATGGATGGTGATGAAGTCATGGCCACCTTGTACTACACCGAGGAATTATCGCTACTGGATGCCAATGAAAATGCAGAGATTAAATCTGATCAGACTTTAAAAGGAGGGCGTATAGAGATAAAATCACAAGAAGGCGGCCAGATCAATTTAAAAGTCGATTTAAAAGATCTATACGCAAAGTCTGTTTCTGGAGGAGAAATCACGCTTACCGGCACTGCCAAAATTCAAGAGGCAATCGTCAATACGGGCGGTAAAATCTACAATAAAGAACTCAATACAACCGAAACTACTGTTGTGGTAAGTGCTGGGGGAAGAGCTGACGTAAAAGCCTCTCAAAAGGTCGATGCCAAAGTAAAGGCAGGCGGATCAATTTATATTTATGGCAATCCCAAAGACATTAAGCGAAAAAAGATGTTCGGCGGAAAAATTGAGGTGATGGACTAAGAGACTGTTACAAGGCATTGAAAAAATGACCAATGAAAAACACCTTTCTCATACTATTTCTTTTGTATTTCTTAACGGGATGCAACGACCAGAAATTAACTAATAAAGAGACAGTCACTAAATATTATAATGCCAGAGATATAGCCAACTACAATAAATTAAAAACATTTATAAACGATAGCATTACGATTACAGCAGGAGATTACGTCATACCTTATACTCATGATAGTTTTTATGAAGAATTTAAATGGGATTCCATATTTAGTCCGTCTTATAAAATAGTTGAACTAGAAGAAAAAAATAATCAGATTATTGCCTCTGTAGCTTCAAATTCTGTTCGTTTTGAGTTTTTAAAAAACAACCCTCTGACGTGCCAGTACAAAATCTCTTTTAATTCTGGGAAAATCTCAAAAATTGAATCATTGGAATGCATAGGTACTGATTGGAAGATATGGCAAAAAGAAAGAGATTCTTTAGTTAGTTGGATTAAAAAAAATCATCCTGAACTCGATGGTTTTATTAATGATATGACAATGAATGGCGCAATAAATTACCTAAAGGCGATTGAATTATATGAAACTGATAAAAACGCCCAGTAAGTTGTATAAAAATAATGTTTAAGTTTAATCCTAAATCAAAAGGTTAGTGCGTATTTGGTCACTCTGATTTTCCCGCGGAAAATCCTTGGACACAAAACCTAGCTATTATACGTAACCGTTTTGAAATAGTCTCTAATAATCAACATTCAGTAATTGACCTGTCAATTGGAGTAATTGAAGTTCGGCCAATTTCGCATCGTATTTTGCCAGATTCTTATTGGTTTGTGCGTTTAACAGATTTATCTGTGCTTGTCTAAATTCAATAGAAGTTATTCTGCCCAACTCGAACTGCTCTTTTGAGCGCTCAAAATTGTTCTGGTTGGTCAACACGTTTTGTTCTTGTATCTGAAAAACGGTCAATCGGTTCTTATAGATGGCCATTGCATTTTGAATATCACGATTGACCTCTAACACAATCTGCTCTTTCAATAGTTCTTGGTTCTGATAGGCTATTTTAGCGTTTTTGACCCTAACCGTTGTTCCGCCACCGTCAAAAAGGTTCCAGCTAAGGCTTGCGCCCAATCCAAAATTCCAAGAGGTGTTATTGGTGCCGGGGAAAAAAGTTGATGCGGCGCTTTGGTTCAAATTCCATCCAT
>CAZEUV010000095.1:7499-11399 GCA_964515285.1 uncultured Maribacter sp. | reverse complement strand
TCTTCTGCAGAGGTGAAAATGGAAGATGTGGTCGATAATGAAGATCTTGGTATTTATCGTAATCTCGCAGGGGGCGTAACTTCTGTACAATTACTACACGGTTCGGCAAACCCCATTGGAGGTCGTTCTGCCATATTGAAATTAAAATGGGGCGAGAGTGCCGATAAAATGATCTATAGCAACTCGCCAAAATTCATAAAATTCGCCCTGGGTGAAAATGTAAAACAGTCTAACTGGCAAAGCTTTTCTAGATTTCCGCAAACGCGAATGGGCGTCGAACAGGTTTTTATGAACTACTTTCAAAGAGGCAAGGAATACGATGCAAAGAAAAAAAGCGGACAGCCCTTTCGCTATGATGAAGAAATGGAGGTCATTGCCGAAATATTGAACAGTGAACGTTTTATAAGTTGCCACTCCTACGTGCAAAGTGAAATCAATATGTTGATGAAAGTAGCCGAGAAATTCAATTTTAGGGTAAATACGTTCACCCATATTCTTGAAGGCTATAAGGTAGCTGACAAAATGAAAGAACACGGTGTTGGCGGTTCTACCTTTAGTGATTGGTGGGCCTACAAATACGAAGTGAACGATGCTATACCGTACAATGCGGCAATTATGCAAAGCCAAGGTATTACCGTGGCCATCAACAGCGATGATGGTGAAATGTCACGAAGATTAAACCAAGAAGCTGCCAAAACAATCAAATACGGTGGTATGACCGAATTGGAAGCTTGGAAAATGATTACTATTAATCCTGCAAAACTTTTACATATCGACCAGCGTGTGGGTAGTATCAAAGAAGGTAAGGATGCTGATTTGGTACTGTGGTCGGATCACCCATTATCAGTCTATGCAAAAGCGGAAAAGACACTCATTGAAGGAGCCACCTATTTTGATATGGAAGTGGATAAACGGCAACGTGAAACCATTAAAAAAGAACGCAATCAATTGATTCAAATGATGCTTAAAGAAAAAGCAGGCGGTGGCAAAACGCAAGAGCCAAAACAAAGTAAGAAAGAACAGTTCACTTGTGAAAGCCGATAATTAGCTTCCTCAAACAGAACCTGTATCTTCAGATTGATGCATTGCTCGAACGGAGGGAGGAATAGAAAAATATTTGAGTGTTAATTTATAAATTATAGTAGTATATTTAAGCATATGGATATTAAAGAATATAAGAAGCTAAGTCCTTCTAGAAGAATATTACTCGTTCAGGAAATTTGGGATTCAATATCAGAAGAACCTATTGAGTTATCTGATCAAATCAAAAAAGAATTGGACAGTAGATTGGAGCGACATAAAAATAGCGAAGGGAAAAATTTTACTTTAGAGGAAGCTAAATCAAAGTGGGCTGAAAAAAGAAAATGAAAACAACTTTAATTATACGCGACCAAGCTATTATTGATGTTGACGAAGCAGGAAAATGGTACGAAAACAACGAGAAGGATTGTCCTTAAATTTTGAGCTATGTGTGGAAGCTGGGTTAGAAGCCATACAAATTCAACCCCAAGGCTATCAATTAAAATATAAAAACGTTCATGTAAGGTATATTAAACGTTTCCCATATGGGATTCATTATCTTATAGAAGACGATTTAATATATGTTATTGCAGTTTTTCATACTAGCAAAAGTCCAAATTCGTGGGTTGATAGATTGAGAACATTATGAAAATTTAAATAAACCATTCTTTAAAAATGAAAAAATCAATTTACATAACCATTGCGATACTGATTAGTTTCAACTTAAACAGTTGGGCACAACAGACCCCCGGATCTAAACAGACCAAAACCATAAGTATAACTAGTGCCACAGTACATATTGGCGACGGCACCTTAATTGAAAATTGTACCATCGTTTTCGAGGGCGGAAAAATCACCGCCTTGGGAAATGATGCGACGGCCAAAGGAACTATCATTGAGGCCAAGGGCAAACATGTATACCCCGGGTTCATTGCGCCGTCAAAAGCCTTGGGCCTTGTAGAGGTCAATGCGGTAAGGGCAAGTGACGACCAAGATGAAATTGGGGAGATTATACCACATGTTCGCAGCTTGATCGCCTATAATGCAGAATCAAAGGTAGTAGAGAGCATGCGGCCAAACGGTGTGCTCATAGGGCAGATTACGCCAAAAGGTGGTCGCATTTCAGGCACATCCTCCATCGTACAATTTGATGCTTGGAACTGGGAAGATGCCGCAATCAAAGTTGATGATGGCATACATTTAAACTGGCCGGCCAGTTTTAAAAGAGGTAGATGGTGGATAGGTGAACCAAAGGGATTAAACCCAAACAAAGACTATCAAAAACAGGTTGACAAGGTTGAAGATTTCATGCAAAACGCAGTGGCCTATGGTAAGGGAGCTGCCAAAGAACTAAACCCCGCCTTTGACGCTATGCAAGGAATTTTTGATGGATCCAAAAAATTATATATATATGCCGATGGAGAAAAAGAAATTTTAGATGGCATCAATCTGGCGAAGTCCTCAGGTGCCAAATCTATTGTCTTGGTGGGCGGATACCATGCATATAAGATCACTGATTTCTTAAAGAAAAATAATATCCCCGTTTTGGTGCAGTTTACCCACAACCTGCCCAGTTTTGATGATGATGACTATGATTTGCCCTATAAGCTTCCAAAGCTTTTGATGGATGCCGGACTATTGGTCGCCCTGCAAAACGGAAATGCCTCTAATTTTCAAACCCGAAACCTACCTTTTTATGCAGGTCAGGTCGTTGGGCAAGGCCTAGACAAAGAAAAAGCATTGCAATTGATTACTGGCAACTCGGCAAAAATATTGGGCATTGATGATTCATACGGTACATTGGCTATAGGTAAAAGTGCAACGCTGTTCATTTCTGCCGGTGATGCGCTCGATATGCGTACCAATCAATTGAGCCATGCTTTTATAGACGGTAGAAATATATCTTTGGAGACCCACCAAACTGAACTTTGGAAAAGGTATATAGAGAAGTACGAGGGAGAATAAAGGCGCTCGATTTTTATAGGTGTTTGTATCAAGACCTAACAGGTTTTAAAAACCTGTTAGGTCTAATCTTTAGAGCAGAAACGATTTTGTACTAACAAAAGGAACAAGTTCTCCTTTCTGATAGCTCTTTTCTCTTGGTGCTAAACAAATAAAGCCATCTGATTTTGATAAACTTGTCAGATCACCTGAACCATTGTCATTCAAAGTATTTGCACAAAGGCTTCCCTCCTTCCATATAGTTATTACTTGAACAAACCGTGTCAACGGAGGCTCTATTTTTATTTCTTCTTGCAGGATGACCGTTTTATTTTCAACGACTAAACCCCATGTGGTATACACCCAAGGTGAAAAATACAGATGGTAATTGGCGAAAGTGGAAATAGGATTTCCTGGAAAAGCGAAAATAACCGTATTCTGTTCAGTATGTACGCCAAACCAAAAAGGCTTACCCGGTCTTTGGGCGACACGGTGAAAAATCTTTTTTACGCCCAAGGTTTCCATGGCATCTGGAATAAAATCAAACTTTCCTTTTGAGACGCCTCCGCTTAAAATCAAAACATCGTTCTTTCGTATTGCGTTATCAAGTGTTCGCTCAATTTCTTTTTTGTCATCGGGAAGATGTAATTGTTGAGGGGCAATTCCTTCCTTTGACAAGGCCGTTTCCAAAGACAGGCTATTTGATTTACGAATTTGATGGGGCAAGGGGGTTTCTGAAACAGCCACCAATTCATTGCCCGTGGAAATCACTGTTACCTTGGGTACTTTCTTCACCAGAACCTCGGCCTTTCCCACAGATGCCAAAACGCCGATTTCAGCGGCATCGATACGAACTCCCTTTTTTAACAATACCGTACCCTCTTTTTTATCACTGCCCTTTTTGTGTATGTTCTGTCCTTTTTTTTGAGCTTTTAATAA
>CAZEUV010000095.1:2935-7399 GCA_964515285.1 uncultured Maribacter sp. | reverse complement strand
AAATCACGATCAGCCAAAATAGCCTCGGCCAGAACACGGCCTATTGATTTTTGCAGCAAAACTTTTTCCTCCCCAAGGTCAAGGCTATGTTGCAATACTTTTTCGTAAGCATCTTTAAAAGAAATCATTCTATACCAATTCTATTTATTTTCTAGTCCTAGCTTTTCTATTTTTTTCAACCACTTAGTTCTAAACGCATCTGTGGATAATCGCAAAGGGCCAATGGTGGTGATTTTAACCCTTTTTATTCCAATATACCCCAAAGTCAATTTTTTCATTGCCTTGTGGCTTGGGCTACCATAGATCCATTTGTAATACCACGAAGGTTGATCTAATGTACAGATCAATCGAGCGGTTTTTCCGATTAAATATTTATCCCACCAAACGGAGTTCTCTCTTTTTTTGAAAGCAAAACCCGGTAGAAAAACCCGGTCGATAAAACCTTTCATCATAGCAGGTACGGATCCCCACCAAACGGGATAGACCCAAACCAAGTGATCGGCCCATTTTATTTTCTCTTGCGCAGCTAACAAATCAGGTTCTAGTTCAGTTCTTTTTCTATAGCCGAACTGTAAATTCGGATTGAAATTCAATTCCCCAATTCTTATCTCCTTCACCTCGGCACCAGAGGCTACCGCACCTTTCATATAAGATTCAAAAATTGCATAATTGTAGCTTTCTTTGTCTGGGTGTCCGTTTATTATCAAAATTTTCATTTGTATTCTATTTTCTATCCCTTTTGCAAATTACAAAACCTGCAAGCCGTTTACCAACAATACCCTTACCCCCACTACAAAAACCAATAAGGCGGTTATTCTTTTGATTCCCGTGGGAGATAATCTTTTCAAACTAATGCGAATGCCTAATTGCCCACCTAAAAATACGGTAATCACTAGAGCAGTGGCCTCTACCCAGGGAAGCTCTAACGTATCGTTGACCAGCAACCCACCTATACCAGACAATGAATTTACCAAAATAAAAAAACTTGCCAAAGCCGCAATTTTGAGTGAGCTGTTCCATTTCATGTGGTTGAGCACGGGCGCCAAGAAAATACCCCCTCCAATACCAACAAGACCCGATAAGAGTCCTATTCCCCCTCCCAAAAAATAACTCAAATATTTTGGATACGGTTTTGACGCAATCGAACCTTCCGTTTTCGAATACGTTTGCCATGCTAAAAAAATAGCGGAAACGATCAGAGAGCACCCAAGAATTATAAAAAAGACATTTTCCCCCAACCGAAAAGAAGCTCCTATAAATGCCATGGGAATACTTGTAATTACAAAGGGAAGGAAGTCTTTAAAGTTAGCATGTCCGTTTTTAAAGTAGAGAAAGGTACTGCCCGAAACTACGGTTAAATTACAAATCAACGCTATCGAACGAATCGAAAAAAAACTTACCAAAACAAGCGTCAATAAGGCTAAATAACTAGAGCCGCCACCGAAACCCACCGAAGAATATAGGGTCGCCACAATAAAGAACCCTAGGCACAAAAATACCAGATTTTCAATACTCAGCAACATGATTCTTAAGATTATTCATACCTCCACTTACATTGATCAAGTCTTCTTTTAATTTGGCGTTTTGAAGTGTCAAAATTGCCTTTCTACTACGAATACCCGATTGACACACAAAATAAATAGGCGCATTCAAGGGCAGTTCACCAATTCTGGTGGTCAAATCAGACAGAGGTATGTTGACACTGTTTTTTAAATGAAACGTACTATATTCGGTTTCGGTTCGCACATCGACAATCTGAATCATACCCTGATCCACTAATTTAAGAAATGCTTTACTTTCTATAGACTGTATCTGAGACACTCCACAAGAAAACCCATATTCAGTTTGTAATTCTTTAATCTTACGATGAGCAGCTACTGGTTTGAATTTTATTTTTTGAAGCGTTTGTGACAAGCCGTTATATAGAAGTAATTCTCCTGATAACACATCACCTACTCCTGTGATGAGTTTTACGGTTTCTAAAGCCTGTAGATTTCCAACGATACCGGGAATAACACCCAACACCCCATGTTCTTCGCAATTGGGCACTTCATCTTCTTTCGGCATATCAGGAAACAGGCAACGATAGGTTGGCCCTTCACAGTGATTGAATACACTTACTTGTCCTTCATAACCATGTAATGCTCCGTATACAAAAGGTTTGTGTAAAATAACGCAGGCATCGTTTATTAAATAACGTGTTGGAAAATTATCAGTGGCATCGACTATAATATCATAGGCTTGAATAATACTCAAGGTATTTTCAACACTTAAAAAGGTCTCATGTGTAATCAATTCAGTAGCTGAATTTTGCAGTTGAAGTGTTTTAATCGCCGAAGCAACTTTTGATTTCCCTACGTTAGCCTCGGTATACAATACCTGACGGTGTAGATTAGTAAGAGATACTACATCATCGTCTACAACACCGATCGTACCCACGCCCATGGCATTTAAATAGGTTAGAACAGGCACTCCAAGACCACCGGCGCCAACAACCAATACTTTCGCTTCGGTCAATTTTTGTTGCCCTTCTTCGCCAAAGTCTTTTAAAGTGGTTTGTCTGGTATAGCGTTGTTCGTTCATACCATCGCCAGTTTTGCTAAAGCCTCCTTATATTCCTCTTTAGAATTGGCATTGAGAAGTACATATTCTCGTTTAGGGAAAACTAATTTCACTTTGCTGTTTATCAGATATTTACGAGGACACGTACCATTACCTCTTTCCAAATAGGCCTTAGAATCGGTTAATGCCTTGGGTTCCCAAATGGCACATAGAGGTTCAGGAAGCGGATTTTCTTTTAAAGCAAATGCAGTCGCTAAAAATTCTGAATCTCGAGCGGAGATCAATTCCTCCATAGCTTTTATATCCATTAGGGGAAGGTCACAAGCCAAAACCAACCAAGCAACCTCAGGGTATTTTTTATGTGCAGATAAAAGTCCGTTGTAAGGCCCTTTAAATTCATCTAAATCTACAATGGTCTCCATTTTTTTTGACAGTCCGTCTTTTTGCTCTTCCCGAAGACTGATAAAGGTTTGTTCGCAAACTTGGTTCAAAAGAGTATAAAGATGTTCTCGTTGAGCAAGCTCGTGATATGCAATCAAGCCTTTGTCAGTACCCATTCGGGTACTTTTTCCTCCAGATAATACAAGTCCGTATAGCTTAGCGTTTGAAATCATTTTTACCGCCTGATTTTTGTTCCAATTTAATTTCTGAAATAGCAATATCATGCGATAGCGCCTTGCACATATCATAGATTGTAAGGGCAGCGACCGAAACGCCAGTGAGCGCCTCCATCTCAACCCCTGTGCGTTCATTGCATTTTACCATACAAACAATTTGTAGGGTATTATTTTTTGGTTGTATATCAATATTAATTTTAGAAATATTCAATTGATGACATAAGGGAATAAGCTCAGAAGTTTTTTTGACTGCTTGTATGCCTGCGATAACGGCCGTTTGTATGATACTTCCCTTACTTCCCAAAAAATCTTGAGCAGCCAATGTTTCAAATACTTTTACAGGAAAAAGTACACTGCCCGAAGCAACGGCCGTTCGTGTTGTAGTATGCTTTTCAGATACATCTACCATTGCCGCTTTTCCCGCTTCGTCAATATGTGAAAGTTCGTTCTTCATTTATCCGCCAATTGAGGTCATTGAATTGCTAAAAACATCTTTGTATTTCTCTTGTGCTTCATGACCGGTTTTAGATCGACTACCAACTGCTTTTAATAGTTGTTCTTTTACTTTTTCCTCGGAATTATCGTTGCGCAAAATACGCCTCAAATTCATAGATGATTTCGCGTACAAACAGCTAATCACATCACCCGTAGCCGATATGCGCAATCGGTTGCAGCTACCACAAAAGGTACGACTGAAAGAGGGAATCACCCCAAAGGTTCCTTTGAACCCAGGAATTTTATAATTGATCGAAGTCGATGTTTTCGGAGAATCCAGTTTGTAGTAGTCAGGGTAGGTTTCTTTTACATATTCTAAGATACGTTTGTAGTTCCAAGCGATGGCATCAAAGGTCTTGGTGCCACCGTTAAAGGGCATCTCTTCTAAATACCTTACTGCCACATCAAAATTTTTGGTAAGTTCAAGAATAGGAATGATATCTTGTGTGTTCTGCCCTTCTAAAACTATGAAATTGACCCGTACGTTGAACCCTTCTGTAATCAAACGCATGATATTATTGTGAACCGTATCGTACTGGTCACGGCGGGTAATACGTTCAAAAGTGGCCTTGTCGATAGCATCTAGGCTCACGTTTATATTTTTTATTCCCAGTGTTTTCAATTCATCGATATAGGGGCCGATCAAAGTAGCATTGGTCGTTACCGAAATATCTTTTAACCCTTCCATTTTAGAAAGATTTTTGAGCAGTACCATCAAATCTTTGCGAACAAAAGGTTCACCACCCGTAATGCGAATTTTATCAACACCTTGCGAAACTAAAATCTCACC
>CAZEUV010000095.1:0-2835 GCA_964515285.1 uncultured Maribacter sp. | reverse complement strand
TCTTCTATATTCTTAACACCTACCGCATGACGTATGACCACTTTGTTCAATTGCCATTTGACAATGGCTTCGGCCGCAATCTTCTCCATCTCCTTCAAGGCCATTTTCTTGTAGGTTTCGAACTCCAAAGATACAACTTCTTGATTTTTGGTTTGTTCACGAACCGTACCTACGAAAACACAAATACCTCCGCTTTTAGGGTCAGAGAGTTCGGCATACACCTGTGACACCTCAATTTTTTCAACTATTTCTATGATAGATGTATTCATCAGCCTCCGCTTACTGGTGGAATAATGGCAATTTCATCACTGTTTTCAAGCAATGTGCCATCAGTTGCATATTCGCTATTCACCGCTACTGCCAGTGAAGATAATTTACTGAATTCAGGATACGAATCCGATAGTATTCTTTTCAGCTCCAAAACGGAACCTGGAGTTTCGCCTTGAGGTGAAAATTGAATTTTCGATTTTCCGACAATATCCTTGGCAATTCCAAAAAGTAAGATTTCCATACGCTATTACCCTACTATTTTCTTATTGAACATACTGCTTATAAAAGGTTGTTTATATATTCTGTTGCCCATTGCTTTTTTCAGGGCAATTGAAACGGCCGCACCCGCCGGTGGCAAAGTTGGCTCTCCAAGTCCTGTAGGGCTATACGTATTTTCAACAAAGTGCGTCTCTACTTCAGGTGCTTCTTTCATTCGAATCAAACGATAGGTGTCATAGTTATCACTATCGGGCTTTCCGTCTTTAAATTTGAAATCGCTGTACATCGCATGACCAACACCATCTATTACACCACCTTCTATTTGATTCAAAGCACCCAATGGGTTCACGACAATACCGCAATCTACGGCAACCGTTACTTTTTTTATTACAGGTCGATTATTTTCCATTACTATATCAGCTACTTCGGCCACATGGGTATTGTGGCAATAATACGCACAAAAACCTTGATATACACCTTCTTTTGGGTTTCGATACCCAGATTTCTCGAC
Organism: uncultured Maribacter sp.; assembly: GCA_964515285.1. Taxonomy (GTDB): domain Bacteria; phylum Bacteroidota; class Bacteroidia; order Flavobacteriales; family Flavobacteriaceae; genus Maribacter_C. The sequence continues at coordinate 1,835 of CAZEUV010000095.1, read as the reverse complement.
TACAAGATCGATAACACTCTCCATACGTTCGGCAGAGTACTGAATACGGTCATCGGTCGTACCCTTGACTTTTTGTAACAGATCTAGTCGCATTTGAACCGGATCTTTGCCCAATTCCTCAGCAAGCTCATCTAAAAAACTCTGTTCGGCAAAGGCTAAAAAATTAGTGTATGGTGCACGCCATGCACCTGTAGTAACATTACTGTTATATGTAGCGACATCTACCTGATAGTTATCTATTGTACCCGCTGGAAAAAAATTGGGGATAAGTCCGTACATATTACCGTTCACTGCCGCCTCTTTAAGGTGATACCCGGTAATCTCGCCATCTTTGATAGAAGCACTGATCCGATACTTGATCGCCGGGCGATAAACACCTGTTGTCATATCATCTTCACGGGTCGAGACCATTTTGACCGGCTTTTGTATTGTTTGCGAGATCTCGGCCGCTTCCAATACAAAATCGCTATAAAGCCTTCTTCCAAAGCCTCCCCCCATTCGGGTCATTTCTAAATGAATTTCCGTAACATCCCTTTCTAACATTTCGGCTACCGCCGAGGCTGCAAATTCTGGTGTCTGAATGGGTCCTGCCAAATGAATTTTATCCGCTGTTACATTGGCGAAAAAATTCATGGGTTCCATACAATTGTGGGGCAAAAAGGGCGATTCGTATGTTCTCTCAACAACTTTATCGGCGTTTTTAAATGCTCTTTTTACATTACCATCTTTGCGTAGGGTTTCAAACGCTGTACCATCTAACAACTTCATAAGCTTTTTGTCTTGAAGTACGGTACTTTCCAAGGGAGTAACATCCTTCCATTTCGCTTTTATGACCTGTTTGGCTTTTATGGCTTGCCATGTGGTTTTGGCAATGACCACCACTTTATCGGTAACGGTCAACTTAACCGTCCAGTTCTGCTTTTCATTATTTAAGAGTGCTTTGGCCTTTTCCCCAATCGTAATCACATCAATTACCCCAGACATCGTTTTTGCTTCTGAAACGTCAAACGACTCCAAAACCTGTCCGAATGCCGGTGGTCTAAGAACCGATGCATAGACCATACCTTCCACCTTATAATCTAAGCCAAAAAGTGGTTTTCCAGTGATTATTTTATCAATATCCACATTTTGGGCATCCTTGCCAATGATCGTATAATCTTTGGGCTCTTTTAAAAGCACATTTTCCGGTATTTCTAGTGTTGCCGCTTCTTTTACCACATCGCCGTAGCCCAAGGTTTCACCTTTTGAATTAGTGATCACACCTTGTTTCGCAATACATTCAGAAGCATCTACGCCCCATCTAGCGGCAGCGGCATTCACCAACATTTGACGTGCCGTTGCCCCAGTTTGCCGTAATGGCTCCCATGCCGATCTGATTGACTGGCTTCCACCTGCCATTTGATTGGTAAAGTTAGCGGTATCTAAAATACCTTGTACTACGTGTACGTTTTTCCATAGAACATCAAGCTCTTCGGCAATCAACATGGGCATTGAAGTTTTTACCCCTTGCCCGATTTCAGGGTTTGGCGAGAAAATGGTCACCATACCGTTATCGGCTATTTTGATAAAGGCATTGAAATCATTGAAATTGAGTTGTGAAATATCAATGGGCATTTCTGCTTTTGGTTTACAGGCGTTGAACAAGTTAAAACCAATGAGCATTCCGCCACTTGCAAGAGAGGACGTTCTAATGAAGGACCGTCTGCTAAATTTTGAAGATATAGAGGTTGACATTTTTTATGTTTTTTAGGTTAGGCCATTTTGTTTTCTGCTGCAATCGCTACCGCCTTTTGAATACGGTTATATGCTGCACAGCGACAAATATTACCATGCAT
>CAZEUV010000094.1:0-11449 GCA_964515285.1 uncultured Maribacter sp. | reverse complement strand
TTTCATGGGTAGGCGAAACTCCGCCAGTAGGCATAATGCTCGTCCAAGGTTGCGGGCCTTTGATTCCCTTTACGAATTTCGGTCCATATATATCGCCTGGAAACAACTTTACGACTTCACAGCCCAATTCCTCTGCTTTGGTGATTTCGGTAAGTGACCCGCATCCGGCGGACCAAAGTACCTTTCTTCGGTTACAGACAATGGCGATATCTTCACGAAGCACTGGCGTAACAACAAAATTCGCACCTAACAACATATAGGTAGAAGCCGCCCCCGCATCGGTAACGGAGCCAACCCCCAGAATCATTCCCGGTAGGTTCTTTATCGCATATTTGTTGAGTTCTCCAAAAATCTCGTGGGCGAAATCGCCACGTGAGGTGAACTCCAACAATCTTGCACCTCCTTCGTAGCAAGCTTTCAACACGTTCTTACCTAGTTCTACATCTGAATGAAAAAATAAGGGAACCATGCCTGTTTCTTGCATTGCGGTTGCCACTTCTAGTCTTGTGTATTGTGCCATTCTCTAAATTGTTTCTGGTTTCTTGTTTCTTGTTCAAAAACTCAAACTCAAGCCTGCCTGCCGAAGGCATGGTTCAAACTCAAGTTCGATGATAGTCTGTTTTCACTGATTCATCTTGTATATTATTAATCATCTTGCCACTCTGCCCGAGGCATCGCCGCCCATTAGTTTCTCCACTTCGGCTACGGTCACTAAATTTGAATCCCCTTTGATCGTATGTTTTAAACAAGATGCAGCTACCGCAAAATTCAATGCTTTTTGGGTGTTTTCAGGATAGGTCAAAAGGCCATAAATCAATCCACCCATAAAAGAATCACCGCCACCTACCCGATCAACAATATCGGTTATTTGGTACTGTGGTGATTCGTACATTTTCTTACCATCATAAAGCACTCCCGCCCAAGTATTGTGCGAGGCCGAAATAGAACCTCTCAGGGTCGTAATTACTTTTTGCGCTTTGGGAAATTTCTTCATCATCTGCGTACAAACAGATAGAAAGGCCTCTGCCTTTACTTCGTGTCCTTGGGTGGTGATATCCAAACCTTCAGGTTTGATTCCGAAATGCTTTTCGGCATCTTCCTCATTGCCTAAAATTATATCACAATACGAGGTCAATTCTGTCATAATACTTTCTGGTTCAATACCATACTTCCATAACTTAGCGCGATAGTTTAAATCAGTTGAAATGGTTATTCCCATCTCGCTAGCCACCTTTACGGCCTCTAAACAGACATCTGCCGCACCTTGCGATATCGCAGGTGTTATACCCGTCCAATGAAACCAACCGACTCCTTTAAAAACACTTTGCCAATCGATCATTCCTACTTCTATTTCGGCGATTGCCGAGTGTGCCCTGTCGTATACTACCTTGCTACCACGTGATACAGCTCCGGTCTCCAAAAAATAAATACCCAAACGATCGCCGCCGTATATGATCTTATCAACATTGACACCGCGCTTGCGCATTTCCATCATCGCACATTCACCAATATCGTTTTTTGGCAAACGGGTGACAAAATCAACGGGGATTCCGTAATTGGCAAGCGAGACCGCTACATTGCTTTCACCTCCACCGTAAACCACATCAAAGGAAGCTGCTTGAGAAAATCTTAAAAATCCGGGAGGTGCCAATCGCAACATAATCTCTCCGAAGGTTACTACTTTTTTCATCTATTTAAAATTTGCTCCTATTTTTTATAGGAAATCACAGGTTGAAGTTAAACTGTCGTCCAAATTAAGGATCATTTCCCAAAAATACACATTATGGATAAAACATTCGATTACAAATACTACTTGCAACAATGGTACTCTTTTGGATAAGTGGTGTATTTTTGAACAAATTATACATAATTGAACCCATTTGTACTTTTTAATATCTAGAATATGCCAAGAGAATGCCTAGCGGCCATTGCAACGGGAAAAGGAGATTTTCAGATTAGTGAAATACAGGTTCAAGAACCAAATTCTGACGAAGTATTGGTGGCCATTAAAGCGGCCGGACTCTGCCATACAGATCATGATTCTCTCAATTGGGGAAAACCAATAGTTATGGGGCACGAAGGTTCAGGGGTGATTACGGCCATTGGAGCCGACGTTCAACATGTTTCCGTTGGTGATTCAGTTATCTTAAATTGGGCCACGCCCTGCGGTCATTGTCTGCAATGTAATTTGGGCAACGAGCATATATGTGAAAACAATTCACCTGTAGTAGCTGGTAGCAATGGGTATACAGAGGGCCATGCCCATCTTGAAGGCACCACTTTGAACGGAAAACCCATCGAGCGTTCATTCAATATAGGTACGCTCTCAGAATACACGCTTGTCAAAGCCTCGGCAGTTGTTAAAAATACGGCCTTAAATATGCCTTTTCCCTCCGCAAGTATTATCAGTTGTGGAATAATGACCGGCTACGGTTCGGTGGTGAACTCCGCAAAAGTAAAACCAGATAGCTCAGTTGTTGTTTTAGGAACGGGCGGAGTTGGCCTAAGCGTTATTCAAGGTGCAAAAATCAGTAAGGCATCGAAAATAATCGCAATCGATATTAACGAAGAACGATTGCGAATGGCAGGTGATTTTGGTGCTACGCACTTTATAAAAGCAGATAAGACTGATAAAGGTTTATTACTTGCCGCTGAAGAAGTAAAAAAAATGACCGAAGGCAGAGGGGCTGATTATGCCTTCGAGTGTACTGCCGTGCCTGAATTGGGTGCTGCGCCTCTTGCCATGATCCGTAATGCGGGCACCGCAATTCAAGTAAGTGGTATAGAACAGGAAATCGCTTTTGACATGAATCTCTTTGAATGGGATAAAATATACATCAACCCCTTGTACGGTGGGTGCAACCCTCAAACTGATTTTCCTAAAATAATCGCCCATTACGAAAAAGGAACTATCAAGTTAGATGAAATGATCACCCAAACCTACCGCCTCAGTGAATTACAACAGGCGTTTGATGATATGTTGAGTGGCAAAAACGCAAAAGGGGTCATTGTATTTGAATAAAAAAAATCTTGAAACCAACTATCCTCGAGCCCTGTCTGGCTGACACTGACGGGCAGAGCCATAAAAGTATTTCATAGGTTTCAAGAATTTTTATATTTTTCCTCACCCGAAACTGCGAAAAAGCAGTTCCGACCTCTCCTGAGGAGAGGTAAATAGGAAACCCCGAGGCAAGCCATCGAGGAATTTATAGATTAACTTTATGCCCATGTTCAGAACGACAGAAGTATCCGATCCAAAATTCGAAGGCAATAACCTTAGGTTTATTACGGTCAAGACCAAAAACCTTAAGGGAAGGGGCGATATCTGTGTTTTTGTGCCTCCTTTGAAAAACCTAAAGAATGTTCCTCTGGTGATTCTCCTACATGGGGTATACGGTAGTGCTTGGGTCTGGTCGCAAAAAGGAGGCGTTCATATCACCGCTTTGAAAATGATGCAAAAAGGGGAGTTATCGCCCATGGTAATCGCTATGCCGTCAGACGGACTTTGGGGCGATGGTTCTGGATACCTTCCACATAAGGAAAAGGATTTTGAAAAATGGATTGTGGAAGATGTACCCAATGCGATAATCGAGAACATCACACAAGTGAGCAAAGAATCAGACCTGTTCATTTCTGGCCTTTCAATGGGAGGCTTCGGTGCCTTGCGGATAGGGATCAAATATGCTGACAGATTCAAGGCCATTTCTGCACATTCTTCAATAACCGAGGTAGAACAAATGTCTTTATTTGTTGAAGAGCCTTTAGAATCGTACATGCAGGCCGTAAAAAATGAAAACTCAGTATGGGGTATTATACAAAACCATTCAGGCCAGTTACCCAAAATAAGATTTGATTGTGGTAAAAACGACCCGCTGATAGCACATAACCGCACATTGCACGAACAACTCGAATCAGCGGAAATCGATCATACTTATGAAGAATTTACGGGGGCACACGAATGGCCGTACTGGCAAGAACATATATCGGATAGTTTGCGGTTTTTTAATTCACATTTATAAGATATAAGAACGTTAATTGAAATTCTAATTCGTATTTTTATAAAGCGAAATTTCATAAATCAACGATTATGGCAGCAGTAAAAGATCTAGCGGAAGTTCACGAATTGGTTTCCGATATTTTCAAAATACCCAAATCACCCGAAGAATGGAACCAATATCGTTTGAGCGATGAGCAGGTAACCCATTTTCATGAATACGGCTATCTTTCTGGCATCAAATTGTTGGATGAAAATCAAGTTGATATTTTGCGAAACGAACTGGCTGAAATCGTGGATCCGAAGCATCCGGCACATCATTTGTTTTATGAATTTCATAGCAATCAGTCAGAAGATCCAAATTCAACATTGTTCCATTCCCTTGGGCATTGGAGAATTACCAAGGGTTTTCATGATGTCATTTGGAACCCTGCTTTTCTTATGGCCGCCCATCAATTATTGGAAAACAAGCCTGTACGCTTTTGGCACGACCAATTGTTCTGCAAACCTGCAAAACATGGTGGTGTGGTCGCTTGGCATCAAGATTACTCGTATTGGACACGAACTGTGGCCATGCAGCATCTAACCTGTTGGACCGGTCTAGATGACGCCACTGTTGAAAACGGATGTATTCATTATATTCCAAAAAGCCATAAATGGGGCCTTTTAGATGCGCCTCCTTTAGCAGGCGATATGAACGGTTTAATGAAATATCTTACGAAAGAACAAAAATCTGAATTCGAGCCTGTTGCAATAGAATTGAAAAAGGGGTTTGCTACCTTTCACCATCCGCTATTGGTACATGGCTCTTATGAAAACAAATCTGAGATCAGTCGCAGGGCCTTTGTTCTTAATGTCTTTGCCGATGGCACGATCAGTAATACCGACGATGAACTTTTGACCGGTGTGCCCCCTATTTCGAAAGGAAATAAAATGGAAGGTAAATTCTTTCCGTTGATTTTTGAATAAGAACTCATCTTGAGTTCTAAGCAAAAAGCCCTTAATCGACCAATCGAACTTCTAAAGGATTTTTGATTTTTTTATGGAACGAATTGAGGTATGATTGCCATTCTTGCGCTGTGGTGAATTGTCCGCTTTTTTTCCAACTAAACCCGGCATAATATACCGTCTTGTTATTGGTCACTTTCAGGTGTGCGTAAGCATTGCTCAAATCTTTTTCTTCTGAATCGTATTTTTCATATCCCACAAAATAGCCTGGAGCCGCAATTATCGCAGTGCCTATTTCAGAATCGACATGGGGCTGCCAATAGCTGACCCAACCCTCTTTTTCATCAGCCGTTACTTTTCCGTCTTTTTCATGCAAGGTCAGACCCGAATGGATAGCATCGGTGCCTTCGAGCGAAATCTCGAATTTTGATAGGTTACTGCCATAATCCAAACTGATGACCCTTGATTCTTTGATTACATCACCTCCTGCATTCCAATCAGCATAATCCACAGAAAAACTGGTTCTGATAGGGCCTGTTGTTATGGCCCTCCATTTGATATAGTTCTTTGAAAAGTAGAATACGGAATCTTTTTTCACCGCAATACCACCTACTCCCCTGCTAATACCCACATGAAAATTATCGAGTCCCTCACCGGTATCTTCATGATAGCTACCTTCGGTCTCAGTCTCTTTTTTGTACCATTTGTTTATAATTGGGTATTCCACTCTTTTCAACCATGCATCGACACCACTAGACAAAGTACCTCCTTCTACCCCATCTTCCATCATTTTTTGAGCCGTGGGGCCGTAGATTCGAAATGCCACTCTATTGTTTTCCCAAGCGTAATCATCAGTACGTTCTGGCACGAAACGAGAATAACAATAGGCTTCGGCTTGAGGTTTCTCTTCTTCGGTGATTTTCAGAATCTCAAATCTGCTTTCTGACTTTGCAGGTATTTCTACCTGAAACAGTAATACATCTATTTGACCATCACCATCTTGATCCAAGGTTTGTGTTACCATCAATTGGCCAGTTTCTATATTTCGGATGCCTACCAAATCTAAATCTTCGACTTTTAGAAATTCACTTGTCAGTTCGACCGTTTCAAAAGTGCGTTCGATATCAAGTGTATTCTTTACCACTATAGTCGGTATCTTCTTTGCTTTTTCTTCACAAGATGATAAAAGAACAAAACCCAAACCTATTAAAATGACTTTGATGCTATTATTCATGGTATTTTTATTTAATCTTCGTTGGATGGCTTTCCGATAGTGGCCAGTATACCTCCATCGACATACAAAATATGGCCATTGACAAAATCACTTGCCTTTGAGGATAAAAATATGGCCGCTCCGCCCAAATCATCGGGGTCACCCCATTTCGCCGCAGGTGTTCTATTAATGATAAAATCGTTAAACGGATGCCCATCAACGCGAATAGGTGCTGTTTGCGAGGTAGCAAAATACCCAGGGCCAATACCATTGACCTGAATATTGTGTTTGGCCCATTCAGTAGCCATGTTCTGCGTCAGCATTTTGAGTCCGCCTTTGGCTGCGGCATAGGCACCTACTGTATTTCTGCCCAACTCGCTCATCATAGAGCAGATATTGATGATCTTCCCTTTTTTTCTTGCGATCATACTTTTGACCACATGCTTTGAGACGATAAACGGACTGATCAGATCTATTTCGATCACTTGTCGAAAATCATCCACTTCCATATCAACCAAAGGGGTTCTTTTTATGATTCCAGCGTTGTTGACCAGAATATCGATCCGCCCTACATCACTTTGAATTTTCTGAACGGCATCAATGACCTCAGCTTCGTTTGATACGTCAAAGCGATAGCCAAGAGCTTTAATACCCTGAGATTCATAATACTTCACGGCCTCATCTATTTTTTGCTGTGACGAATTACCATTTACGATAATTGTAGCTCCTGCTTTGCCGAGACCTTTTGCCATGGCCAATCCTAAACCATGGGTACTGCCCGTTACCAAAGCGATTTTTCCTTTTAAATTGAATAATGAGACTCCCATAGTTTTACCTTAGTTCGGTTATTTTTGCGACATCCATATCGGTATAATCAAGGTTTTCACCTGCCATGCCCCATATAAAAGTATAGTTTGAAGTACCTGAACCACAATGAATGGACCAAGGTGGTGAGATTACCGCTTGGTGGTTGTGCATCCAAATATGTCTTGTTTCGTTGGGTTGCCCCATAAAATGGCATACCGCCTGCTCTTCTGGCACGTCTAAATAGAAATAAACTTCCATTCTACGATCGTGAACATGTGCTGGCATCGTATTCCATACGCTTCCTGTTTTTAACGTGGTCATTCCCATTTGTAATTGACAGGTAGTTACCACCCCGCCAATAATCATTTGATTTACCGTTCGATGATTCGCGGTTTCCAACGAACCCAATTCCAATTTATTGGCCTCGGCCAGACTTACCTTTTTGGTCGGATACTTAGTGTGTGCAGGAGCTGAATTCAAATAGAACTTGGCAGGTTTCTCGGCTGCATCACTTTTGAAAACAATCTCTTTATTACCCATACCCACATAGAGGGCATCTTTATTCAATAGGGAATACGAAGTGCCATCGACTTCGACAGTACCGCTTCCACCCACATTGATAATACCCAATTCACGTCGTTCTAAAAAGAACTCGGCCTTTAAAGGGTCAATAGTTTCCAGTTTTAAAGAAGATGCCACCGGAACCGCTCCACCAGCAATATAACGGTCATAGTGCGAATAGGTAAGGTTTATTTTTTCGTCTTGCATTAAGTTCTCAATCAAAAACTCATCTCGCAATTGATTGGTATCATAGTGTTTTACGGCCTCGGGATTTGAAGCATATCGTGTTTCAAAATTCGTTGTCATTTATTGATTTTTATATGGAATAGCGTTTTTATATATAGAACTCGTTTAAATTTTTTGGATTGAAGCGAATTCATAGCCAAATTACTCACTTAAAATCAAATATCATATTTTTTCGAGCAGCAGTTGGTGTTTTGGGTATTATAGCACCTAAAATATTGATTATTTTATAGTCGCATCCCAAGGCATAGTGGGCAAGAGGAAATAAAAAAATTCTTGAAACTGATTATCCCTGCCTAGCCGTCAGGCTCTTAAAGATAACAGCTGGCTGGCTGGTTTCACTGGTTTCATTTTAGCCTTAGAGCCGTCCCGAATTGTCGGGATTATATTTTGCCTCACCCGAAACTGCCGAAAAAGGCAGTTCCGACCTCTCCAGAGGAGAGGTAAATTAGGAAACCCCGAGACCCGTTCGACAGGCACGAGCGGGCAAGCCGTGGGGGGGATTATATTGATTAAAAATTATCAAGTTGACCAATAGCCTCTTCCACTGTTTTCACCGGAAGTTTACAGGTACTGTTTTGACAGACATAAATGTATGTGCCGTCTTCAAAATACCGGTCTTTAAAAAGAGGGCGGTCACTCTTATGGTCACTACCTACAATTAGGGTATTCGGAATATGTTTTTCTTGCAATTCTTTAACAAGTGTTTTAGCATTCGCACCCACGACGGCAACTTCAAAATACGGGTAGGTTAAGTTGAGCAACAAATTGCCCCAATGGGCATAACTATACGTATGCTCGGTAACCCTTGGCAATAAGGTCGTCAACATCGTTTTTGACTTCTTTAGATACTTTGTATCGTATCGTATATGCCCCAATCGCAATAGATTATGGGCCATAACCGCATTCGCGGAAGGAATGGCCCCATCATCTGTCTTTATGATCTTCGAAATCAATTCTTGTTCTTTGCTAAACCTGAACATGCCCGTATCGGTATCGGCAAATTCGTTCAATACGGTTTCTGTCAGCTTCTCAGAAAAATCTAGATAATCGGTATTGAGCGTTGCGCTGTACAAATGCAGCGAGGCATCAGCGAGAAAGGCATAATCTTCTAAAAAACCTTCGCTACGTTTGCTGCCCTCTTTATATGAATGCATCAATTCGCCCTTTGAATAGCTTTTTGATTTTATAAAATCAAAAGTGGAAATGGCATTTTCTAAAAAGGCATGCTCGCCAAATGCGGCATGGGCATCTACAAAACCTTTGATCAAAAGGGCATTCCATGAAGTGATGATTTTATCGTCAATATTTGGGTGCGCCCTTTCTTTGCGCGCATTTAATAACTTATTCGTCCAGATTGATTTTGTTTTGTCAAAGTCTTCGGCAGAAATCTTGTGTTTTTGTATGAAATCATTTTCGGTACCGCTCTTGTGCAAAATATACGTGTTCTGCTCCCAAAGTTTGGTCTCTTCAATATTGTAATAAGAACTGAACAACAACATGTCTTCTCCTAATACCGATTGCAATTCTTCACGGGTCCAAACATAAAAACCACCCTCTTCGCCGTTGCTTTCTGAATCAAGGGTAGCGTAATAACCTCCTTCAGGATTTTTCATTTCCCGTTCTAAAAAGGCGATACCCTGAAAAACGATTTCTTTATACAGAGGTTCTTTGGTCGCTTTATAGGCTTTTGAGTACAAACTTATCATTTGGGCATTGTCATAGAGCATTTTTTCAAAATGTGGTACTTTCCATTGTGGATCGGTACTATATCTGAAAAAGCCACCTCCCACTTGATCGTATATGCCGCCTTCGGCCATTTTGTTCAAGCTGTTCTTTACATGGGCCAGTGCCTCTTCATTTTTCGAAAGAACTGCATAATCCAAAAGAAAGCTTTGTGTATTGGGCATCAAGAATTTTTCTTGGGTTTTATTACCCCCCAGGTCTGAATCCCAGTTTTGCTTCCAAGTATCGATACCAGATACCAGTGCTTCCCTTGTTAGGTTTTCAAATTGGGTAGAAGGTTCTAGAAAGTTGGTCTCTTGTATACCTTTGGATAATCCGTCTGCATATTCATTCGCCTTTTGAGGGTCATCCGTATACATTTTATTGATCCTCAACAAGGTCTCGCTCCATTGCTTTTTTGGAAGATAGGTACCCAAAAACAAGGGTTTACCGTTGGGAAGTACAATCACGTTCAAAGGCCAGCCCCCATTACGCCCCAATAACTGTATGGCGGTCTGGTATACCTGATCCACATCAGGACGTTCTTCACGATCCACTTTTATATTAATAAAATTGGCATTCATCATTTTGGCGACTTCTTCGTCTTCAAAAGTCTCCTCCTCCATCACATGGCACCAATGACATGAAGAGTAACCAATGCTCAACAATACTAATTTATTGGCTTCCTCAGCTTGTTTTAAAACCTCGGGGCGCCATGCTTGCCAGTTTACCGGGTTATGCGCATGCTGCAGCAAATACGGACTTGTTTCATGTATCAGGTCGTTGGTAAAGGCATGTTCTGAAACAGCCTGGGCATTCTCTTTACAAGAATTGAACAAGAAAAAAAACAGGACGAGTATTCTGTAACAAGAATGTTTTAGGTGAAAATTCATTGGTATATAATAGTCTTGTGTATGATTAGTTGTAGACATTTCCAACGGAAATTGTCAGCCAGTAACGAAGATAGTTAATTGCATGGATTTCGAATGTTGAAATTCCACCAGCAATTAAATATTTGCTAACGGGAGTCTGCGCATTAACCAAATTTCAGACTCTGAGAATCCCGTATTTGATTTTTCTCTCAGATACCTGCCCGAATACACTCCTATTCAAAATAGGTTATTGCGCAGTCTGACGGTGTGTATAATAGTAAGGGATTAAAATGTACTTACTTTTCGGATTTAGCGGACTTTGTTGATATGCACCAACTTTGGGTTTGGCACCTAACCCTTATTATTTTTATACCTCTTTGTTATGCCCTTTTTTCTTTTTTGAATATCTCCAAGCGCTAAATGCTAATAAAATATAAAGAAGTATTATTACTAACATTTGTTCCCATTTGGTTGTAAATTCATAATACAAAATAAGTATTCCACCAATTCCTAACCCAATAATTGATAATCCTGTTAAAAATTTAGAAGAGTTAGTCTTGTCTCTAATTTTATAATTTGCTACAGCCATTAATAACGAAACTAAAAGAAAAGTTATACTTCCAAATTCAAGTATTAATTCAAGTCCACCAATTAAGATTAAAACACTTGCCATAACAGCCATACCAATAATTGCATTTTGCGGACTATTATTCTTTCTAATTGCTAACCAATGAGGGAAATAACCATCTTTTGCAATTACAGACATTTGTCTTGATGAACCAAAAACAGTTCCACTTATGGCACTACTTGTTGCCAAAATTGCTCCAAGAATAACAAGGTTTGTTCCAAGTTTTCCAAGTACATTTCCTGCACCTGCTGCAAGTGCATATTCCTTATTTTTTATAATTTCTTCTGTTGGTATAGCAAATAATGCTCCCAAAGAAATTACAACATAAATTAGAATTGCTAAACTAATTGCAGCATATATTGCTCTTGGAATATTTTTTTCGGGATTAGTCATTTCGTTCACAGCATTGATAACCAACTGAAATCCTTCATAAGCAACAAATGTTAATGAGGCAACTA
>CAZEUV010000093.1:0-11534 GCA_964515285.1 uncultured Maribacter sp. | reverse complement strand
CGGTATTCTCCACCAAGAACCATACGACTATAGACGTATGGTTTTTTTATGTCGACATTTTCGATATTAGAAGTATTTTTAACAGAGAATAGAGTTCATTAAAATAAAATTACCTTTGTTATAATAAACCCCTTAAGTTAAAAAAACATAAACTAAACCAATTGCTACCGAATGCATAAAGCTTTGAAAATAAGCATCCCTGTTCTGTTAATGCTAGGTGTTTTTCTTTTATGGAAAATTACTAGAAACCAACAAGACCCTACATGGCTCACGATAAAGAACCTTAAACTTTCGGAGATTGAGACATTAGAAAAATCTCCAAACAAACTACAGTTGTTATTTGAGCGATTTCACGGAAAAGAAACTTCAGACAGTACAAACGCTATAAAGCTAATTGATGAACCCTATGTTCCAATTATGGAATACAGTAAGTTCGAAAAATATATTGAGGCATTACAAAAGGAAAAACGAATACTTATTTCGACGGTTGAGGGTGGCGGGTCGACCACATTGGTGAGTAGACTTGCAAAATTTATCGCCATTGAAGATGCTCGAATTTTAAATGTAAAATGTTCTCCCCAATTTGACTTGATTTATCATAAAAATTATATAGGAGAGGTGAAAGATGGTAAGTATGTCAAAGGAGAACTACTCCTTTTTTGGGAAGAATGTGTACTTCGGCCTGACAAGAAATTCATAGCTGTTTTCGACGATTTTGACAAGATAAACCCTGAAACATTATTTGGTCCTGATTTATGGGAAAACCTTAATAACAAAAAGTATAAAAAGTTTGTTGCTGGAGAAGAAGTTCTGATTCCTGACAATTTTTACATGATAAGCACAACATTATCGGCTATCGGATCGAGAATTCAATTACATAACGAACATTTTAAACGTATTGGCCATAATTATTATCTCAAGCCCAATACGATAGATTTAGCTTTATATTTAGAGAGGAGCAGAACAGCATTAGATACTAAGATTAGCAAAGAGGGCAGCACAGCGTTAAGTGATAAAGAAAAAAAGCAAATAAAAGCACTTAGAGACCCTAAAAATGTTCTTGAGTATCTTTATCTCTTTGAAAAAACAAACCATACTATAGAGAAAGACATCTCTAAAACCAGCCAATTGGCACAATGGAGTGAAATCAGAAAATTATATCTTCCTGAAGACAGAGATAAATTGATAGAAACTTTTATCAGCCATGTAAATGCTATCAGTCCAGAGAAAAAATTCGACAGAACCAATTTTGAACCAATTTTCTATACATTTAAGAATAAAGGCTTGATGCAAGGCTCAAGCTCTTTGGCGACAAGTTTTAAAGTATTTAAAGAATGGGGGTTTCTGACAGAGTTTGTTGTTGCCATTTGTTTTGCATTGGCTACAGCTTTAATTAGTGTTTATTTAAACTCTAAAAGAAAACGTAAAGTCACGAAGTTCTTAACTCGGTCTGAAGAGATTTACATGGGTTTTGAAAATAGAACTATGGGAACCGATATGGCCATCAATAAACTTTCAGAGCTTAAGTTAGAGATCGAGGAGCACACGAAAGGAAATAAAATCAGTTTCCCTGAAGCTATTTTTTTTTATAATTCTGTACGTAGTAAAGTAAATTCAATTGAAATCACTAAAAATATCAATGCTACTTTTTTGATATTAATGGATATATTTTTAGATGATGAAGAACTTTCAGAAAACGAGTACAATAAACTTATTGCTTTTTTACACAAAATCGAACATACCATACCAAAAAATGATTTTGACAGCATGAAAGAACAAGTACACCGAGCTTGGGAGGAGTTCGGCGAAGAACAATAATATAAATTATGGATCTAAAAAACAAAGTAGCGTACATTACAGGGGGCTCAAAAGGCATAGGTTACGGTGTCGCCCAAAAATTGATAACTGCTGGAATGAAAGTGGCCATAAGCGGCAGAACCCTAAAAAATGTTGAAAAGGCTGCGGAGTATTTGGGAGACCCCAACAATGTTCTTGCGTTGCAATCAGATGTTGCCAAGCATGGTGATGAGCAATTGGCCGTTCAGAAAATTTTGGACAAATGGAGCCAGTTAGATGTGGTGGTGGCCAATGCAGGAATCGGGCATTTTATGCCCATAGACCAAATGTCGGATTCTGATTGGCACCAAATGATAGACACGAACCTTAATGGGGTTTTTCATACACTGAAAGCTTCCGTAGAGGCCTTAAAAAAATCTAAAGGGTACTATATGACCTTGGCCAGTTTGGCGGGCACCAATTTTTTTGCTTCTGGGGCAGGGTATAACGCTACTAAATTTGGTGTTGTAGGCTTTACACAGGCGGCCATGTTAGATTTGCGCAAGTATGACATCAAAGTTTCTACCATAATGCCCGGTTCAGTAGCGACCCATTTTAATGACAATGAGCCTTCAGAAAAAGATGCTTGGAAAATTCAGCCCGAGGATATTGGGGAATTGGTGTTGGACCTATTGAAAATGCACCCCCGAACGCTACCTAGTAAAATCGAGGTGCGGCCCACAAGACCAGACAAAAAGTAAGATTAAACTTCTTTTTCGGTAAAAGGAATTTTGGGGTTGCAAATTTCAGCGATTAATTTTTTTAGTTCGACCACAAAGAGAGAAAGGGTTTCTTGGGTTATTGAGGTCTGTTTTGCTGTATTCCCTTTTTTCTCTTTCGTTGCGAAATTAAGGAGTCCTGCCTTCAAATTTTTAAAAGAAACGATACCCGATTCAATCGACTCAATGGGGCTTTTGTCATTGTACATCAACGCATAGCACAGCAATTGAAAGGCCTTGCTGTAGTCGTACTCAGTTATGATGTCTACCCAGTCAACGATTTGAACGTTCTTTGATTCTACTTTTCCGGTTTTGTAATCAATGATTCTGAGCACACCGTCTTTCTCGTCTATTCGGTCGAGTTTTCCTTTTAGAACAATAGGGAAATCTATTTCGGGAATGTTTAATTCCACATTCAGTTTTTGTTCAAGTGCGATTATCTTGATTTGGTGTTTTTTAGCTTCCGTTATTTCCGAGTCGATATAATTTTCTAGATATCGAACGACTACATTGTAGGCAATTAGGTTTTTGCCACGGGTAATATCGCCATCCATATAACTTTTAGAAAAATGCTTTTGCGCCAAAGAGGGTATTTTGGGCTTTAGGGCGGCAAGTCCGGCCTCAGATAGGTATTGTCCTTTAAAAGGAGTGTACAGATCTTCTAAGGTGTCATGAACGATAGTGCCAAAGGTATTTGCCGCAATGGTTTCTTCAATTTCTTGTACGGCATCGATGCCGAGGAGGTCTCTTTTGTAAAAGTCATTGGGATTTCTAATATAGTTGCTCAATGATGTGGGCGAGAATCCTTTAGCCGCATGACCTCTGATTAATTTCATTAGGCTTTCATCTTTGTGCAAGCACTCTAGAACTTTTATTGTAGGCGATATTTTTGGAGCAGCGACCTTAAAGGTGATATCGGTGGTTTTGTTTTCATCGGTCAATAGTTGTAATATGAGCCTACTTTTTTCACCACCTTCCAGCACATCAGGTTCGGTATTGTAAATTATGTGAATATTCTTTGCTCGTTGCAACAAGCGATAAAAGTGATAAGTGTAAATCGCATCTTTTTCTTTGTAGGTAGGCAAGCCCATACCAATTTTCAGGTCAAGGGGAATGAAGGAATTGTTTGATTTGCCCGAAGGCAGAATACCTTCGTTTACAGAGGTAATAATAACGGTTTCAAAGTCTAGATTTCTACTTTCGAGCATTCCCATAATTTGCAGACCCTCTAAAGGGTCGCCTTGAAAATCTACGGTTTCTGACGACAGTAATTCTTTATAAAGACTTTGCAGTGATTTCAGATCGTTGATGAATGAATATTTTTTAACAAGCCCCTCAATTTGGTTGAACAGCTTGTAAAAACGGTATAAATATTCTAGGGGCAATGGGTTTTTCGCACCTTGAAATTTTAGTTTTAGCGTGGTAATAATATCCAAGCATATTTTGACGAACGTCTGTGGCGATGGTGTTTCATTAAAGAATATCAATGCAAGGTTTGAATGGGTGTTTTTTATTGATTTTAATTTTTCATTAGTGACATAAATCCAATTATTGCTTTTTATAGCATTGCTTATAGTAATCGTACCAGCATTTTTTCCATCACTTAAAAGTTCGTGTATGTAAGTATGCGATAGAAAAGAAAGGATGTTTTGATAAAACCACCCTTGTTTTTCACGATTGATATACAAGTTGATAAACTGGTCGAACAAACTTGCCAATGGTGTTTTGTTTAAGGGATACCCCATGGTGATGTTCACGGCTTCTATTTCTTGGGGTACGGAGTTCAGAATTGGGTTTAGCAATGATTCATCTGCCAATACAACGGCCGTGTTCTTTAATGAATCAGGATGGTGTTGTTTTATCTTCCCTAAGAGCTCACCAACAAACTTTGCCTGAGAGACATTTTTTGGAACACCCGTAATTTGAATATTTTTATTGGTAGTGTAATGCGTACCAATACCCTTTAATGTGCGCTCGGTAAAGTACGACCATGATTTTCGGTGTTTTCTTATAAAGAAACCTGCGTCGTGTATAGGGTCGTTTATAAAATACGAATCAATATCCCAATAAATATCTGCCTTAGAAGTGGTTAAAATGGTTTGAATAATTTGGCTTTCGGCGGTATTGAGGGCGTTAAACCCCAAAAAAACATGGATTTTGCCCGTATTGAATTGTAAATAGTCGCCCAAATTGGCGCATGCATAGCGATATACAAGACCTTGATGCCCTAAACCCTGTTCTACTAGGTTGTCATTAAAACAATCATATAATCGCTCTAGCTTGTTCCAGAAATCGAGATAGTCTTTCATCATTTTGGTCTTTTCAGCTTGTAGTGACCAATGATTGATTTCTTGTATGGCAGAAAGATTAGAAAATAGTTTTTTGGCATCTATTAGACACCTATCTATTTCATTAAAATCTTGCAATAGGGTCAGCGCCCATTTTGAAAAAACGGAGAATTTGTCTTTTTCGCCCTTAAAACTCTTTAAATAAGTGGCGTAGAGTTCAAAAAGTTGCTGGGTATTCGTCGCATACGTTAGACCTGATATTTTTTCTACAAATCCTTCAATGCTATAAATCTCAGGGGCATATAGTGTTTTATCTGTGGTATTTGCAATTGCGTTTTTTAAAAAAGTACCTGCGCGTTTACTCGGAAGAACGAAAACAATAGCATCAAGAATACCATATTCTTGTTTGACGCTCTCTACAACTTCTTCTATAAAACTCAGCATAGTTTAAAAATAAAAAAAGCCCCGCAATTGCGGAGCTTTTCTTGTATGAATTTGAAGTTTGAAAAATCCCTTATTTTACTAAGTTGATTTCTACCCTTCTGTTTTCTTTTCTACCAGATCTGGTTTTGTTGGTAGCAATTGGCTTGTCTTCGCCATAACCTACAGCAGATAATCTAGCTGTTCCAACACCTTGTGCTATCAAGAAGTCTTTTACAGAAAGAGCTCTTGACTCAGAAAGGCTTTGGTTCAATTTAGCACTACCCACGCTATCGGTATGCCCTTCTACGGTGAAGTTGGCAGTAGGATACTCATTCAGTATATTGATAATATCAACCATTACAGCAGTAGACTCTGCTTTGATAGAAGATTTACCAGTGTCGAACAAGATAGTTTTTGCATAGTCGTTCAATTTTTTCTGAACTTCCTCGGTTACTTCAGGACATCCGTTATTGGCTACAGTACCAGCAACGTCTGGACATTGGTCATCTTTGTCCAAAACGCCATCACCGTCTTTGTCAGCCCATGGGCAACCTTTGTTCTCAGCAGGACCAGCTTCGTTAGGACACTCATCATCTTTATCGGCGACTCCGTCACCATCAGCATCAGGACAACCAGCTAAGGCAGCAAGACCAGCTTCGTTAGGACAAGCATCATCTTTGTCAGCTACACCATCGCCATCAGCATCAGGGCAACCGTTCATTTCTTTTGAACCAGCTTCGTTAGGGCAAGCATCTTTACTATCTTCTATGCCATCACCGTCAGCATCAGGACAACCGTTGAATGCCTCTAAACCAGCAACCTCAGGACAAGCATCGTCTTTGTCATAGATGCCATCACCGTCAGTATCGGTTCCACCGAACTTAACAGCTATACCGGCCATATGTTGCCAGTGTGTTGCCAAGTAATCTTCAAAAGCATTCTTATAGCTTGTTTGAATGGTAAGGCCAACATTTTCTGAAAACCAGATATTCACACCCACGCCAGCGTTTACTGTACCAGCACCGATTTCATCGATCCAGGTATAACCACCGCCCACTTCAACAAAAGGGTCAAAGGTTTTGCCACTAAGAATGTTATATTTAAGTGTAGCATCTAAAGCATAGTGAGATAGGTCATCAACTTCCGTATCACCCCATTTACTGATTTTGTTCAAAGAACCTCTAACGCCAACAGAGAACGCATCACCAACAGATTTAGAAACCCCAATATAAGAAATAGAAGGAAGAATGTTCCAGTGGTCGTTCGCATTGAAGAGCTCATTACCAAAAGAACTTACATCCCCAGTTGGATATACGTCAATGGCGTTTGCCCCAAAACTAACCTGCAAAGGGTTATTTGCGTCTTGCGCTTGTATGTTGTTGAAACCTATCACTAATAGGGCAACAACCAGTAATTTGCTAAGATGTTTCATGTTCAAATTTTTAAGTTTAAGTGTTTATTAGCTGCAAATGTAAGTTGTTAAATATTATTAACAAAATCAATTTCCCATTTTTTTAACGTAAATCATGGATTAAATGGTGCAGTTAAACGATTTTTAAGATTTTGCCAACTTCGATAAAAGCTTTTATTGCCTTATCTATATGTTCGATTTCATGCGCCGCTGAAAGCTGCACACGTATTCGGGCCTTGCCCTTGGGCACTACGGGGAAAAAGAATCCGATAACATATATTCCTTTTTCCAATAGCATATTCGCCATTTGTTGCGATAGTTTGGCGTCATAGAGCATTACGGGCACTATTGCCGATTCGCCATCTATAATATCAAAACCCGCTTCTTTCATTCCCTTTTTAAAGTAGTCGGTGTTTTTTTGAAGCTTATCCCTTAGAAAAGTATCGTTTTTCAACATATCGAATACCTTAATAGAAGCACCTACGATAGCAGGCGCCAAGGAATTGGAAAAGAGATAGGGCCTAGATCGTTGTCGTAATATTTCAACGATCTCTTTTTTGCCCGTGGTATAACCACCCATCGCACCCCCAAGGGCCTTGCCCAAGGTACCCGTTATGATATCAATACGATCCATTACGCCTTTTTCCTCTAAGGTGCCGCGCCCTGTTTCTCCTATAAAGCCAGTTGCATGGCACTCATCGATCATGACCATGGCATCGTATTTTTCTGCTAGGTCGCAAATTTTGTCCAATGGTGCTACTAATCCATCCATAGAGAAAACACCGTCTGTCACGATTATCTTAAACCGTGCGTTATCAGTAATGGCTTGTTTCAACTGCTTTTCAAGATCGACCATATCGCTATTTGCGTATCGATATCGTTTGGCCTTGCAGAGACGAACACCATCTATTATTGAGGCATGGTTCAATGAATCTGAGATAATGGCATCATCTGCGGTCAGCAAGGGCTCGAAAACCCCACCATTGGCATCAAAGGCCGCTGCATATAATATGGTGTCTTCGGTACCATAGAAATCGGCTATTTTTTGTTCTAGTTCTTTATGGATGTCTTGGGTGCCACAGATAAAACGCACAGATGACATTCCAAAACCATGGGTATCCATTGTATCTTTTGCTGCCTGTATGACATCAGGATGCGATGATAGCCCCAAATAGTTATTGGCACAAAAGTTAATGACCTCTTGGCCCGTTGAAATTTTGATAATGGCACCTTGAGCCGAAGTGATGATGCGCTCTTTTTTATAAAGGCCATCTTCCTTAATTTGATTTAGTTCTTTTTGTAGATGTTCTTGTATTTTTCCGTACATAATATTGTGTTTAAATGAATTCAGGGGTTATTTCTTCGTTAATATATACAATGATTTTATTCTCCACTAAATAGCCCATTGAATGCAGAGCATCGCCATATTCGAATAGTTGCTCTTTGTATCTTGGGTTTTTCTTACCGGTCTTATAATCGATGATGGTCGCTTTGTTTTCACTGATCACCACCCTGTCAGGGCGTAGAACATGCCCATCTTTAGTTATGATGTCTTTTTCATTCTTGACAGTATACCCTTCCTTATAATACTCCTCAAGTGCAGGATGGTTCATTATTTGATCGATCTTGGTTTTTAGGGCATCGGTTTCATCTAGAGAAATATCGCCATTTCGCAATACGGTATGCAATGCATTTTCGACATCTTTTTTGGTTTCTACCAGACCCATGATAAAATGGATGAGGTTTCCTTTGAGCAGGGCATCTTCTCTATCGGTGCCCCAAAGCACTCCTGATTTTGCAAGAATTCTAAACCCAGATCTTTCTTTGTGCGAATATGCATAGGCAATATCCGCTTGTTTTTCAGTGGCAACGATTTCTTTAGAAACATCCAACTTACCAAAGAGGTAGCTTGTTTTCTCTTTTTGCCACAATCCTTTTTTTATCAGATAATGAATGAATAGGCCCGAGTAATACCCTGTTTTATGCTCTCCTTTTTTAGTTAGATCTTTTTTAGTGATGATATATAATGCTTTAACGGCCCTGGTCAAGGCAACGTACAGTACATTAAATGCATCCAGTTCTAATCTGTGCTGTTCTTCGTCAAATAGCGTTTTGGCGGTTTCGCCATAGTCGGCGACTTCTTGTTTTTTGCTTATCAAAATCTCTTCAAACCCATTATAGTCATCTTTTTGAACGGGTAACCATAGTTTTGGATCTATTTCTTTATAAATATTTGAATTGGCATAGGGAAAAATAACAATGAAAAACTCAAGTCCTTTAGCTTTGTGCACGGTCATGATCTGAACGGCATCGGTGTTTTCGGGTGCGGCAATGCTCAGCTTGTCTTTTTTCTTTCCCCAGTACAGCAAAAAATCTGGAATATCAACACCTTCTTTTTGCTCAAAATCAAAAACGCCGTCCATCAAGAAATTGATATAGGCATCAGAACCTGGCACGAGGTCGAATTGTTTAATGGCGTATTCAAGAACGTCATAGGTTGACTTTTGACTTAAATAATCTATTTCGAACCCATAGATCGCTTGTAATAGATCAGGTAGACTTTCAAGGTGTTGTGCTATAAAAAAATGGCGATTGTCATTATTGGCCGATAAAAACAATAGCAGCTCATACGCTATTTCCAAATCTTGTGGTTGACTTTGGTAGCGTAGCAAATTAATGAGAAACCTGACTTTGGGACTGCTTTTGAGCAATAGGCTCTCTGAAGATATAATCGGTATCTTCTCTTGCGTTAAAAAATTGGCCAATAGCACCCCTTCTTTATTGCTCCTGACCAAGATGCAAATGTCTTTGTACTGGTATTTTTTTTCTTTCACCTCATTGATCGATTTCAAAACCTCTTCACAGTATTTATCATCGATATTACCATCAGTATCAACATCTAAAAAAGTGAGTTGAACCATTCCTCCTTTTTTGCTATTGAACCTTTGTTGGTTTCCCTCTTCAAAAAGGGTTTTATATATGGGTTGGTTCAGAAAAGGGCTGGTGGCCGTAAAAAAATCATTGTTGAATTTTACGATTTCTTCATGACTGCGATAATTTGAAGGTAAGTTTTCAATGTGGGGGGGCAATACAAATGGGTTGACACTTAGATTGATGAGATCTAAAAACTGCTCGGCCTTACCGCCCCGCCAACGATAAATGGCCTGTTTGGCATCGCCTACCAAGAAAAGAGAGCCTTTTTCTCCTTGCATATCCTCACTTTCAAGAGCGTTTCCGATGAGGGGCACAAGGTTGTTCCATTGCATTTCAGAAGTATCTTGAAACTCATCAATGAAATAATGCCGGTATTTCTCTCCTAATCGTTCATAAATAAAAGGTGCCGGTTGGTCTTTTACTTCGTTCGAAATAATGGCATTGAATTTAGAAATCGATATTTGGTCGCGTTCGATCTCAATTGCCCTAACCTCTTGTTGAATAGCATTCAGTACCGTAAGGGGAACAATGTTCTTATATGCGTTTTTTAAAAAAGCCCGTTTGTAGACCTGTGATTTGACGTCTAAATAATAATGTAATATTTTAATGGGAAGTTCTTCGGAAGGCAGTACGATTCCTGATTTTAAAATCTTGCCATTTATTAGGTTTTCTTCTAATTTGTTACCGTATAGTAATCTTGACAGAAAAACCCCGTCAATTACTTTTTTAAAATGGTTGGGAAGCGTTTCACGGGGAAAATCAGTAGGCTGAAGACCTGTGCTAGTAATAAATTCCAGTGCCGCCTTTGATATTGTAGAGGCTTGTGTCTCTACTTTTTTTATTTCACTATTAAAAATATTTTTTAAATCGATAAAATCATCTATTTCCTTATCTACGACCTTTCTTAGGTGCCTTGCATGGGTTTCGTTGAACAAGAGTTTACCTATTTTGTTAAGGTCTAGGGCGATATTCCAACTTTTGTCATCGTCGATTTTCTCTAAAGCGAAATCAATGAGCACTTTGGTCAATTTAGGGTTACTGCCCGCCTTGTTTATTAGTTTTGATACGGCCTCATCCAATAAGAGATCGGTATCTAGAACAACTTCAAAATTCTGTGGTAGTTTAAGGTCTTTGGCAAATGTGCGAATAAGGCGGTGAGTAAACTTGTCAATGGTCGAAATGTCAAAGTATGCATAGTTGTGGAGTATTTCTTTTAGAGTTGTCTTGGCCTTTTTTTGCAGGTCAGAAACATCAATTTGAAGTTCTTCGACAAGATCCACAAACATGGGCGGTGCATTGTCTATAGTTAAGGTTTGGCCAAAAACAAAAAGATTGTCGAGAATACGCTCTTTCATTTCGTTTACGGCCTTATTGGTGAAGGTTACAGCTAAAATTCGTCTATAGCCTTTGTTCGAGGAGAGAATTATTTTTAGATACTCTTTGGCAAGTGTATAGGTCTTGCCCGAGCCAGCTGATGCGCTATATATTTTAAAGAGAGCTTCTTGCACCTATTTTTGTCTGCAAAATACGCAATATCGAACAGTTCTTAACAAATAATTATAGGATTATAGTTGTTAAATCCGCACTATGCATTTGAGGGTCAGCATGAGGTTTGAAAGGACAAAAAACAACAAAGTGTTATACCTGCCTGTCGGCAGACAGGTTTTGCAGTGATTTCAAGACGTATTAGATTTTCCAATGCATAATGTGGGTTAAAAGATGTAAATTTGAAGAAATAGTATTTTAACCTAAACACACAATAATTATGGCTTTTGAACTACCTAATTTACCCTATGCCTATGACGCATTGGAACCTCATATTGACGCCAGAACGATGGAAATACATCATACCAAACATCACAACGGGTATACCACAAAGTTGAACAACGCAATTCAAGGAACGGATCTTGAAGGCAAGTCGAT